>CAYMME010000210.1:0-14419 GCA_964391465.1 uncultured Planctomycetales bacterium
GCCGCCAAGTGTCCCTTCGCTCGAAAACGAGGGGGTTTTTACGAAGGGATCAAGGATGTCATTCACGAAGACGCGATCAAGGTGGGCGGTTCGACCAAGGCGCCGGACTACTGCTTTCGCATCGGCGGCGTGCGCAAGTTCTTCGTCGAGGCCAAGAAACCCGCCGAAGACATCAAGCAGAAGCAGGAGCACGCCTACCAGCTTCGCCGCTACGCGTGGACGGCGAAGCTGCCCCTCTCGATCCTCACCGATTTCGAGGAATTCGCCGTCTTCGACTGCACAAAGCGGCCCAAGCCGACGGACAAGGCATCCGCCGGGCGCGTTCTGTACGTCACCTACGATGAATACGCCGACCGGTGGGGCGAAGTCGCCTCCGTTTTCTCGAAAGATGCCATCCTCAAGGGGTCGTTCGACAAGTTTGCCGCCACGGCCAGGCGGAAGCGCGGCACCGCCGAAGTCGACGACGAATTCCTGAAGGAAATCGAGAGCTGGCGCGACGAGCTCGCCCGCAACGTGGCCCTGCGCAACCCCGACCTCAGCACGCGCGACCTGAACTATGCCGTCACGAAGTCCATCGACCGCATCATCTTCTTGCGCATGTGCGAGGACCGCGGGATCGAAACCTATGCCCAGCTCCGCGCGCTGCTCAACGGTTCCGCCGTTTACCCGCGACTGGTCGTCCTCTTCCGTCGCGCCGACGAACGCTACAATTCGGGGTTGTTTCACTTCGAGCACGAACGCGACCGGGCAGAAGCCCCGGACGAGCTGACCCCGACGCTGGTCATCGACGACAAGGTCCTCAAGGACATCATCAGGCGCCTGTACTACCCCGAGTGCCCCTACGAATTCTCGGTCCTGCCGCCGGAGATCCTGGGTCAGGTCTACGAGCAGTTCCTGGGCAAGGTCATCACGCTGACCGCCGGGCACCGGGCCAAGATCGAATTCAAGCCCGAAGTGCGCAAGGCCGGCGGTGTCTACTACACGCCGAAGTACATCGTCGACTACATCGTGGAGAACACCGTCGGCAAGCTGCTGGAAGGCAAGGCCCCTGCCGACGTCGGCCCCATGCTCGACCAGCGCGTCCGCGCCGATCGCGGTCGCGTCCGAAAGAACGCGGGCAACGCGCTGTCCGTCCTCGACCCGGCCTGCGGCAGCGGGTCGTTCCTGCTCGGTGCGTATCAGCACCTGCTGGACTGGCACCTGCAATGGTACGCGGAACACGAACCGACGGAGTGGGCCCGCAAGAAAAACCCGCCGGTCTATGAATCGCCGAGGCCCGACCCGACGGGCAACGGGGCCACCTGGCGCCTCGCCGTCCCCGAGCGAAAGCGCATCCTCTTGAACAACATCTACGGCGTGGACATTGACCCCCAAGCCGTCGAAGTCACCAAGCTCTCGCTGCTGCTCAAGGTGCTTGAGGGCGAATCGCAGCAGTCCCTCGACAACCAGTTGCGCCTCTTCCACGAACGCGCCCTGCCCGACCTCGCCAGCAACATCAAGTGCGGGAACAGCCTGATCGGGCCGGGTTTCTACGACTGCCATGAAGCCGACCTCTTTGATGAGGAGCAGCGCTACCACATCAACGCCTTTGACTGGCACGCCGAATTCGCCGAAATCATGGCCTGCGGCGGCTTCGACGTTGTGATCGGAAACCCACCGTATGTGCGTCAGGAATCGCTTACCGCCTTCAAGGACTACCTTCAGCGTAATTATGAAGCCTACGACAGCACGGCAGACCTGTACGTCTATTTCATTGAGCGCGCCGTTTGTCTGCTTCGCGCCGGTGGACTCCACAGTTACATCGTGTCGAGTAGCTTTCTTCGCTCAAGTTTTGGCCGCGGGTTGCGAGCGTATCTACAACGACAGGTCGCCGTGATCGAAATCGTCGACTTCGGTGGGAGGGCTGTATTCGCTGATGCAAAGGACACGTACGTCTGCATTCCCCTTCTCGGGCGAGTCTCGCAGCCAAGCAAAGTGCGGGTGATGAAGGCCGATGGCCCCGAGAGCCAAGACATGCCCGCGCCCGGGACGGCTTCATACACCATCGGCGAACATCAGCTTTCCGATGACTCGTGGTCGCTCGAGAAGGAATCCGTCCGCCGCGTCTTCGCGCGCATCGCCGAGGGCGCCGTGCCCCTCCGCGCGCTCGTCGATGGGCGAATCTACAGGGGTATCATTACGGGTCTCAACGCGGCGTTCGAGATCGACGCGGGGTCGCGCGCGCGGTTCATCGCGGTGAACCCCGCGTGCGAGACGCTCATCAAACGCTTTGCGAGCGGCCAAGACATTCGACGCTACGGCCTGAGGGACACCGAACGGTATCTCATCGCAATTCCGAACGGTTGGACGCGGAATGCTCTGCCAGGCGGCACAAACGCGACGGAGCGAACCGCTTGGGAGTGGTTCCGCTCGGAGTACAACTCCTTGGCCAGCCATCTCAAGCCGTTCGAAGAACGGGCCCGTAGGCGTCAGGACAAGGGCGACTTCTGGTGGGAATTGCGCGCGTGCGACTACTACAGTGTGTTGGATGGCCCGAAGATTGTCTACCCTGACATTGCCCGGCACGCTCGCTTCTACCTGGATGCGGATGCAACGTGGATTCGAAACACCGCGTACTGTCTCGGCACCGACGATACATGCCTCCTCGGAATACTAAATAGTCGGCTCATGTGGTTCGCGATTTCTCGTATCAGTATTCCGTTCGGGCAGCGCGCTGGCGAATACCGCTACCGGCTCTTCACCCAATACATCGGGCGGTTGCCCTTGCGCCTGCCGGGCAGCGATACGTCGAGCGGCCGGGGACTTCGGGACAAGATGACGGCGTTAGTCCGACAGGCGTTATCGTTGCGTAGATCCAGCGCCGCGGCCAAGACACCCACGGACAGGACCACCATCCAACGCCAGGTCGACGCGACCGACCGGCAGATCGATCAACTCGTCTATGAGCTCTACGGCCTGACCGACGACGAGATCCGCATCATCGAGGAGGCGACGGCACGATGAGGGTTTACATGGACGTATCCTGTCTGAATCGCCCCTTCGATGACCAGCGGCAGGATCGCATTCACCTTGAGTCCGAAGCCGTCGCCCTGATCTTTCAACGATCGGACGGCGGCGAATGGGCTCACGTCTCTTCGCGAATGGCTGAGATCGAAATCGAGGCCATGGTTGACGACGAGCGACGCCGGCGGGTTCTGGCGTTACTGCCGGAACCGCGAAACCGTGTCGCGTTGACGGCGGGAGTTGTCCGTCGGGCGGCCAACTTGATAGAATTGGGGTTCAAGCCCGCCGACGCCACCCATCTCGCGGCGGCCGAGGCGGCTCGCGCCGACGTGATGCTGACCTGCGACGACCGCCTCCTCCGTCGAGCACGTCGAGTCCGAAGGCAGTTGAAGGTTCGAGTGGACAATCCGGTGGTATGGCTTCGGGAGCAGAATGATGCACTTGACGCTTGATCAGATTCGTCGGGAAGGGCTGGCCGTCCTCCGGGAACGGCTTGGCCAGGCCGGCATGATACGCTTTCTCCAGCAATTCGAGCACGGCATGGGCGACTACGCGCAAGAACGACGCGAATGGGTCGATCGCACGACGTTGGACGACATCAAGGCAAGCGCCGCTCCCAAACGGCGATCACGGCCCCGGAGGGGCTGAGCCACGCGCACGAAAGTCCATGGGTCTCCAGATGCGATATGAGCCATGGAAAACCACCACATCCATCTCTTCTACAGCGAACCGGACGCGGGCTATATCGCGGACGTCCCGGACCTTGACGCCTGCTTTGCGTTCAGGCACACGCCGGAGGAGGCCCTGTGGGAGGCTGAGCAGGCCAAGGCCGCCGAGCGGCTGCGAGAGATTCGTAACCACCGCGTCGCGCACCGGCTCATTGACCGGCAGACCGGCCACTTGAAGGGGCAAATGCAGGAGGTCAGGCTCACGGAACTTCGCAGGCTGTTCGACGCGACGCAGGCCATGTTCGGTGCGCTGTCCTTCGGCTCGAGTTGCGTGACGCTTGCGGGCGACCTGGCGCCGAGTACTGTCGGTGGGAAGCCCACCCGTACCTGCCTTGACGAGGTATTGGATGCTGTGCTCCGCGACAGCTACCTCGTGAACGAGCCCGAACTCAAGAAGAAATGGTGGGCGGACCCCGCACGAGCACGCGGTCCGGCGTCGCCCCTCCGGGGCTTGATGGTCTCTGCACCCGTCAACCCAGGGCTTGCACCGGCTGGCGCCGGGCTGCGCCCTGGGCTAACCATCCGGCGCCCCGCTGGGGCTGTACGTGCATCACGCGGGAAACGCTTTGCGTTACACTGCTCCCATGGGCGCGTCGGGAGAGCATCGCTGGCGGGGGGGCGAGAAGCTGGCGGCGGCGCTCGATCACGCCGGGATCGACGTCGCCGATGCCGTCTGCGCCGATTTGGGCAGCAACGTCGGTGGGTTTGTCGACGTGCTTCTGCGCCGGGGTGCGGCCCGAGTCTACGCGGTCGAGAAGGGCTACGGCGTGCTCGACTATACGTTGCGGCGCGACGAGCGTGTCGTCGTGCGTGAACGCTGCAACGCGATGCACGTCACGCTGCCGCAAGCCTGTGACCTGGTGACGATCGACGTGGGCTGGACACGACAACGGAACATCCTGCCGGCCGCGCTGCGCCTCCTGAAACCGGCGGGCCGGATCGTCACGCTGGTCAAGCCGCACTATGAGGCCGACCGCGAGACGCTCGTCGGCGGCGTATTGCCCGACGAGCACGTCGAGCCGGTGGTCGCGCGGGTCATCGACGAGGTCACCACCATCGGCCTGACCGTCCTCGACCGGTGCGACTCCCCGATCCGCGGACAGGCCGGCAACCGCGAGGTGCTCCTGACGCTCGCACGAGACACGAACACGCCGTCGCCTACTCGGCCCGGGCAACCGCGTGCATGAACTCGCGAAGCAGCGGGAGCATCGCCAGAAAAGGAAAGCCCGCCGCGCCGATGAGCAGCAGGTCGCGCGGCGTCATCCGCCCCAGATGCTTGAAACCGAGCGTGTGAAGGATGCTGCCGCCCGTCATGAACGGAACGCCGTAGGTGTGCACGCGCACCAGCCGGTACCCGCACCGCCGCAGCATTTCGTCGAGCGTTTGCGCCGTGTAGAAGACCAGGTGGCGGGGCAGGTCGAGCTGGGACCACCGCGAGCGGAACACCTTCGCCGGCAGACCCGCGATGTGCGGCACCTCGAGGGCCAAGTGTCCACCCGTGCGCGTGACGCGTCGGGCCTCGGTGAGGACCGGCCGGGGGTTGGGCTCGTGCTCGAGGTACTCGTGCATGGTCACCACGTCGAAGTGCCCGTCCGGGAACTTCGCGTCGCCCAGCGTGCCGTGCGCGATGGGCATCTTCAGTTCGTCGCGCACGTAGCCCACGCACTTGGCATTGAAATCCACGCCGATGCCCTCGCAACCGCGCACGTTCCGGATGTGCGCGAGCGACGCGTTCACTCCGCAGCCGACGTCGGCGATTCGTGTTTCCGGCGTGAGCCTGCCGACCACGCGTTCGAGCGCGGCGAGCCGGCGCCGGGACAGTCCGTTGCCGAGCGCATCGAGCACACGCTGCAACGGCGACTCCACCCGGCCCGGCGGCGTGTAGCAGAAGTAGTCGTCGGGATAGTGCTCGGCGAGCGCCTCGAACGTCGGTCGCGGGTTGACGTAGATAAGGCGGCATGCGGTGCAGCGCACCACACGGTAGCGACCCGGCCGGCCGAACAGCCGGTCGCGCCCGTACAGAATCGTTTTCGCGTCGTCGGCGTCGCAGAGCGGGCACGAGACCGTCTCGAGCGATTCGCCCGGGTCCAAGCCGACAGCCGTGTTCCTCATGCCGCCTATCATACCCGGAGCGGGCGCACGGGGCCCGACTGCATTGACAGAAGCCGCGGGGCGGCTAGCCTTCAGTCTCGGACGTCCGACCGCAGGCCGGCGAACAGCCACGGAGCACCTGCATGCCCAACGCTTCGACCGCGACGCTGACCGTTATCGCCATCATTGTCGTGTTATGCGCGAGCTGCCTCCTGATCTCCGCGCCGTACGGTCGGACGCAGGACCCGCAGGCCTGGTCGCACGATTCACTGCTTCGGCCGCTGGTCGACGTCCTCGCGCTGAACAACGAGCACCCGACCGCCGACGGTGTGGCGGTCAAGGCCCTTGCCCTTCACGTCGGGACGGCGGCGGTGATCGGGATTGTCTTCGTCGGCTGGTTTGCGGCCAGCCGCCGTGAACCCGAGGATGAACGCGCCCCGGAGCCTTCCGCCCAACCACGGCCGGAGGGCGAACCCGAGGACGCCGGGCCGGCGGAGCAAGGCGTCACGACGCGATCCGCCGCACCGTTTCGCGCACTGTCCACCGCACAGCTTGCCGCGCTCGTGCTCCTGGGCCTGGCGGCCGTGTCGTTCTTGTGGTCACCCACTCCGGCGCAGGCCGAGCACGCCGGGTACGCGGCGCTGCTGTTCGCGATTCAGGTGTGGTGGGCGATGGCGATCGCCCGGGCCCTCACGCTTCGAGGCGCTCTGGCCGGGATCGCGGCCCTCGTCGGCACGTTGACGTTCACCGCAATCATCGGGGTCTGGTACCATCTGGAGCACAGCCCGACTGCGGCTGCCGGCTACCCGCTCGGCGATCCGAACGTCCTCGCCGCGTGCCTGGTGCCGGCTCTGGTCGTGGCTCCCGCGTTGGCGATCGGTTTGGCCGCCGCCTGCATCCGCTCCCGACGTGAAGCACCGAATGCCCGCCCCGGGAGCGACCGCCAAGAGCCGCGAGGCGCTCCGTGGTGGCCCGTTGGATTGCTCGTCGTCGCAATCGTTCTCCTCGTCTGGGCCATGAGCCTGACCGGAGCGGCCGCTGCGCAGGCGTCCCTGGTCGCCGGGGTCGCGGCGATTGTCTTCTTCGCTTCCCGATCGTGGTCGGCGACACCGCGCAGGTTCGTGACCGGGGGCGTCGTCCTCCTCGCGTTGGCTGCCGCCGTCGCGGGGCCGTCGTGGCTCAGAGCACGCTCGGAAGCAGCCGCCGACGCCCGGTCCGCCGCGCTCCGCGGGCAGCTCTACTTCTGGCAGTACGCCGTCGAACTTTTCGCCGAGCGGCCCATTGCCGGCCACGGAAGCGGAAGCTACGCCCTGCTGGCCCCGTCGCGTGTCCCGGACGATCTCATCAACGACTCGATCGCCTTTCGTAAGACCAGCGCCCCTCACGCCCACAACGAGTGGCTCGAGATGCTCGCCGAGAACGGCGCGGTCGGGGTGGTCCTTCTCGCACTGGTCTACGGGCTGACGTTCTTCGCCGGGGCGCGGGTGCTGCGCGGAAGCGACCTGCCGCCGCTGACGCGCTGGAGCATCATCGGGCTGCTCGCCGCCCTGGTGGCGATGATGGTGGAGGAGTCGGGGAACGCCGCCCTGCGCGGAGAGGCCTTTCCGACGGTTTACTATACGGTTCTCGGGTTGGCCTGGGCGTTGCTGGCGGCGGTCGAGCGCGAGGCGAGCGCGAACCACGGTGGTGCCGCGCCGCCCGCCCGACGGCCGGCACCGGCATTGTTGCGGGTCGTCGGTCTCGTGCTCGGGCTGGGCTTGTCTGCGGTGGTTCTGCAGTACGCGGTGCTCGACTGGGACGCCGCGCGTGACGGGGTCAGGGTGGAGGAAGCGTTTTCGCGCGGCGAGTTCCGCAACGGCCTGGGATACGCTCAGCGCGGCGCGGCCAACCGCCTGAACTCGGCCCGCCGCCTCCAGGGCGGCCTGCGGCTCCTACAGGCCCGGGCCGACACGACACGATACCTGGTCGAGATGGCGCGACGGCGTCTGGCCGACGCCGAGACGGCGGCCGAAAACCGCCGGCGACTGCTGCTGCTGGCCGGGCAGGATTTGGTGGGCGCTTGGAACGAGCTCCACCTGGGCCTCGGCGTTGCCGACGCTCTGAACACCGCGGCTCCGGGACTGTCGTCGGTAGCCCTCTATGAATCCGGTCTGCCCGGGTTCGCGATGTTCATCCACGAACAGAGCCGGCGCATCGCTTCCGCTCTCGGTCCGCCGCCCGAGGGCGCACCGGACGCCGAGGCACAGGACATACAACTACTGCAAGCAATCCATTCCCTCGCGAGTTTCCCTGCCGAGCAGATCACGCCCTATCGCGCGCGAAGCATCGCCGCCGCCGAGCGGCTGGTGCGGTCGTCGCCGTTCAACGAGGGATTCGCGCTGACCCTGTGGCAGATGACCCGCGAGCGCCCGCTCCCCGAGCAGATCCGGCTGTTCCTGCGCGTGCTGCGCGGCGGGCAAGTGAGTGGAGATTTCACGGCGGCGGCCGCAACGCTCGCCCAGCACCCCGACTTCCCCGCGACGTTCGGAAACATGTTGACGCCGGCCCGACGCACCGCGGCGAGCGCTCCCGCAGCGGCGCAGCCCGACGCGCCCGACATCCTGCGGCTGGCCGCGCTGCTCGCGGAACGCGAAGGCCACGATGCCGACGCCGCGCAGCTCGCCGAAGAGGCCGAGCCGCTCTACCGCGCCATCGCTTCGCGATTCCCGGTTGCCCACGCGGCGGTCCTCGCGGATCTGGCCCGCATGCAGTTCCACGCCGACCCGAATAACGTGGCCCGCGCGATCGCCTCGGCCCGCAGCGCGATCGCGACGATCAAGCCGCTGGACCTCGGCGACGCTGCGGAGGCGACGAACCGGCGGGATCTGGTGCTTTACCTTCTCGCCGCCGGTGATGAGCCGACCGCACGGAGTGAAGTCGTTCCGCTCACGGCACGAGACAATCCGGTGATGATCGACATGGCCATCGGCGAGTTGTATGCGGCTCTGGCCGCACGGTTCCTCGATACGCGAACCGAACGGCGTCCCGCGAGCTTCGAGGGCTGGGTCGAGCGGGCTCTGACGCTGAACGCGGGTTCACCCGTGGTTCAGGCGGTCCGGGCGCAGTGGGCGATTCAGCAGAATCGCGGAGCCGACGTGGTCGACGCCCTTACGAAGCTCCTCGAGTCGGGCGGGGTCGAACAACAAGTCGGGCTCCTGCTCCGCCGGGCCCTCGAGCGGATGCCCGGCGACGCGGCCGTCACCGCCTTCGCCCGCGCCCACAACGTCAGCACCCGGCCTGCGACGGCTCCGGCCCCCGCGACGAGCACCGCACCTGCGACCCGCTCGGTCCGGTAAAGATCCGGCCCGACCGACGCCCGTGAGGCCGTACTGGCGTTCGTTCCGTCCCCCCACCCGCGGGCCGCTGACCAAAAAAACACGCCGTCCCCCCGCTGGGGACGGCGCTTCGGTCCACGCCGTCGTGGGCGGAAGTGACAGCGTGCCGATCCAGTTTGGTCTTTCCAACCATACTACTCCGCGAACGCGGGGCGGTTCGGTTCCGTGCTCGCAGACTTGCCCCAAAAAAAACCGGGCCGGCGACCGGTTCCGAGTGGGTCCAGCGCCCCGGGCAAGCCGGCCACGGTCCCGTCCACCGGGACGACGGGGGCGAGAACGTCCGAATTCATTGCCATACAGAGCCTTACGCGCATTTGCCATGCGGCGGTTACGGTTGACAAGTCACTTATGCGCGGAGTATAGAAGGTAGTGAGCCCACGCCGTTTTGACTCGGACCTTCCGGGGGCTCGGACGACCCTTCCCCCGGGTGCTGTTGACGTGCGGGCAGGGTGGGAACAATCGAGGAGGATACCGGTAATGACAAGTGCCCCTCATCCACGTGCGGGGACCCTCTCGATAGTCGCCGTGACGCTTCTGGGGTTGGGCTGCTCCCTCCTGGGTGTCACTTGCCCGACTGATACGGGAGCGCCGCGCCAGATCGCGGAACCGGAGCCGATTCCGGGCAGCACGTACCCGATCATCTTGACACCCTCCGAGCACCAGACGGTAACGGCCGGTACGGCCATCCCGGTCGCGTACCAGATCGCGAATCCGATCGACGACGTGATCGTGAGCGCGTATCTCGAGCGGGCCGACTTGGGGACCCAGGTTGCCACCCAAGCGAACCTCTCGGCGGTAAGCCTGACCGTCTACCTGTCGACGGCCGGGCTCGCGTCGGGGCTGTACTACCCCACCGTCGCCCTTGACAACGGGGTCAGCCGAACCGTCACTCGGGCCTCCACCACGAGCGATGAAGACGTCACCATCCAGGTGCGCGCCGGCGGAGCCATCACCTTCCTGGGACCGACCACCTCCGGACCGTTCGCAGTCGGCGAGCAAATCAACATCAGTTTCGTGATGACCAACACGAGCACGGCTGCGGACTACCGGGTCTTCTTCGATAACGATGGTGTGCTGAGCGGAAACGAGTCGTTGATCGACGTCTCGTTGATCGACGTCGGTCGGGGCACGGAAACCAGCGTCGTCTGGAACACAACCGGGCTGCTGCCGGGCATCTACTTTGTCGGCGTAACCATCGAGTCGACCGGGTTGTCCACTACGGAGTATGCGGACACGTTTGTCCGACTGGATGAGCCACCCGCCATTCTCGTGACGGCCCCGGCCCTCGATCGAATCGTGGGCCCTGCGGACACCGTGGAAGTCCGGTTCTTGGCCGCTGATCCCGACAGTGACGCGCACATCAATGTGTTCGTCGACCAGGACGGTCTGTTCAGCAGCGGCGACGAGCAGGTGGTCGGGCGCGATCTCCCGATCACGCAGACCAGCTTCTCCCTCGCCCTCGCCACCGCGCAACTGGCTCCCGGCGCGTACTTCATCGGAGCAAGCCTCAACCCGGATGATCAGGTGAGCCCGGCGGACTTCGACTACGCGGCCGGGAAGATTCAGATCGTCGGAGGCGACGCCCCGGCGATCGCGCTGGTGTCGGTGACTGCCTGCGATGCCACTCCATGCCCGGATGCCGACTCAGACCAGCCGCTGCAGAACCTGTTTCTCGACAATGCCTCCGGGCTCAAGGTGGTGTGGCGGGCGTTTGACGCCAACAGCGAGCGGGTGGACATGGCCGTCTATCTCGATCCCGACCGGTTCCCGCTGTCGGGGAACGAGCTGCTGCTCGACGAGCGGGTGGGCGAGGCCGGGCCGCTCCCGGTCGAAGGCGCTATGTTCGAGTGGCCGTCGGAAGAGTCGGAGTTTCGGTCCCTCGCCGAAGTGGGCGTCCGTCCGGGACAGCTCTACAACTACCTGCTGGTAGTCAGAGACGCGAATCCGAACGACACCGGCTCCACCTGGAACACGACCTACGGCCTCGCAACACTCCTGATCGCGGGGCGCGACATCGGGACCCGGTGGCTTGGCCACACCGGAGCGGAGATCTCCGGGGCGAGGATCACGGGTCAGGCCACCGGCGACCAGGTGGGCAGCGGCATCCTCGGCATCGGGGACCGCAACGGCGATCTATTGGACGACTATCTCGTGCTCGCTCGCTTCGGTGCGGGTGGAGCGGGACGCGCGGTGTTGGCGTTCGGGTCCGGAAGCCGCACCACCGGAACGGATGTCCCCTTCGATGAGCTGGACGGCAACACATACACCGGGATCGGCGGCGACGAAGCATTGGGGATGGTGGACGTGGCCGTGCTCCCTGACGTCGATGGAGACGCCCGTAGCGAACTGGTCTTCGCGTTCCCCCATGTGGACAGCGCCTCGCCCGACGTCCTGGCCGCAGCGGGCCACTTCGACGCCGGTGGCATCGTCGTTGTCTCCAGCCTCAACGACAGCGACGAGCCCGTCGGCATCAGCCTGAACAGCGTGGGCCGCAATTTCAACTGCACCGAAGGCAAACGGTGTCCGTCGGCGCACAACAACTCGCCCGACGAGATCTGCAACGCCCTGTGGAAGCCGCAGGACGATCCCGGCGCCGAGTGTTTCAGGACTCCGCTGACCCTGGCCGACTGCACGGAGGATCCCGGGCCCGAGTGTCCGTGCGCGTACCCCGGTGCGTACCCCGGCATGTGGCCGGGCGGCGTGAAGGACGACGGTTGGTCCTTGGACGACGTACAGCAAGGGCAGCTCCCGCCCTACGGGGCGCGAATCCTGGGACCGAGGACGGGGTGGCACCAGTGGCCGTTCATCGACTGCGACGAAGACGGGGAGCCCGACGAAGATCCCTCCTATGAACAGATATACAGAGCGTTCGATCCCAACGGTCGGTTCGGGAGCGCGCTCGCGACCTCCGCGCTCGGGGCCAACAGTCCCCTGATTGTGGCGGATCCGCGCGAGGGAGACTCGGGGGCGATCTACGTAATCTCGCCGACCAACTGGTGGAAGACCCGCCTCGAAACCGCAGACGGAGCATGCATTTGGGGGACTGACGCTGATGTTTGCCTCGAGCAGATCGATACCGACTTTCCGTTGCCTCGGCCGCACCAGTACTTGGCGGGCGGGAAGCACGTGGGTGCGAGCCGGTTCATCGGGCCGGCCGGGAGCGAGATGAGCACTGTCGCTAGCTGGAACGTGGACAGCGACCTCGACGCTGACATCGTCGTCGGCGCTCCTGGGCACGACCAGGACGGACGCGTCGACACGGGGGCGCTGTACGTACTGCTCGGAAAGGATACCGGCGGCAGCGTGGACGTTGACGAGGTGGTCGACGACAACACGACGCCGTTCGGCGACGGGACCATCCGCGGCACGAAGATCGTCGCGAGGGCCGGCGAACGGCTCGGTGAAGTCCAGCCGCAGGTCGGTGATTTCGACGGAGACAACCGTACCGATCTCGTCATCGGAATCCCGCGCTACTGCGATGGGGATCCGGACACTGCCACTTGCGGCCAGCGCGTCGGGGCGGTGCTGGTGATCTTCGGCGGCCTGGATCTTGACGGGAACGGACGACTCGATCTCGTCGAGCGTCCCGATCCGCGCGAGAACCCGTGGGAGATTGCCGAACTACTTGCCGCACGTCTGGCCATCCTGATCAAGGGAGAGGTGGAGCCCAGCGAGGCAAGCCTCGCGGGGGGAACGCCCTGCCCGGACGGGCTCGCCGACAACGAGTCCTGGACGGGCTACGCAATCGCGTCCCCCGGCGACATGGATGGCGACTTCGTCCACGACATCATGTTCTCGGCACCGGGAGCCGACCACACGTTCGAGACGGTCCTCACGGAACCGGCCGTCGCGGGCGAAAACAAGGTCTTCGTCCGGTCCGCCGAGGGAATGGCGGTCCGCTCGAGAATCCGCATCAGTACGCCGTCGGGGTCTGAGTGCCGGACGGTTCGCTCGATTTCCACTACGACCAATCCGCTGACGGGGGAGGTTTCCTACCTCCTCACGCTCAACGAGTTGCTGGCCTTCGACCACCCACTCGTGGACGGTCAGCGCGAGGTAACGGCCCGGCTGATCGACGCCGGAAAGGTGTTCGTGTTCTACGGGCGGCGCGATCTTCGCGATCCTGCCAGTCTCAGCACGACGATCTTCGAAGACGGGGTATACAGCGTGACCGAGGCGGGCACCGCGGACCTGCCGTCGACCGTCTACATCGGCCGCGAGACCGCCGACTACGCCGGAGGGGCGGACAGCCTCACCGAGGAAGGGCTCGGCTCGCGGCGATTCTTCAGCACCGCCGGTGATATTGACGACGACGGGCAGACCGACTTGCTCATCGGTTCGCCCCTGGCGGACCCGTTCAACCGCGAAGACGCGGGCGAGGTATACCTGATTTACGGGGGCCAGTAGACACGATTCACAGGCATCGCACTCCGTGCGGTCGGCACCCCGACCGCCCGGCAAGCAGAGCAGGCCGCTACGGTGATGCTCGTGCGGCGCTGACCACGGCGACCCCCCGCGCCCCCGGGGCCCTGCTCGGGGGGGCGGGGACCGTGGCGGGGGCAGCTATCTCCGGGGGAAACTCGAAGCGGATGCCCTTCAACGTGAGCGCGGCGCTCTTCGTCATCGGGGCTGTCGCTGCCCTCCTAGTCGTGAAGGAGCCAGAAAATAGGGAGAGCTAGCCCCGGGGATCAGATTCTCTCGATCTTGAAGATCACGGGCCTCAGCCCGTCGGTGCAGCAGCTCACTGCGACGCCGCCCTCGTCGTGGAAGGGAAACGTGCCTCCGTAGCCGAGGGCCCTGACGTTGTGGTAGATGGCTCTCCATGCCGAGGGGCAAAATCCCTCGGGCATCCGCAGGCCCTCGCCGACGTGGAACTCTTGGTCGTCCTCGTAGATCCCGCAGGGGACCATCCAATCCCTCCTCGCCACGGGGAAGGTCTCGAACAGCTCCGAGGGGTCAAGCCTCTTCAACACCGTGATCCTCAGCTTCGATTTCTCGGTCATTCCTAATCACATCCATCTGCACAGCTGATAATTATTTAGGTTATCCGGGGCAGTTCACGACAGTCGTCTTGGAGTACTCCCAGAGCCGTTCCCCGGAGACGCTGGAGACGGTGCCCTTGAACTCCTGGAACTCGGCGATGGGGAGGTCGGTCTCGTAGATGTAGAGGTGGTCCTCGATGACGTGGGGGAAGGGGACTTCGTGGCGACCCGACTCGGCTCC
>CAYMME010000211.1:0-13146 GCA_964391465.1 uncultured Planctomycetales bacterium
ATTACGCAAACGCCTGCTAGAACAACAACATGCAGCTTAGCTTAATGGCATTCCCCCCTGGCGGTTATATCTGATGCTTTCGCGACGATGCGATTCTCGTCAAGGCAAACCACTCGCGAGGGTGGGGCGCAAAGCGTCGAGTCCCGTTTGTGCCGGGATTGTCGCGCTGCCCGTCCGGTCGGTCGTATGCCGTCGGAACGGACGAGGACGCCAGGATGCGTTGTTCCTTAGGAGGACCGCACCATGTCGCGAGTGGCAGACCTCACGCACATACAGCCGGCTACGCTGAACGAAGTCCCGGTCGAACCCCTCGTGCCGAGCCAGAAGCCCAGAGCCGTCCGGCACTTGATGCTGCGCAGTTGCTCGGTTGTCTACTACCCCAACAGCCCGATCTCACTGCACACGATCAGCGGCCGAACGCACAACATCTCGAAGGGTGGGGTGGGGCTCCAGGTGGCACACGTGTTCCTGCCCGGCGACCCGATCGAGGTCGAAATAACGAAAGAGGGTCAACAGTTCTATCTCTCCGGGCTGGTTGCGTTCTGCCGCCATCGTCACGGTATGGACCACGAGGTCGGCGTGCGCCTGTTCACGGCCGGCCACGACCGCAGTCTCCGGACCGAGTTTGCCGACCCTCGCTCCGTCCCCGATTGGGTCCGCGAAGCGTTGCTGAGCAAACACTCCTGCGATCCGATGCGCGCCCCGGAACTGGCACACACCTGGCGGGCAAAATGCGGGCGCGCCGCCTGACCCGACTGGGTCGCTGTTCGGACTGCTATGGTCATCCCGATGGGAGCAATGGGTCCGAACCTCCGATAACAGGCAGTCCCGCTACACCAGCCGATACGCGCACAGGACGGCTGCCGACGGGGTTTGGACGCGTTGCTTTCCGGAACAGGAAGAAGCCGGAACTCCCAGTCAGGAGGACACCCCCCGTTAGGTCTGCCGCAGGATCTCCACCGCCGAGTTGTACCCCGGGGCGCCGATGACGCCGCCCCCGGGGTGAGCCGCTGAGCCGCACAGGTACAATCCGTCGACCGGCGTGCGGTATCGGCTCCAGCCGGGCACCGGGCGGCGAGCGAGAAGCTGCGCCGGGGTCATGGCCCCTTGAAAGAGGTTGCCGCCGGTCAGCGAAAACGTGCGCTCGATATCGAGCGGAGTAAGCACCTGCCGATCAATGACGGCCTCGCGGAAGTTCGGGGCGTACTCGGTGAGCAAGTCGACGCAACGGTCGGCGAAGGCGTCTCTGTTTTCATCCCACGTACCTTCGGCCAGGTTGTACGGGGCGTACTGGACGAACATCGACATGACGTGCTTGCCGGCCGGGGTCAGGGTGTCGTCGACGACGGAGGCGATGGTGCATTCGAGCACCGGCCGCTGCGAAGGCCGGCCCCACTTGCCATCGTCGTACGCCCGCTCGATGTGGTCGATGGTCGGGCAGATGTGCATGGTCCCGCGATGCTGCGGACCGGGCTCGCGACCGGGCAGCGCACGGAAGTCCGGCAGCTCACTCAGGGCGAAGTTGATCTTGGCCGACGCGCTGGCGTAGTCGATGTGCTCGACCGCTTCGCGGAACGCGTCCGGCAGAACGGCCGGATCGAGCAGCTTGGTGAACGTGAGACTAGGGTCCACGCATGAGGCCACCACCGGAGCGTGAACCTCTCGTCCGTCGGCCAACCCCACACCGACGACCCGGTTGTCGGCGAGTAGGATCCGCTCGGCCGGAGCCTCGCAGACGATGTCCACCGACAGGTCCCGCGCCGCGGCGGCGAGCGCCTCGGACAGTGCTCCCATCCCCCCGCGGACGTAGCCCCACACGCCGCGCTTCCCGCCCGTTTCGCCCATCACATGGTGGAAGAGCACGTAGGCCGTACCCGGATGCGACGGCGGCGCAAACGCCCCGATGATCGCATCCGTGGCCAGCGTCGCCCGCAGCGGCTCCGACTCGAACCAGCGATCGAGCAGCCGCGTGGCCGGCTCGAGCAGGATCTCCATCATGCGGTCCGCGGCGGGCCGCGATCGCTGCAACCGCCGCCCGAGGCTCATCGTGGCCCACAGATCGCCCAGCCGACCGGAAAGCGGGTCCGGCGGCGGCACGAGCATCAACGGCTCGATGAACTCGGCCAACTGCGTCAGCATCGCCTCGTAGCGAGGGTAGCGATCGGCGTCGCGGGCGGAGAACTTGCCGATCTCGCGACGGTTCTCGTCCTCGTCGTGGCCGAGCATCAGGTAGCGGCGGTCGTCGGTGGGCGTGAACGACGACGGCTGACGCTCGAGCATCTCGAAGCCGTAACTACGCAGCCTCAACTCGTCGATGATCTCCCGGCAGAACAACGAGTTGACGTAGGCCGCAGTGGAGACCTTGAAGCCGGGAAAGACCTCCTCGGTCACGCATGAACCACCGACGAGGTGGCGACGCTCGAGCACCAACACCCGCCGACCGGCCCGAGCGAGATAGCAGGCGGCCACAAGCCCGTTGTGACCGGCACCGATGATGATCACGTCATAGCTGGGTTGCATGGAACGCGTATGACCTCAAACGGTGCTCGGGTGCCATGGCCAAGCCCGGTCCGCCCCAGCGGGCCGAGCGCCGCCATGCGCAACGCCACCGTTCGAGCATGTTCGAAACACCATGCATGCCGGCGCTGCGCCGGGTGCCACGGGCAGCTTGCCTGCCCGTGTCCGATGAGGATGGGTCGCCGGAGGCACTGGCGGGCAAGCCGCCAGTGGCACCCCCTGAGCCAACCACGGCAGGTCGCACACCCTGCACTCACCCAATGAACTCGATCTCGCCGACCGCGGGAACAAGCCCCGCCTCACGACCCCGGCGAAGGAGCTCCCCGACCGCGCGGCGGCCGTCGTCGCCGTAGTCCAGCGTCCACTTGTTGACGTACATCCCGATGAACTCGTCGGCCAGGTCCTCGGTCATGTCGCGGGCGTATTGCAGCGCATAGCGGACCGCTTCCTCGCGATGGCTCAGCGAGTACTCGATCGACGCCTTGAGAATGCCGCCAATCTCGTGCGTTGCGTCTGCCCCGAGGTCGCGCCGGATGACGTTCCCGCCGAGCGGCATCGGTAGCTGTGTCTGCCCGTGCCACCATTCGCCGAGGTCGATCACCTTGCACAACGCGTTCTGCCCGTAGGTGAGCTGCCCTTCGTGGATGATCAGCCCCGCATCGGCCTTGCCGCGGGCGACCTCCTCCAGGATCTGGTCGAACATCACCACGCGATGGTCGAACGTGCCCTTGCCCAGCAGCAGATTGAGCGTCAGAAACGCCGACGTCATCTCGCCGGGCACGGCGATCATCTTGCCGCGCAGGTCGTCGACACCCATCGGCTCCCGGGCCACGACCAGCGGGCCGTACTTGTCGCCCATGCTCGACCCGGACGCCAACAACGCATACTTCTCGTGCACGTAAGGGTATGCATGCAGCGAGATGGCCGTAACGTGCAGCTCCCCGCGCAGCGCCCGCTCGTTGAGCGTCTGGATGTCCTGGAGAACATGCCGAAACCGCCACCCACCCGAATCGATCTTGTCGTGGGCCAGGGCATAGAACATGAACGCATCGTCCGGATCAGGGCTGTGCCCCAACAACAACTCGGTATCTGCCATCGCATCGCCCTGCTACAGGTAGTGGGAGCCCCGTCCTTCGTCCCGGGTGGGTGCCCCATCCTTCGCGGCTGTTTGCGAAGGGTGGGGGACGGCACCAACGCGCGACCCATTATAGGGAGACCGCGAGCGCTGTCGACGCAACCGAAGAGGCGGAGAGCATCGGCGTCACGCGACGTGTGCCGCCAGCAGCAAAGCCCCCACGGGCACGCTCTGCTCGCCGAGTTCGGCCGGAGCGATGGTGAAATTGTCGGCGAAGGGCTCGAAGACGTGCTTCGCGACGGCGGTGCGGAGGGCGTCGAAGAGCGGCTCGCCCACCTGGGCGAAGCCGCCGCCGATCACGATGATGTCGGGGTTGATCAGCGCCACGACGGAGCAGAGCGAGTGACTGAGCGAGTCGATCATGTCGTCCATGAGTCGGCCGGCCGTCTCGTCCCCCTGCAGCCAGGCCTCAGCCACCATCGGAGCGTCAATCCGGGCCGGATCACCCGCACACAGCTTCATCAGCGGGCCGGACTGCTGGGGCTCGACCATCTCGCGGGCCCGGCGCCCGAGGGCCCACCCCGAACACAGGTGCTCGACCCGCTCCCACTTTGCCAGCAGCGGCGAGTAGCTCCACGAGTGTCCGAATTCCATCGCACCGTGGTGGGCCGTGTAGAGCTGCCCGCCCTTGACGCGGCAAGCCGTGCACGTTCTACACCAACATCGGGAGTGGCATCGGCGAGCGTCGCAGTATCGGTATCGTTGCCCACCCCGCAGGGGACGCCGAACGTCTCTTCCACCCAGGCCGCCAGCGGGCGGTTCTCCCAGCCCGCAACGTGGTGGCTCTTGACGACGCTTCCGTCGGCGTAGTCCACCGGCCCGCCGAAGCCGATCCCGATCGCCCCGGCCTGGCCGTCGGCGAGCAGCGCCTCGATCATCCGCCGCACCTGGCGGCAGATGGCGTCGGCGCCGCCCTCGCGGTCCGCAGCCTCTCGGACCGTCCGTTCGATCACGCCGTCGCCCCAACCGGCCACCGCCTGAAGCTTCGTGCCGCCGATCTCAACGCCCAACAAGCGTGTTTCCTGGTTCATGCGTGGAATCCATAGCGGACTAAGCCTGTTTCGTTGTGTGCAAGAAGCGGTACCGCGCGTGCGAGCGGACCGCCTTCACGTTCGCCCGGAATCGCGGTATGCTACCCCGCAGGACAGCAGGGATCGAGGGGTACCTCGACGAACGCGTCCAGCTTGAAGGGACGCACACGCGAACCCACCACCTGCGGTGCCACGCGTTCAGGAAAAACAAGAAGAGCGACTCCGGAGAACAAGAATATGTCCGATTCACCGATCCAGTCCGACGATACGGATCAATCCCAACCGGCCGACGCGAACCTGTCGACAAGCCCAACGCCCAAGAAGTCGCGCGGCATCTGGGCGTTTCTTGCCGTCGTGATTGTCGCCGCCGGCGGCGCGTTGGCGTGGCAGTACTACGGCACCCTGGCCCGCTTGAATACCGGCCAGCCGGCCAAGGGCGACGCGGCCAGCGAGGAATCGTACCGGCAATGGATGCGGATGGCACAAACCAAGGGGTGGATCGCCGAGGGGCGAGCTAAGGAAGCCGTTGCGGTTCTCTTGGAGGTCAAGCCTGCACTGAAGGACGCCGAGCGCAAGTGGGAGTGTGAAGCCATCCTGGGAGATGCGTATCTCGAACTGAAGCAGTATGACAAGGCGATGGCTTCCTACTCCCAGGTCGTGGAGAAATCCGGCGACGAGAGTCGGGTGGCTCGCGCCGAGACCGGCCACGGTATGGCGGTGGCCAGAAACGGCGACTTCGATCGAGGCCTGCAGGAACTCACGGACGTCGTGAATCGTTACGCCAACGTCATTCCGGAGCTCAGCAGCAACGCTCTGTTCGCTCGGACCGAGCTGTTTGAGGAAACGGGGCAAGTCGCCAAGGCGCTGGCCGAGCTGGCCCGAATCATGGAGGAGTTTCCGGGGCGGGAGGGCAAGGAACGGGATCACGCCCTGGGCCGCCTTGATTTCCTCAAGGCTTCTCTGATGGCACAGCAGACCGAGCAAGTCGCCAAGCTCCGCAGCGCCGGGGCCAAGCTCATGACGAACCTCCCTGCGGGCCAGACTGTGACCTGGACCGCCGACCAGGGCCCGTACGTGATCGAGAACGAGCTGACGGTGCCCGGCGACACAGTCCTCAAGATCGAGGCCGGGGCGGTGCTGCGATTCGGCGTCAGCGGCGGGCTGCGCGTCGCGGGACGCATCGAGGCGGTCGGCACCGCCGAGAAGCCGATCCGGTGCCTGCCGGCCCATGAGAATCCGACCGCGACCTGGTGGCAGGGATTCAACTTCGACGTGGCCGACGGAACGCCGCGGTCCGACCTGACGCACGTGGAATTCGTGTCCGCCGAATCGGCGGTCAGCGCGCGACGCGGCGAAGTCGCATTGGCCGAATGCGACATCCGTCACACCGTCCAGCACGGGCTGCGCAGCAGGTCGGCCGGCAACATTATCGCCAAGCAGTGTCGAATCGTGGGCGGGGCATACGACGGCATTCGATGCGAAAGAGACGGCGTGATCTCCGTTGAAGGCGGACGGATCGCCGAACAGGCCATGAATGGCATCAGCGTCCGGAGATCGCTTGGCCTATCCGTCCGCGGCTGCGTCGTCGAGAAGAACGGACGAAACGGCGTTGTCTTCGGCGACGGGTCTGCCGGCCGGCTGGAGAAGTGCAGGATCGTCGCAAACGCGAAGACAGGAGTCGTCTGTGAGGGCGATGTTTCGCCGCAGGTCGCCGAGTGTGAGATCGCCGGAAACGCCGAAGGCGGCGTCTGGATTCGCGGGGACGGTCAAGCTCAGATCCGCCAGTGCAGTATCGTCGAGAACAAGGGCCCGGCCCTGCGCAATCACTCGAGCAAGACGGTCGATGCGACGGGGAACTGGTGGGGATCACCCGACCCGGCGAAGATCGCTGAGCGAATCGAGGATCGCACGGACAAGGCCGAGTGGGGCAGCGTGAAAATCGATCCCGTCCTCGAGGCCTCGCCGTCATCCCGGCCGGCCGCCGGTTGACGTCGCGCGCCGCAGATCGAGACACCCAACCCGGCGCGCGATCGGATCCATCCGCGCAATCCGGAAGAGTGAGTTTCATCCGTTGCGCACATGAGGCAGTGCACTACGCGTGCGCCGGTCGGCTTTACGTTCGCGCTCCATCCCCGTATGCTATTCCCCATGAAAACATGGATCGAAAGCTATCTCAGCGAACACGAACGCGTCGTCCGATCGATTCCGGTCGATGCGGTCGACGGGCTGATCGACCTGCTGCGGCAGGCGCGAGAAGCGGGACGAAACATCTTCACGTGCGGCAACGGCGGCAGTGCCGCCAACGCCAGCCATTTCGCCGTGGATCTGGGCAAGGGAGCCAGTCTGGACCGCCCCAAGCGGTTCCGGATTCTGTCGCTGAACGACAACGTGCCCTACCTGACGGCCCTGGCGAACGACCTGAGCTACGAAGATGTATTTGTCGAGCAAATGGTCAACTTTGCGGCGCCCGGGGACGTACTCCTATGTATGAGCGTCAGCGGGAACAGCCCCAACGTGGTCAAGGCGCTGCAATGGGGGCGCGAGCACGGCCTGGTCACCATCGGCCTGGGGTCGCGACGCGGCGGACGGCTGGCGGAACTGGCCGAGCACAAGATCCTGATCGACGACGACCACTTCGGCCGCGTCGAGGACGCCCACATGCACGTCTGCCACCTGCTGTGCTATGCGTTCATGGAGAACGAGCCGAGCAACTCTGGAGAATGACTGGATGGACAACCCCCCGAAGAAATCGCGCGGTATCTGGGTCTTCCTTGCCGTCGTGATCCTCGCCGCCGGCGGCGCGGTGGCGTGGCAGTACTACGGAACCCTGATCGACTTGGACCAAGGCGGCGGAGACAAGGCCGGCGTGGATGAGAAGCTCGAGCAGTGGAAGCAGATCGCAAAGGCCAAGGGATGGATCGCCGACGGACGCTATGAGGAAGCTCTGGCGCTTCTGCGGAAGGTCAAGGCGAAGACGAGCGACCCCGATCGCAACATGGAGATCGACGTCAACCTGGCCCATGCACATGCCGGGCTGGGCCAATACGACAAGGCCCTGGCCTTGTTCACGGGTGTGATCGAGAAGTCCGACGACGAGAGCAAGGTGGCTCGGGCCGAGATCGGCCACGGCACCACGGTGACCGCGAGCGGCGAGTTCGATCGTGGCATGCAGGAGCTCACCGACGTCGTCGATCGCTACGCGGAGATCGTGCCGACCTTCAGCGCGGAAGCGCTGTTCGCCCGGGCCAAGTTGTACGAAAAGAAGGGGCAGATCGGTAAAACCCGAGCCGAGCTGTCCCGGGTCATGGACGAGTTTCCGGGAAGGGAAGGTGCGGACAAGGACCGCGCCTACGGCCAGGTTGGCATGCTTTCGGCGTCCCTCCTGGAGCAACAGGCCGAGCAGGTCGCCAAGCTTCGCAGCGCCGGGTGCCAGTCCGTCGCGAGCATCCCTGCAGGGCAGACGGTGACCTGGACCGCCGAGCAGGGACCGTATTTGATCGAGGAAGCGTTGGTGGTGCCCGGCGATACCGTCCTCAAGATCGAGGCCGGGACCGTACTGCGATTCGGAATCAGCGGCGGGCTGCGCGTCGCGGGACGTGTCGAAGCAACCGGTACCGCCGAGAAGCCGATACGGTGCCTGCCCGTCCATGAGGATCCGGCCGCGACCTGGTGGCCGGGATTCCGCTTCGAAGTGGCAGACGGCACGGCGCCATCGCACCTGACCCATGTGGAGTTCGTGTCGGCCGAATCGGCGATCAGCGCGACACGCGGCGAGGTCGCGGTGACCGAGTGCGACATCCGTCAGCCGGTCCAGTACGGGCTGCATAGCGAATCGGGGGGCAACATCGTCGCCAAGCAGTGTCGGATCGTGGGGGGAGCGTACGAGGGAATCCGGTGCGAGAACGGCGGCACGATCTCCGCTGAGGGCGGACGAGTCGCCGAACATGCCATGAGCGGTGTCACCGTCAGAACCACCGTGAGCTTCTCGCTGCGCGGCTGCACGGTCGAGAAGAACGGCCGCACCGGCATTGCGTTCCGTGACGGGGGTGCCGGCCAGGTGGAGAAATGCAGGATTATCGCCAACGCGACGACTGGGCTTCTCTGTCGCGGGGACGCCTCGCCGCAGCTTGCCGGCTGCGAGATCGCCCAAAACGGTGCGGACGGGATCAACTGCCAGGACCGCTCGAAGCCGGTTCTGGCATCCACGCAGGTGCAGCAGAACAAAGGCACCGGCGTGCGTCTGGACAGTAGCAGTGATGCCAAAATCTCAGGCTGTCAGGTCCGCGACAACGAGCAGCACGGCATCTGGTGCAGGCTCTCGAGCCCGGAAATTCTGACCAGCGTGATTGCCGGCAACGCCGAGGTCGGCATATGGATTGTCGAGGGCGGGCAGCCCCGGCTGAACAAGAGCAGCGTCGTGGAGAACAAGGGCCCGGCCCTCCGCAATCACACGAGCAACGTGATCAACGCAACGGAGAACTGGTGGGGGTCATCCGATCTTGCACAGATCGGTGAGCGGATCGAGGATCGCGAGGACAAGGACGAGTGGGGCAGTGTGAAGATCGATCCTGTTCTCGAGGCCCCGCCGTCCGGCACCACAAACTGATCCCGGAAGCGGCACGCTCGGCCCGGCGCTCGCCTCCGAGGGAACGCCGGGCTTCGGCGACCGCCGACTACTTTTTCTTGCTCTTCTTCCTGCGCTTCATGTTGTCGCTCCGGGACTCCGTCTGCTCCTTGCCATGCAAAGCGACGTCCCTATCCTCGTCTTTCTGGAGCGTCTTAAGGATCTTCTCTGCCTCGTCCGTGAAGATGTAGCTCAGGGCTTGGGTGAGCGCTTCACGCACAGATGCGTTCTCATCTTGGGCAAGGGGATAGAGGATTTCGCCCATGTGGGGGTATTCCAGCTTGTCTTCCGACGTGAAAGCCGCCCTGAGGACTCGCATAGCCAGGCGGACCCCATCGCGGCGCACGCGGTGGTCCGGATCCTGCAGCAGGGTGCGCAGCCCGTCGAATCCGTTGCCCTCGGGATCGGGATCGAGCTCCGCCGCGAGTTTCGCAGCCTTCAGACGCACTTCTGCGCCGACATAGCCACTCACCTTCTCCAGGGCGGGGATCGACCTCTTCCCCAACTCGCGCAGACGATCGTCGGCCTTTCCGCGGTACTTGCCGGTCTGGTCGGCCAGTCCATCGGCCATGATTTGAATCTGCTTGTCCGTGGGGTTGGGCGCCTCCAGCGCCTCCTGCAAGCCCGCCGTTTGGCGCCAACTGCTGAGGAAGAAGAGGAGTGCGACGAGCACGACCGCACCCACGACGCCGTAGACAATCTTGCTGTTCATATCACTACCCGAAACAATGTCCGCAAAATCTGCCGCGCGCCACGCACCGGCCACAGATGGCACTTATGCCGCACCGGGAACCGCGTGTCAAGCAATCCACAAAGAAAGGTCGGCCGAGCCCCGCATCGTCCGCGGTCCCGGCCGACCTGTCTCATGCCGCGATGAAGGTTCGCGAACGGTTTGCGTCAACCGCCGTGAACCGGCGCCTCACTGGCTGGCGCAGAAGTCTCTCAACTGTGTCCACTCTCCGGGTTGCAGGCTGGTGTCACCCGCCCGGCCCAACTCGAAGCAACAGACCAAGGCTGTCCCGGAGTTGTGGGCGGAGTGCCACTGCACGTGACCGTCGGCAAAGATCCAGTCGACGCCGTTGTTGTACTTGTTCTCGCCGCCGTAGTGCCGAAGGAAGCCCGCGTACTCGGGGTTGGAGAACGCACTCGTAAGGTGGACGAACCGCCAGCAGCCATCGCCCCGGTAATCCCTGTCGGTCTCGGCCAGGAGCGGCCAGCAATACGGCTTGTCGAGGCTGTCGAGCTTGCGCGGCGTCTCGTCGGCGTTGTCCCCCGCCAGCGGGAAGTACCAGTTCTGATTCATCATGTTCGAGTCGCACGAGCCGACGTAGCTCACGGGTTCGATCCATTCCTGAATCCCCTTGGACGACGAGCCGATGTCACCCTCTCGCCACCCAAAGTCCGCGTCGGCCTTCTCGGCGATGGGATCGTCAACGATCTCGGTGCCGATCAGTCGCCCGTTCCGCTCGTTATCGATGTAGTAGTAACGCGGGTTCTCCTCGGCCGGACACCGGTAGAACCCTTGTTTGCTCCCGGCCTTGCTGCGCTTGACCTCCACGTAGGGCAGAATCTGGTAGAACCAGATCGAGCCCTCCCAGCCCGCGTCGATCAGCGACAGCGTGGACTGCGTGCTGAGCTGCGGAAGGTATCCGTTACCGTTCTTCTTGTCTTCCGCGTAGTAGAACATCCCCTTGAAGACCTGGTTCAGATTGGCCGCGCATTTGACCTGGTAGGCCTGCTCTCGGGCCCGCGACAGGCTCGGCAGCAAAATGGCGATCAGCAGGGCAATGATGGCCACGACGACCAGCAGTTCGATCAGCGTGAACGCCGCTCTCCGGGCGGGTCTCACATGGGTCCTCATTGAAGCACTCCTCTCAGATAGATGATTCGCACGTACACCGGGCCACCTGTCGAACCGGCGCTTTTGCACACGTCACCCGAGTATACTGTAAAAGTTGCACGGTCTGACACGAAAAATGCGGATCGGCCCTACAGGCCCCCGTAGAGGCACCAAGCGCCCCGCCTACGGGCTTCGAGCAAGATCCGTGCCGGCGCGGGATTCGGCGTCGGCTTGGCGCGGACCGAGAGAGATTCTGACCTCTTCGCCCTTGCCGGCCGCACGTACGGGGTGCTCGTACACGGCCAACGGCTCGGGCTTGCTTCCGTAAACCTTTATAATATGGGGAGTTCGGTTGTTCAGTCCGGCAGCCGCCTTGGCGGACTCGGGCGTAGCCACCCACTCGGTCAGCACGAGCCTCGCCTTTCCGTGCTCGTCCGTGACCGCGATCACCTCCTCCTTCATCCCGCAGTCATCGCTGCTCGTGGCGACCACACGCAGACCTTCCAAGTTGGGGCCGGGGGCCGAAGTTTCAACCGACACGTCGACGGTCCAGGCCACCTCCACTTGGCCGCTTTCCTTCGTGAACCGGATCTTTGACTTGTCGAAATCGCAGTCGACCAGACGTAGGGCCGCTTCCCCCCCGCTGATGAGCACGACCCCGTACCGGGCGTCCAGGACGGAGTTCCGGATCACCACAGGCTGGTCCCCACGGTCGTCGGCCACCAGCCCCCATTCGCCGCGGGACGAGAAGTTGCACCCGTCGATCCGCGCCTGGCTTCCGTCGACGCCGAGAATCCGCAGTGCCGATCCATCGCACTCCGTGAAGCTCGACTCCTTCATGTCCACGACGGCCGTCGAATGCAGACCCGACTCGGGCAGGCTGCCGGACGCGTACTGGAAGCCCGCGCTGACCAGCGTCAGCTTGCCCTCCACCCGCAGCATGTACCCCTGCGTGCAGGCCCCCAGCGTGATGATCCGCGACGCGGTCGAGATGTTCGAGTGATAGACGGCCAGCTCCCCTCCGGGACGCACATCGAGCTGCAGGTCGCCGCACAGGTCGGTGTCCAGCTCCAGCGTCTCCTTGAACGTAGGATCCTCGGGGTCCCCCACCCGAAGGGTCCCCTCGATGATCAGCGATTTCGTGCACAGAGCCGTGCGGGTGCGCGGGTCGTACGAGAAAGTCAGGGGGTCGCTGATCTCCACGGCGAGCGACGCCAGTGTGTTCTCCGCCCCCTTTACCGTGACATACGCACCGGTGTTTGCCCCGGAGGACAACCCGGCGTCACTCGGACTCGTGTGTTTAACGACAACCCACGCCGCCATTAGGCAGCATAGGGTCGCGACGATCACGGCGATCACTTTCATGGCTCGCATGCCTCGCTACAACTCCTCGGCGCTCCGCTCGCTGCTTTCGGCCACCGGGCCGCTGGCGGGGCTACCCTTGCCGCGCAGGGCGTGTAACACGCCATCGTATCCGGCGTAGTAAACGTGTGGTACCCCATCGACCGTGGCCACCGCCGGTGAGGGCCACACGGCGTCACCCTGCTCCACGTGGGACCAGATCAAGTCCCCCGACTTGTAAGACCATCGTTCGCTCCCGTCTTCCCCGTCGAGCAGATACAGCTTCGCATCCCACGAGATCCCGAGGACGGCCGGCTTGCCGCCCACATGTGCCATCGCGGGGGAAGTGTGCGCCCAGTTGCCGGTCCAGTGCTTCCACACCGGTGTGGCCGGCTGACCGACCGTGCGGGCGGGCAGAGCGTAGAACTTGAAGTCGTACGATCCGATCACGACCCGAAGGTTCTCACGCGACCCGAGTAGCCCCGGAGACGCATCCACCCAATTGCCGGTCTGATAGCGCCAAGTCCGCTTGCCGGTTCGTGCGTCCAGTCCGTAGAGCGCGTTGAATCGCGTCCCGATGTAAACCATCGGAATCCCCTGAGGAGCCCCCACCGAGGGCGCGGATCGGGTGTCGCTGTCCAGCGTGAAATTCCACATC
>CAYMME010000211.1:13156-14417 GCA_964391465.1 uncultured Planctomycetales bacterium
CTCTCCGGACATCGCGTCGTACGCTCGGACCACACCCGCTTGGGCCGCACACACCACGACCAGCCGGCCATCAATCGGGGCCACCGCCGGGCATGTCCCCGGTGTCGCCCCGATGGTCTGTTTCCACTTGACCGCACCTCCGTCGGCAATGAGGCAGAAGAGCTCCCCTTTTTGTACGTTGCTCGCTCCGGATCGGTCGGCGTTCCACACGACCAGGTAAACAAGCGTCTCGCCCTCGGCCTCAATCACCGTGGGCGAGGTCATCACGCTCGGCACCGAGGTGAACGTCCACTCGCGCGTCTCCCGACTCCAGATCTTCGCCCCCGTTGCTGCGTCCAAGGCATAGATCGTCCGGTCGGCGGCGGCGGCGAAGAGCATCGCCTTGCCCTCTACGCGCCCGAGAGCGGGCGTAGAGAACACCGGCGCCCCGGCCGTGAACCGCCACGCCTCCTCGCCCGTGCGGGCGTCAACGGCATACAGGTTGTGGTCGTAGGACCCCAGAAACACGAGCGGCCGGCCGGCCACGGTCCCGGCTGTCGGAGACGACCACGTCGCGTACTCCGGCTCGTACGTGCGAGCGTGCACGCTGGGCTGGAACTGCCACGCCGCCTCGAGTTCCCAAGTGCCCAGGTCGACCGACGTGCGGCCCGTGTGCAACGGATCGTGGCGGTGCTGGGGCCAGGCTCCCGGCTCCTTCCACGACGCCAGCGACAGCGGCGCGTCGTACACGGCCAGGTCCGATGCCGGCAGCGGCTGCGCCGGCGACGCCGGCTCGTCCTTCCCGCAGCCGACGGCAAGCAGCAAGGCCGCGACGACTCCCGATCGCCGCATCGTCCGTCGAAAGTAGCCTTGTCCGCTCCGCATCGCAGGAACCCCTAGCGTCAAACCGTCAAGCCCGTCTTCAGTACGGGAAGCTGGGCCAGCGACCGCTTCGGACGGTGAGCCATGTCCAATGCGTCGGTGGGACAGTTGTCCACACAGGTACAGCAGTAGAGGCATGAACCCTCGTCGACCGTGCCCACGTCGATGGCCTCCACCGGACACACTTGCCGGCACGTGTTGCAGCTCACACACTTGGCGGCATTCAGGTTGATCTTCCAGCCGGACACCCTGGTGAGCATCGAGAGCACCGCGCCCTCCGGGCACAGGAACCGGCACCAAGCTTGCGAGAGGATCATCGTCGTCACGAGGAGGCCGCCCAGCAGCGTCAGGGTCACCACGTCGAACGTGTTGGTGAAGAGCACGCAGAACGCCGCATATT
>CAYMME010000212.1:0-14414 GCA_964391465.1 uncultured Planctomycetales bacterium
GTACGTCTCGACGGTCCGCCGCAGCCAGTCGAGCCGCCGGCTACGATCCTTGTCGCCCCGCACGATCCGCTGCCGCCCGTTGCCCCGCGACATCACGTGGTACGACGCCCCCGAAAACTCGATCCGCAAAGGTCTGGCCATGCCGCAAACCCTACACGAGGCCCGCCCGTCACGCAAGCACTAATGACTAAATGCGCTCTGACCCCACCTTGCTGCCCGTCGGCGGTTGATGACGGCGGCTCCGATGGTGGCGATGAGGAGCGTGAGGCCGAGTTGGGGTAGCGGTGCGAGCGCGGGGACCGTGGGGTATGCGGGCACGGCCAGGTAGATGTCTTCGGCGCCGGCGAGGCCGGCCGTGAGGGCGATCTCGCCGAAGTCGTTGATGCTGCTGGCTGCTCCGCCGGACGGGATGGTCCCCTGGTCGTTGAGTCGCGTGAAGCTCTGGTCGGCCGGGTCGAAGTAGTGGATGTCGCTGCGCCAGAACGTGATCTCGCCTCGGTCGGAAAGGGCATTGGTGTTGCTCGATGCCGACCCGGCCGGGAAGCCGGGCAGCGTCGAGAGGTAGAGGAAGCTGCCGGACGCGGCCTCATAGAAGGTCAGCTCGTCGGGCCGGTAGATGGCGAGATCGCCGCGGTCGTTCAGCGAGAACGCGTCGAAGCCCGCACCCGGGCCGCCGGGCAGGTCGGTGATGTTGACGGTCGTGTCGGTGGTTCGGTCGTAAACGTACGTGTCGGGGAAGCCCATGTAGGCGATCTGATCGGCGTTGTTGATCACGTTCGTGCGCGCGTGGGTCGCGCCGCCGGGCTTGTCGCTGATGTTCTCGAACGTTCCCATCGCGTGGTCGTAGAGGTACACGTCGCCGAAGTTGAGGTCGCCGGAGTGCAGGCAGATGCGGTTGGCGTTGTTGATGTCGAACACGTGCCGCAGGTCGTGTGCCTGCGAGTTTCCGGGATAGCCGGGCAGCGCGGCGAGATTCGTGAACGCCTGCGTCGTCCTTTCGAAGAGCCAGAGGTCCCGCGTGCTCGGGTTGATCATCAGGATGTTGCCGAAGTTGTTCAGCTTCGGGAACCACGCCTGGTCCGGCGCACCGGGCAGGGCGGTGACCTCGAGGAACGTGCCGGCGCTGCGGTCGAAGAAGAACACGTCGGTTCCGCGGTAGAACGTGATGTCACCGTGGTCGTTGATCTCCGGGGCATTGCCCTGGCCCGGTCCGCCCGGGAGATCCGTGATGTTGGTGAACGTGAACTCCTTCGCCGGGGCGGCGGGGCAGCAGAGCCCCACGATCGCCAGAGAACGGGCAAATGCGCTTCTGATTCGACTGACGGACGCAAGCTGTCGGTCCATTGCGAGATCCTCCCTCCGTATTGCGTTGACTCGTGTGATCGTGCGCACGCTTGACGCGCTCTGAGTCAGGATTCTAGCGCCGGTGAAGAGTCCCGAGACGGAGATCGGCCTCGCGGGCAGGGCGGCCCCCACGAGAGCGTCGACCTCACGGTGGGCAGCAGATCCGGGAGAAGACGTAGCCGGCGGATCGGGCCTCTTCCGGGACCGCACCCGTTGCGTTCGCGGGGCGTACGTGCTAGTAGAGTGCCTCGCTACGCCGTGTTGTAGTGGCCTGCGGGGGGCGCCGGCCGCTTATTCCGCCCTGTTGTAGGTTTGTCCCGGCTTCGCTCCTGTGAGGATTCTGCATCGTGATCAAGGCCGGTATTCGTAACGTGGCCATCATTGCCCACGTGGACCACGGTAAAACCACACTCGTCGATCAGATGCTGCGGCAGTGCGGCCAGTTCCGCGACGCGGAGCTGAAGGGCGAACGCATTCTCGACTCGAACGACCTCGAGCGCGAACGCGGCATCACCATCCTCTCGAAGAACATCGCGATCCGCTACCACGACGTGAAGATCAACCTGATCGACACGCCGGGGCACGCCGACTTCGGCGGCGAGGTCGAGCGGGTGCTCAAGATGGCCGACGGCGCGCTGCTGCTCGTGGACGCGTTCGAGGGTCCGATGCCGCAGACGCGGTTCGTGCTGAGTAAGGCGTTCGAGTTCGGCCTCCGCCCGATGGTGGTGATCAACAAGGTCGACCGCATCGACGCCCGGCCCGCCGACGTGCTCGACGAGGTGCTCGATCTGTTCATCGAGCTGGGGGCCGACGAGAACGCCCTCGATTTCCCAACCGTCTACACCTCGGCCACGCAGGGGTACGCCACGCTCGACCTCGCCGAGCCAAGTTCCGACGTGTTCGCGCTGTTCGACGCGATCCTCGAGCACGTTCCGCCGCCGGAGGTGGACCCGACGGCGCCGGTGCAGATGCTGATCACGACGCTGGATCACAACGACTACGTGGGCCGCATCGGCATCGGGCGCGTCTTCGCGGGCACGCTGGACGCCGGGCGGCCGGTCACCGTCATCCGCCGCGACGGCACGCAGAAGACCGAGCAGATCGGCGAGTTGTTCATCTTCGACGGCCTGGGTCGCACGAAGGTCCAACAGGCGACGGCCGGTGACATCTGCGCCGTGGTCGGACTCGATTCGGTCGACATCGGCAACACCATCGCCGACCCCGAGCATCCCGAGCCACTGGCCCTCATCCGCATCGACGAGCCGACGCTGCACATGACCTTCCGCATCAACGACTCGCCGTTCGCGGGGCGGTCGGGCAAGTACGTCACCAGCCGCCACATCCGCGACCGGCTCGAGAAGGAGCTGCAACGCAACGTGGCCCTGCGGGTCGATCCCGGACACACGCCGGAGGAGTTCCACGTGTCGGGGCGGGGGATGCTGCATCTCTCGATCCTCATCGAGAACATGCGCCGCGAAGGATTCGAGATGGCCATCGGTAAGCCGAAGGTGATCTACCGCGAGTTGGACGGCAAGAAGACCGAGCCGATCGAAATGTGCAGCATCGACGTGCCCGCCACGCAGGTGGGCCCGGTGATGGAGCTGCTCGGGGGCCGGCGCGGGATCTGCGCGAAAATGGAGACGCGGGGTGAGCAGACACACATGGAGTTCACGGTGCCTGCGCGTGGCCTGATCGGCCTGCGCAACCGCTTGCTGACCGCCACCAACGGTACGGCCATCATGCACCACAACTTCTACGAATACGAGTTCCTGCGCGGCAGCGTCCCCGGCCGCGCCCTCGGCACGCTCATCGCCAGCGAGCCCGGGCCGGTCACCGCCTACGCCCTCGACGCGCTGGCCGACCGCGGCACGATGTTCGTCGCCCCCGGCCAGCAGGTGTACAAGGGCCAGATCGTCGGCGAGCACTGCCGAGACAACGACATCGAAGTGAACGTCGCCCGGGCCAAGCGGCAGACCAACGTCCGCGCCGCCGCTGCCGACAAGACCGTGACCCTCAGGCCCCCGTGCGAGATCACGCTCGAGATCGCCCTCGAGTTCATCGAGGACGACGAACTCGTCGAGGTAACGCCGGAAGGCATCCGCCTCCGCAAGCGCCTCCTCACCGAAACCGAACGCCGCCGCGCCGGCCGGGCGAAGTGAGAGAACGCGCAGGACGCATCCGAACCGCGCCCGTCAGGAAGCGGCCCCCACCCCCGCCCGCACCCGCGCCCCCCGGCGCTTGCGTGCGCCACAGAGTGCACGACAGTTGGTCGTGGATACGAGGCCGTCAGTGTATGCGGCCGCTTCCTGACGGGCGCGGTTCGGAATGGCTTGGGACGCGTGGCCCACGCATCTTGCTGCTGCAACGCGATGCCCGTAGGTTGTCGCGTGAGACGCGCGACTGCCGTTGTCCGCCAGAAGCGTCTGCGCGTCCTGTAGCGGCCGGCGCCCCGCAGGCCGCCACAAGACCGGGTAACTGCAAGCGGTTCAGGGAGAACACGACATGCCGAGGGAAAAGGTGGGGGTTGCGAGCGTCCTGTTGACTCAACTGATCCTGTCGGCGGCGCCGGCCGCGGACGCCACGCCGGACCGGCCGACGGCGACGCTGCAGCTCGGCACGTTCTCTTGCGACATCACGCCGCCGGAGGGACACCCGCTTTGCGGCGGGTGGGCCAAGCCTGTGGTGGGGGTCGACGACCCGGAGTTGGCCAAGGGCGTGGTGCTGCGCGACGCGGGGGGCACCTACGTGCTTTGCGCCCTCGACTGGTGCGAGCTGCGCAACGATTCCTACGACACGATGCGGGCGAGGATCGCCGCGGCCGCGGGCACGTCACCGTCGCGTGTGGCGGCGATGTGCGTTCACCAGCACACCGCCCCGTTGTTCGACACCGGTGCGCAGTACCTCCTCGACGGCGAGAAGGACGCGCCCGTCCACATGGATTTGGCGTTCTTCAACGACACGGCCAACCGAATCGCCGACTCCGTCCGGCAGGCCACGACGAAGATGCAGCGCGTCACGCACGTCGGCACGAGCAAGGCCAAGGTCGATCGCGTGGCCTCGAACCGTCGCGTCAAACAACCGGACGGCTCGATCCGCGTACGCTGGAGCAGTGTCAAGGATCCGTGGGCGGCCGAAGCCCCCGAGGGCAAGATCGACCCCTGCCTGCGGACGATCACGTTCTTCGCCGGCGACAAGGCCCTCGCCCACATCCACTACTACGCGACGCACCCGCAGAGCTACTACGGCGACGGCCGAACGACGTGGGACTTCCCCGGGATTGCCCGCGAGCGTTTGCAGAAGGAGACGGGCGTGTTCGGCGTGTACTTCACCGGCTGCGCCGGCGACATCACGGCCGGGAAGTACAACAACGGCGAGCCGGCCCGACGCAAGGAGATGGCCGACCGCATGCACGACGCAATGCGCCGCTCGGTCGAGTCCGCAAAGCGGGAGCCGGTCCAGCCCATCGGGTGGAAGGTGCTGCCCGTGCGTTTCCCTCCGCGCGAGGAACCGAAGTTCCAGCCCGATAATCAGCGCAAGGTCCTCGCCGACGTCAAAGCGAGCAACAGCGACCGGCTGAGTGCCGCGGTCGGTCTGGCTTGGACCCGGCGCATCATGGCCGACCGGCCCATCGAGCTGAGCTGCATGTCGCTGGGCTCGATCCGCGTGCTGCACCTACCGGGCGAGCCGGTCATCGACTTCCAGCTTCTGGCCCGGAAAGTCGCGGCCGACAAGTTCGTGGCCGTGGCCGGCTACGGCGACGCCGGCCCGGGCTACATCTGCACCGAACCCTCGTTCGCCGAGGGCGGCTACGAACCCACGGCGTCGCTGATCGCCCCCCCGAGCGAGCACGTGATGAACGAAGCGATCAAGAAGCTGCTCTCCGACTGACCCGGGAAAGAAGTAGGGTCCGCCGTGCGGACCAACGCACCGTGTGAACGCATGCGCGCTCGTAGTGGCCTGCACGGGTGCCCCATCCTTCGCGGCAGTTTGCGAAGGGTGGGGGACGGGCAAGGCAGTGCATGCGCCGGATCCGAGCCCCAAGCGCAAGCGCGGGGTCCCCTTGAATGCGTGTGGGGGCCGCTCGCTTGCGCTGGAGGCTCGGACTCCGAGCCGCCGATCCCGCCACGCACTCGAACGGGAACCCGCCGTTTGCCTTTGAGCCCTAATTATCCGAGAATAGAGTGTAGTGGGCGATCATACCGCAGGGGCCTGAGTGCGCACCATACGCCGCTTCATGCTCGTTTCCGTTCTCGGTGCCGGGATCGGCATCCTGGGATTCCCCACGTTGCTGGAAGACCCGGAGAAGGTGCGTCTCGAGGAGGAGAACCGACGGCTGCAGCTCGAGCAGGAGACGCTCGAGCGCGTCGTGGGCCGGCTGACGGGCGAACGGCGCGTCGCCCAGTTGCTCGTGGTCGATCAACCGGCCAGGCCGGACGGCACCGTCGAGACCGTCATCAAGTTCCAGGAGTTCGACTGCGACGGAAATCCGCTCGCCGTACGGGAGTTCCAGGTTGCCGGCGAGGTCGTCTACTTCGATGCCCTGCTGATCAAGTTCGACGATCAGTTCGTCGGCGAGTCGGATCTCCTTCGCGGCAAGAGCCTGGTTCTCTTCCGAAGGATCTTCGGAGAGTCCCAGACGCCCGAGGAGGGGTTCCCGATCGACCCCGTTCGACAGATTCCCGAGATCTATCGCACCGCGAGCGCCCCGACCGGCTACGAAGAGCGGCTCTGGGACCGGTTCTGGGAATACGCGACGGATCCCACCGCCGCCGCCGAGGCGGGCGTGCGCGTGGCCCAGGGGGAAGCGGTCTACAACCAGCTCCAGAAAGGGCAGTTCTGGGTGCTGGCAATAGAAAACGACGGCGGCCTCAACCTGGTCCGCCACGACATCCCGGCCGTCGTCACCGAGCACCTCTTGACTTCCACGCCGAGCACGGAATCGCCCTGACCGAGAAGTCGGCCGAGTCGAGCATGACGGAACGCGAGCCGTTGGTCACCGCGCCGCGATCACAGGCGACCGAACGGCAAGTAGCAGGTAGGGGCCGCCGTGGGGGCCAACGCGCCGTGCGTACGCCTGCGCCTTCGTAGCGGCCTGCGCCTCGCAGGCCGGCCGGCGGGGCGCAGGCCGCTACAGGGATCTGACATCCCTCATTCCTCATCCTTGATCCCTCATATGTCCCCCGTTCCCGCTTCCCGCTGCGCGCAAAAAAACGTCCTCGCCGGCAGTGTGTCGCCGGGCGAGGACGCGTGTGATTTCTCTGCTCCCTCCCGCGATCAAGCCCTCGGATGGGCTTCGTCGTAGCTCTCCTTCATGCGGGCCGTGGTCAGGTGCGTGTAGACCTGCGTCGTCGACAGGGACTGGTGTCCCAGCAGCTCCTGCACGCTACGGAGGTCGGCCCCGTTGTTGAGCATGTGCGTCGCGAAGCTGTGCCGCAGGGTGTGCGGACTGATTGTCGCGTCCAGGCCGCACTGACGCAGGTACTTGTCGAGCTTCCGGCGGACCGAGCGGGTGCTCAGGGCCTGCCCGTGCTTGTTGACGAACAGGAGAACCTGGTCGCTCGATTCCCACTTCGGGTCGCTCCGGCGCATCTCCTGATAGCGCCGGATCGCGGACAGCGCGGTCGGCGCAATGGGGGCGACGCGCTCCTTCTTCCCTTTGCCCCGAACGTGGAGGACCTCACCCGCGAAGTCGATGTCCTCGCTGCGAAGCGAAACGAGCTCCGACACGCGAACACCCGTCGAGTACATGGTTTCGAGCATCGCCCGATCCCGCGCTCCGAGAAGGGTGTTGCCGTCCGGGGACTCGAGCAGCTTCTGCACCTCATCGACCTCGAGGCACTTGGGCAGCCGTCGTTCCTGCTTCGGGGTGCGAATCGCCGCAACCGGACTCGACGCGACGTAGCCGCGCCGCACGCAGAACTTGTAGAAGCTTCGCAGGGTCGCCAGCTTCCTTGCCGTGGTCGCCCGCGAGTAGTCCATCTGTTGCAGGAAGGCCATGAACGCCCGGATCTCGTCGACGTTCACGCCGAGCATCTGCTGCCGGAGGTCGGTGGCGGGCGGGTCGAGTGTGGCCGTGGCCGTCGACTCCGTCTGGAACCCCTGACCGTTGCCCCCCGCGAACTCGTACTGCGTCGAAGACGTAGCCTCGCCGGTGCCCGACGGATGCTCGGTCAGGTAGGCGACGTACTGGCGCAAGTCTGCCGCGTAGCACTTCGCGGTGTGAGGCGAAAAGTGACGCTCGAATCGAAGATAGTTGAGGAACTCGTCGACCAACGCATTCTCGCTCATACTGTCCCAGTCTTTCCCGGCGATCACCTTCGGTGTACTGCGCCTGATCGGCTCAACTCTCGGCTGCCATCCCTGTCCATAGATCAGGCCGTAGTGCTCGCGACCGCCGCGTCTTGGTCGTTCGCGGGCGGTTTACTGGGGGAGTTGATCGAGCTCCATCTCCAATCGTCGCCCCATCTGGTAGCTCAGCACCGCCGCATCGAACCAGTCGAACTCGCTCTCGGGGTCGGAAGCCAGAGACGCCAGGGCGTCAATGACGTCGGCCTCACGGCCGCCCGTATAGCGAATCACGTAGCGGTGGTGTCCCTTCACTAACGACAAGTGTCGAATAACGTTCATCCTGTCGGCTCCGTCCCGGAATCGGTCGCGGCCTGTGCCGCGTGGCGTTGCCGGCCGAGTAGCTCTCTCGCCGTGGCGTGGCAGCAGAATCGCAGGAAGTGCTCCTGCGACACGATATAGAGCCTTCCGCCAAACGGACTGTGCTCGGCATCTCGTTCATCGGCGAAACGCAGGACCTCCTTTGCTACCGATCGGTTCGCGGCGTTGAATACGTGCTGGCTCTCGGCTCGGGGACGGACGCCGCCGGGGGCGTCGAGGTCGACCGAACCGGGAGTCGCCTGCCGCGACGCCGTCACCGGGTTCCACCCGGTATCGGACGTCGGTGCGATCGGGGCATACAACTGGGCCGCCATGCCCACCACCGGTGGATCGTTCGGGTCGTACTCGGTGATGGCGAACACCACGATCGCGTCCGCTCCCAACCGACGGCACACTTCCACCGCGTGCTGCGGCGACGCGACCTGCGCCGCCTTGTCCTGCGCCAGCACCGCGAGGACCCGATTCACGCCCAGGACGCGCACCCCGTCGAGCTGGGTCAGCTCGCTGGCCATCAGGTCCGCCACCCGAAGGGGCTCGAACTCCGTCGAGCCGCTGAGGTTCAGGGCGGGAGCGACGGCCACGGTGATGAGCGGCAGCGGGCGCGGTTCCGTCTCCACCGGGACTTCTCGCGATGCGCAGCCGAACATCCATGTGACGCACAGCGCGAACAGACCCACCGTCTCCAAGACGGCGCAACGTGCCTTGGCAGTGATCATCCGTGATCCTTCTACAGGCACCGGTAACATCGACTTTTTCGGTCCGAGCCTTGAGTTGAGGGCACGGCTCGACCGTCGACTACGATCCACTTGCCGGTGTATTGACTGCAGGGAGGGCGAGCGCCCGGCCGGGAGGCAGACTCTGCGCGTTACCGGCGGTGTCTGCTCTCGCCGGTGCTTCGGTCAGGTTTCCGGACCGAGTGTTCGGTCGCTCCGGCAGCACCGGCAGTGCCACGGGCTGCGGTTGCGGTGCTGCGGGCTGCCGTTGCGGCGCCGCGGGCACCGGTGCGGTTTCGCGGGCCGGCGCCGGCGAGGCGGGCAGTTGATGCGCGGCCGGGCGCACCTGGCGCGGTCGCGCCGGACCGGATGCCAACAGACTCGCGGTTACCGGACGTACCGACCAGATATTTTCGCGGCCGTCGCGACCGCTTACGAAATAGACGCGACCATCGGAAGCCCAGGCCGGCGAATAGTTGGAGCCGCTTCCGTCGGTCAGCCGAATCGGGCTTCGCCCGTCGGCATCGACGATCCATACGTCACTCGGCAGATCGATCGACTCGGCATCCGCATCGCTCGCAACGCCGGTTGCCTCACCTTCGCCCGTATCCGCGCGTGCCTCTGTGATCCCCGCCACGGAACAGTACGAGAGTCGCTTGCCATCCGGGGACCAGGTGGGGGCGATCAAGGCGTGGTTCGGGGCGGACACGATCTCCGTCGGGCGATGCGGCTCGCCGTCGACCAACTCGATGGTCCAGATGCTGAACCACCGGCTGCCGCGTTCCCGCGCGCGTTGAAAGGCGATGGTCTCCGCGACCGGCGACCACTGCGGGAACAGACCCTGCCCGATGAACCTGCGCTTGGCCGGTCCCCGCAGGTCCATCACCCACAACTCCCACGAGCGGCCGCGCTCGGTGATGCGCGAGAAGACGAGGCGTTCCCCGTCAGGCGCCCAGGCGGGATGCACTTCGTGTCCCTCGTCGCGCGTGACCTGCACGGGGCGGCCGGCCTCGATCTCGAGAATCCAGATGTCCCAACTCCCCGCCCGGTCGCTCACGAACGCGATGCGTGACCCGTCGGGCGAGAAGACCGGTTGCACGTCGCTGGCCGGGTCGGCGGTCAACTGGGTCACCGCCCGGCCGGTCGTGGACTTCAGGTAGAGGTTCGGTCGCTCGGAGTGCCGCGTCGATGCGAACACGATCCGTTCGGCCGGGGCATCCACATCGGCATCGAAGTCGCCGCCTACCTCGGCGAAGCTGTGCTGCTGGAGGGCCCCCGCGGCCCGCCCCTCGAAGGGTACCTCGAGCCGTGCGGGTGAGACGCCGAACAGATCGACCCGCCGCGGGCGACGGACGACCGCTCGCGGCGCGGCCGCCGGCTGCGTTTGAGGCGCAGAAACTGCCTTCGTCGCCTCGACCCCGGCCGAGGGCGAGCGCGAAGCACAGCCCACGGCAATGGTGAGCGCGGCCGATAACGACGCTACGAAACAGATGGTTACCCGATTGTCAGGGGATCGGTATGCCATTGGTGACAACTCCCGCGCAGCGGACCGGACGGCAGCACGCCCGCCGGGGCGCAGCCCCTCCACCGCCCTCTCGCCGGTCTCCCTTATCGGCATCCCGGGGGGGGCAACACGCAAAATAACCCAGTTTACCGCCGGGGCGGCATCGGCCTTGACACCCTCCCCGCTCCGCCGGATAATGCGACATGGTCTGATAGACTCATGAGGCGTACGATTGCTCGACCTCGGACCAAGGAGCGAGGTAGCCCCGAGAAACGTCCAACCTCGTTTGCCCGCGCCAGGCGGGCTGAACCAACCTGAATGAACCCGCAATCGCGCAGTGGCAGGCTGCTCTCCGGGAACACGCCGGTGGAGGTCCGGCCGACCGTCGCAAACGGGTCGGCAACTGTGAACTGATTGGAGGTGTAGCGCGATGGCTGTTGCACGCGCCGCAAAACAACGTTCAGGCAGCGGCCTGACTTCCGCTCACATCTGGATGATCGTGTTTGTCGTGCTGTGGCTCGTCTCCACCGTCGGCTTCGTGATCCAGTTCACCTATCAGGAGGACCTGCGCAACGCGAACGACAAGCTCCGCGGTGACAACGATCGCCTGATCAAGCAACCTGAAAAAGGCAGTCTCCGGCAGTACTTTGACCGCGCCTCGGCCGGGAAGTCGGTCATCGGCGTACTCGAGAAGGAACGCCAGGATACCGTCCAGCTCATCACCGGCGCCGGCGGCGATGACTACACGGCCGCCCTGGCGAAGAAAGAGGAGGTCATCGAACGCATCACCGGGGATGGACTGGTGCCCGTCGTGTCGGCGAATGACCCGCTGCTCACGACCCTCTCGGCGGTGTACGACAAGCTGCGGGAGGTTCAGGAACTGCTCGGGGATACGCAGGCGGAACGAGACGAGCTGAATGCCGACAAGAGCAAGCTTACCGAGGCGCTGGCGAGTGCCGAGGGCAAGTTCACCGAAACCGCGCAGGCACTCACCGATACCGTGGAAAGCGAGGAGAAGCAGAACCAGCAGTTCCGCGAAGAAAAGGACGGAGCGGTCAACGACCTCCAGGCCCAGATCGCGGAGATGCAGGACGACACGATCCGTCTACTCCGCGAGAAGGATGAAGAGTCGGATCAGTTGAGGAGCGAGCTGGATTCGGTGAAGAAGATCAATGCCGAGCAGCAGGCCCGGCTGGCGGAGAACCGCCCGCCCGTCGACCCGAAGCGCGTGGCGTGGGAGGCGGACGGCAGGATCGTCCGCGCGCTGCCCGGCGACCCGCTGGTCTACATCAACCTCGGTCGGACGGACAACCTGTTGCTGGGCCTGCGTTTCCAGGTGTACTCGCCGAATCGTGGTCCGGGTGATGATGGAAACGGCAAGGCCACGGTCAAGGTGGTCGGCCTGAGGGACGGCGCCTCCGAGTGCCAGATTCTCAGGTCCACGCCCGGCGATCCCATCGTCGAGGGCGACCTGATCTCGAACGCCATCTACGACCGGGGCCGCAAGTTCTCGTTTGTGCTCACCGGCGGCTTCGATCTCGATTTCGACGGTCTGACGGACACCGAGGAGAGTGACCGGATTCGGGCCCTGATCAAGCGATGGGGCGGGCGCGTGGTCGGCGCGCTCAACGCCACCACGGACTTCCTCGTCCTCGGTGAGCGACCTCACGTACCGACGCTCGGCGAAAACCCCAGTCCTGAAAGGCGGGAGCGAGAGCGGACGGCACGGGTCGAGGCCACGGTATTCGACACACTCAGACGGGAGGCTCGAGACCTGGCCATTCCGATCCTGACCCAGGCCCAGTTCCTGGCGTTCATAGGCTACAGCAGCGGCACCCCGCTGCCCCTGGGCGACTAGGACCAAGGGCAGGCGAACCGAGAGGCGCGGAAGTTTGCGACGGGCGGCGAGCACCGCCCCCGCCCCACCCGGCTGTTTGCGTTCCTCCGCACCCCTTTCTCCTGCTCTCCTGCTCTCCTGTTCGACTGCTCTCGCGACCGGAAGGTCGCGCCCTGTTCCCCGTTCCCTATTCCCTGCTAGTATATCCCGATGGCAAACGGTGCCCCCGCGACCCCCAACGCAAGCCGACGACGAAAGCGCGCCTATCTGGAGGACTTCCGCCGCGCGCTGCGATTCGTGTGGCCGCACAAGCGGTACCTCTTCACGTCGTTCGCCGCCGCCCTGGGCGTGATGGTCTTCTACACGTCGGGTATCGGCTCGCTCCTGCCCGTTCTCAAGGTCATGATGTCGGACCACGAGACGCTGGCAGACTGGGTCTACCGCGAACTGGCGTGCGACCGGCTCGACATCGTGACCGAGCCCGATGTGCCCGCGTCGACTCCGGGAATTCGCCTGGTCCGGGTCCGCACGGGTCGGCACGACGACGCACCCCTGGCCGGGGAAGCCGCACGCTTGAAAGGCCGTATGATCGTCGCCGTCGACGACGAGGCCGGCGATTGCTACGACCTGTTCCGACTCATCGCCAAGCACCCGGGGCAGGAAATGCAACTCACCGACGGCGACGGGGCGAAACCCGAGGATACGGCGGGCCGGGAGAGCGTCACCGTTTCCCTGCCGCCCAACCCGTGGTACGTCGCCCACATGATGACGCTGTGCGACCGTACGCACTTCGGCCGGTCGCAAGAGGACAAGCTGAAGACGCTGGCCCTGGTGATGGGCGTGTTCGTCTTCCTCTCAGCCGCACAACTGTTCTGCCGCTTCTGGCAGCAGTATCTGGTGGAACTGACGGCCGGGCGGGCCATGATGGGTCTGCGCACGCGTGGGTACGCCCACATCCTGAAGCTTCCGATGACCTTCTTCGCCCAGCGGCGCACGGGCGAGACGATGACGCGCTTCGCAACCGACTCGAACGTGCTTCTGCTCGGCATCCGAACCCTGTTCGGCAAGACGGTGCGTGAGCCGCTCAAGGCCGTCGGGATTCTCGTCATGATCATTGTGTTCGTGGGCGTGGAGCTGCTAGTCATCGTGTTGGTCACGGCCGTTCCCGCGGCCTTCCTGATTCGCAGGTTCGGGCGGATCATCCGCCGGTCGCAGCGCCGGGCCCTGCACGCCTGGGATTCGCTGCTCGACCTCCTCCAGGAACGCATCGGCGGTATTCGTGTCGTCAAAGGCTACACGATGGAGCGGGCCGAGCAGCTTCGCTTCTTCCGCGAGCACCGTCGGCTCTTCAAGAATCAGCTTCGTGTACAACGGTTCGATGTGGCCACCTCTCCGATCCTGGAGTTCCTCGCCACGGTGGTTGTCGGCGCCTTCATTCTCTACGGCGGGTCGCTCGTCTTCGACGGGCAATTCGAACCGGCGGTGTTCCTGCAATCAGTCGCTTTTCTCATCGCGATGTTCGATCCGATGCGCAAGCTGTCGAACGTGAACAACCGGTTGCAGCAGGCGGAGGCGGCGGCCGGGCGCATCTTCGACATCCTCGACGAGCAGGTCGAAACCGCAACGACGGACGGCGAGAAGGTCGCGCTCTTGCCCCGGCATGCCGAGCAGATCAAGTTCAAGGACGTAACGTTCAGCTACCCGGCCCGGCCCGACCTGATCGTGCTGCGCGACATCAACCTCACTGTCGATGCGGGCCAGACCATCGCCATCGTCGGCCCCAACGGCTCGGGCAAAACGACGCTGTGCAATCTGCTGCTGCGGTTCTATGAGCCCGATACCGGCACCGTCCTGATCGACGGGCACGACCTGAAGACCGTTGACCTCGGCTCGCTCCGGCGACAGATCGGCCTGGTCACGCAGGACACGGTCATCTTCACCGACACCGTGGCCGCGAACATCCGCTACGGGCAACGGCACGCCGAGCCAGGCCTCGTGCGCAGCGCGGCCGAGACCGCCCACGCCGACGAGTTCATCGCCGACCTCGAAAGCCCGCCCGAGACGGTGCGGGACGGCGAAGCTCCCGGCAAGGGATACGACGCAGTGATCAAGTCGGGCACGCTCTCCGGCGGCCAGAAGCAGCGCCTCGCCATCGCCCGAGCCGTGCTCCGCGATCCGGCCATCCTCATCTTCGATGAGGCCACCAGCCAGATCGACCCCGACTCGGCCCGCAAGATCCACGACGCCCTCCGCAAGGTCCGCCACAACCGCACCGCGTTCCTGATCGCCCACCACGACCGGGAGATGCTCCCCGAGGCCGACCGCATCGTCGTCATGGACAAGGGCCAAA
>CAYMME010000213.1:0-14403 GCA_964391465.1 uncultured Planctomycetales bacterium
GACGTGCGCGGGTTAAACCCTGTCCCCGCTGTTTTGTTGTGGGTGCCCGGGGCTGGAAAGCTGCCCGTGGCACCCAACTGAGATTAGGCCTTCAGCAGCGACCACGCCGTGTCGGTGCGACTCGGCTCAGTCCGTTTTTGCGCGTCGCGGGTTCGGTCTCGTGGCCGGCGCCGTCCTTGGCGCTTCCCCCATCACGTTGTTCAGAGAGATGGCGGTGCAGCGTGTGCACTCGAGACAGCGGATGCAGCGGGAGTCGTTGAAGCCGCGCTCCGGGAGCACGCCGTATTTGCAGAATGCGCTGCATCCGCCGCACCCCTCGCAGTTGTCCGTGTGAAAGCGAAGGAAGAGGAAGGAGACTCGGTTGAAGAGGCCGAAGATCGCGCCGAGCGGGCACAGCACGGCGCACCAGGGCCGCCACGTGAAGAACATCGCGGCCATGACGACCACGAGGATGGCCAGCTTCACCGAACTCGGCCAGACGATGCCGTCGCCGGCGAGTGCGACCTGGACGACGTTGGGCAGGGCCGCCTCGAGCGCTCCGGCCGGACAGAGTCGGCAGAAGAAGAGCGCGTGCTCCTCACTGAACCAGTACGGAATCGCCAGCACCAGCACGACGAGCACGACGTAGCGCAGGTGCCCGGTCCACGCGGGCAACCGGAACTTCGGCGTGGGGATGCGGCCGATGAGATCCTGCAACAGCCCAAAAGGGCAGGCCCAACCGCATACGAAACTACCCAGCGCGCCGGCAAAGATCACCAACATGCCCACCACGATGAACGGGAACAGGTGCAGGGCGCTGAAGTTCGCGAGCACGCCGATGGGGCAGGCAAAGGTCGCGAGCGGGCACGAATAGCAGTGGAAGACGGGGGAACACACCGTGTGCAGGCGCAGCGCGGCCGGGTCGAGCCAGACCAGCAGGAATGCGGCCTGGACCCAGGTTCTTCCGCGAACGAGTCGCTCGCCGATGGAATGCTTGTGCTTATTGGCCATGGCCACCATGACCGAACGCTACTTCACTCATGTCGGGCACAGTGAGGGCGGGCGTCCGCTATAGGTGCGCTTGAGTTCTCCGGATTCCAGGCGCGTTACCCCCCCGAAGGTCACCTCACGAATCAGCACGAACTCGGCCTCGTCGGCCAAGACGAGCAGCTTCAGCGGTCTCGGCGGGGGTGGGGGAGGTCGGTTGCCGAAGCCGAAGCCCGGCGGCGGACCCGGAATCGGAGGCGGCGCGGCGGTCTCCTTCTCGGTGACAACCGCGGCGGTATGAAACCCCACGCCGTAAATCACCTGCGCGAGACCCGCCAGAACCAGAACCATCGGAAGAACCGCCTGTCTACCGAGCATCCGCATGATTCGCTCCTCGGCTCGCTAATCCTCATCAATGGCGGAGGTGAATGGGAATCGAACCCACCCGAGACCCTTGCGAGCCCCGCACTGGTTTTGAAGACCAGGGGCACCACCAGGCACCAATCACCTCCACCTCAACGCGTCCGAAGACGGTTGTAGAACATCATCGTGGGCGAACCGCCGAACGCAATGGCCATCCAGGCGGCCTCGTCGATCTCGGCTTGAGAGAACCCCATCTGTCGCGCTTTCTTGATGTGGATCTCGACGCACGGTTCGCACTTCGCCAGGACCGACAGGGCGATGGAAATCGCCTGCTTGGTCGCGACATCCAAGGCACCCGGCGCGCCGGCCCGTTTCAGGAACTCCTGGAACTTCTGCTGGATGTCCGTGACGCCGTCGGCAGTGCTCGCCGCAGCACCCCCGGCTTCGTGTCCGTCTGCACAGCAACTCTTCTCGCTGCTCTCCTGCTCGGCGCAATACGCCGCCGACGGCTCCGGTGCATCGTCCACCCTCTCGTTTCCGCGCTCGGGAATCGGGCGCGTGCCGTCGCTTCGCAGCGTCAGACGACCGGAGCCATTGCCGGTCACGCTGCCGATGATCGCCGCGTCGGACACTCCCTCGTCGTGCAGTCGGGCCAGGAGCTTGCGCCCGTCCGGCTCCGGCAGCGCGATGAGGAGCCCGCCGGACGTTTGGGCATCGCAGCACACATCGAGCACAACCGGTTGCGCGTCGTTCCCGAGCACGACGCGATCGCCGGACGATTCCTTGTTCCGCTCGACCGCACCCGGGATGATGCCGTCGGCCGCGCAATCGATTACGCCGGGGAAGAGCGGAATGTCTTCCCACCTGAGCTCCACGTCGACGCCGCTGCCCAAGGCTATTTCGGCAAGATGTCCGATCAGACCGAAGCCGGTCACATCCGTGCACGCATGCGCCCCGGAATCGACCATGGCTTCGGACGCCGCTTTGTTGAGCGTCGTCATGGCGCTCGTGGCCGCTTCGAGCCCCAGTGCAGGCGCGCGGTCGATCTGGGCGGCGAACGCAAGGATGCCGGTACCGATGGGTTTCGTCAGGATGAAGACATCGCCGGGCTGCGCCTTCCCCTTGGTGACCACGGCGGCCGGGTCGATGAGGCCCGTGACGGCGAATCCCGCCTTGATCTCCCGATCGTTAATGCTGTGCCCGCCGATGATCGCCACCCCGGCCTCGGTCATCTTGTCGATGCCGCCCCGCAGGATGTCCACCATGGCCTGATCCGGCACCTCGCCGACGGGGAATCCCAGAACGGAGAGGGCGCAGATCGGCCGGCCGCCCATGGCATAGACGTCGCTCACTGAGTTGGCGGCCGCGACCTGACCGAACCGGTAGGGATCGTCCACCGAGGGTGAGAACACATCCACCGTCTGCACAAGGGCCGGACCGCCGTTCATCTTGAACACGCCGGCGTCGTCCCCGGCCGGAACGCCGAGGAGCACGCGCGGATCGTCGATGACGGGCAGCTTGCCGAGCACCGCCTTGAGCGAGGCTTGGTCGATCTTCGACGCACACCCGGCCTTCTCGACCAGTCGAGTGAGGCGGACCGGACCGGGCGGCGGTGTGAGCCGCTCACCGGCGCACGGGCACACGTCGTGCTCCCGAAGCGTGTCGCACGGGCATTGAAGCTTGGGGTCACAAATGCAGTGACCAAGCCGGATCGAGCGATCCATGACCCGACGTCGTTTCTCGAGGTTCTTCACGCCCGCGACGGCTTCACGCATAAGTCACTAATCCCGGCGCATCGTATTGCCAATCTGACGGTCGTGCAAGAAAGCGCCGTTGCCGGCGCACCATCTGGGTTGGTACGCATCCAGTCGCCTTCAGTTCGTGCATTCGGAACACCGACCGAGTGGCATGCCTCGCTGCGCGGGCCCCGGGGAACGCTGCTTCGGCGACGTGGGCGGCGAAAACGGTGCGAAGCGAGTTCGACCGGATGCGACGCGGCCGGCCTACGTGCCGTCGTCGCCCTCAGCGTTGAGTTGTGCAATGCGCTTGACGATCGTCAGGAGTGTTCGCGTTGGGACGAATCCCATGACTTCCTCGACGCTCGAAGGCTGCAGTCTGACAAGCCAGTTGCACACTGCGGCGCTTCGACGCCTCAGGCCCGTTGCCGCTTGTCCGCGAGGGTGCCACGGAAGCGCAACATGCGTTTCCGGCGGGGGCTCGGGATACGTCGTCGTGATAGCTGCCCCGACAATCTTCTCGTCCATGAAGATCTGGTTTGTGTCGGTGATGATCACGAGCGGACGGCGCTTCATCACGCCATTCCGGTCCGGGACGACAGCCCAGACAACGGCCCCCTGCTCGAGCTTGGTGTCACGCTCGCCCACCAGACCTATTCAGGAGGAAGGTCAAACGGATCACTGGTATCGTCCCACCAGGACTGCGGAGGCTGGTTCTTCGGCCGGGAGGCCCACTGCACCAGTTCGGCGTTGGACGGTGTGGACTCGGCGAGTTGCTCGGCGAGCGGCTTCGAGCCGGGGTCGTAGTATCGCACCATGGTGGGAAACCACTCCGTCCCCGAGTTTGCAGTCCGCCCTTGCGATTCCACGTTGCCCAAGGCGGTGTAGTTGGACGCCTGTGCTTGCGTACCTGGTAGCTCAGCCCGACTCATTCGTCATCCTCCCTCGCTCGCGGCGCCGTTGGCCCAGAGGCGTGCATCCAGAGAGGTCGCTGCTGAATGATCTCGCCGTCGGCGCTCAAGCTCACCCAGTACTTCCCCTCCTCAGGGAACACCGCATTCTCTAGTGTAACATGCACCTCATGAATGGCCAAGGGATCGTCAGCGCGAAACGGGCCGGCGAATTCCACGACCTTCTGCTCCGTCTTCACATGCTCGATCGACAGGGACAGATCGTACGTTCCCCTGGCGTTCGTCAGAGTGAACAGCACGGACATCCGTTTGTGCCGGCAGGGCAGCGAAGGTGCCGTGATGCTGTTGAAGGTGCCGACGAGAATCAGCTTCTTCGTCTGCTCATCGCGGTAGATGTCATCGCAGACAATGATCGAGATACACGTGAGCTTCTCGGGGTTCTTTGCCATGAGGTCCTGCCGTGGGAGCGGCCATTCAACCAGGAGCATTGCCGGCGCCCCATGGCCGAATCACAAGCCAGTCCCCACGTATTATACAATCGGCATATGCGGGCGGTACAGTTCCACGTCTACGCGAGGCCGCGAGCAGCTTGTGCCGCCCGCGGGCCGGTGCCTCGCCCGCATTACCTTTATCGGTCCTTCAACTGCCGGGCGGCGAGGAGGGCGGCGCCGAGTGCGCCGGTCATTTGCGGGCGCGGTGCGACGGAGACCGGATGGCCCAGGGCTGCCGAGAGTGCGGCGTCCATGCCGGGGATCATGGCTACCCCGCCCGTGAGGAGCACCGGCGGAGCGACGTTCCGGCCGGCCATGGCTGCGGCCCGCGAGGCGATCGATGTTTGCACGCCGGCCACGATGTCTTCGGGAGCGGTGCCGCCGGCCAGCAGTCCGACGATCTCGGTCTCCGCGAAGACGACGCACATGCTGCTGATCGCGGCCGGATCCTGGCTCCGGTCGGCGAGCGCGCCCAGCGAGTCCAACGCGACCCCGAGCCGCGACGCCACCACCTCGAGAAAGCGGCCCGTGCCCGCAGCGCAACGGTCGTTCATGGCGAAATCCCGCACGCCGCCTGCTTTGCGGATGTGCAGAACCTTACTGTCCTGGCCGCCGATGTCGAACACCGTGGCCGCGTCCGGTACCTCGTGCCGCACGCCCTCGGCGTGGCAGGTGATTTCGGTGATCGTCGTGTCGGCCAGACTGACGATGTTGCGGCCATAGCCGGTCGCCACGATCCCGGCGAGATGCTCGCGCGGGATTCCGTGCTCGTCGACGAGATCGTCGAAAAGCTGCGCGGCCAGCGCGTCCTGCTCGACGCCCTGATCCGTCACGGCGGACGCGATCACCTCGCGGCGGTCGGCGTCGAGCAGAACGATCTTGATCGCTCTCGATCCAGCGTCAATTCCGGCGCATATCATGGTTGCCTGCTCTTTTTCACCGTCTCGACCAGGGCCTCCAGGCGCGTGCGCAACGTGGGCAGCATCGCGTCGATCACCGGCGGCACCTCAATCTCGAGGACGGGAATGCCCACGCGAGCCCGTACCACGTCGCCGATGACCGCGCCCTCGGCCGCACAATGACTCGCTCCCGGAATGCGGGAGACGACCACGGCCGCGGCTCCGTACGCGGCGATGTCGCGGCAGATTCGCTCGGCGCGGTCGGCCGATGGTCCCACCATCGGGTCGGCCAGCGCCATCTGCGCCAGAGCGTCCATGGGGAGTACACCATCCGGGATCATATCCAGCGCGTGCGCGAAAAGGTACTCGGTGCCGCAGACCCGCCCGCCGCAGTCCTCGAGCAGATTCATCGCCCGGAGGTCGGCGACCGGATTGACCCAGAACACGCGGGCCGCATCGGGAGCCAGAACCCCCGCACCCGCCTCCACGCGCCGCCTGACCTCCTCGACCAGCTCGTCCAGCACCGCGATGCACTCGTCCTGATCGGAGCAGAAGTGAAGCGCGAGCATCTCCGCGATCAACATCTCGAGCGCGGGAAGCGGGCACGGCTCGCTCATGAAGCTCAGTCGGCGCAACTCGCCGAGGCGGCGACGTACAACGTTGGCCTTCGCAATGCCCGCGCGCAGCTTCTCGTCATCCAGTCGCTCGTCGGTGAGCGTCTCCAGGGCGCCGCGGATGCGCTCGAGCTCCGCCTTCACGAACGCAACCTGTGTCGCAGGCGCCGCGAACCCGCCGGGAAGCTGCACGCACGCTTCCTCCGGATCCGGGCGGCGCCGATGCGGAATCTCCCACCACAGAATCGAGTGACCCAAGTCGCTCACGCGCTGGGCAATGACGGAGAGGTCATCGCACGTCGCGCCCACACTGCACGTGAGGAGGTCCGGAGCGGGGAAGTGCGCACCGGTCACGAACGCACCGAGCATGGCCCGCACCGGACAGAACGATTCGTCGATGCCGAGCGCGTCGGCCTCACGGAGCACGCCCGCGCTGTACTCCATGACGCACGGGATCCACCAGGCGCCGTCCGGATAGAAAGCCACGGCGTTCTCGAGGGCGTAGACCATCACCGGAACCGTGCCCAGGTCCTTCATGGTCCCGACGATCTTCTTGCCCTCGTCGCGGGCCTCGTGGAGCCGGTCCTCCTCGCTGAGCAGGAAGTTCCACAGCCGCAACGACGCGGGTGAGTTGTCGAACCGCAGCTTCGCGAGCCGCAGGTCGCCGTCTTGCAGGTGTCGGCGCAACGGCCCGCCGTAGGACGGCTCGCGCAGGCCCGCGGCGCGCAGCTCGGCGTAGCGCTGGTCCCACTGATCGAACGTGATTCGCTCCGGCCCGGCGGTCATCTCAGCGATTCCAGCAAGGCCTGGATTCGGCCTTCCAAGCGGTTCCGGTTGCCGTCGTTGCCCCCGTCGTCGAGATCGAGCACGGGTATGTCCACGCGCTCCTTCAGCCGCGGCAGTTCCGCGTGCCAGATGTCGCACCACAAGTGGCGCCGGAGAATGATGCCGCGCACGGCCCGATCCCTCACCGCGTGCTCGAACCATTCGTACAGTTGGTGGTTGGGCCGGCGAAACGCGTCCGGGATGCTCCCGAAGTACATGTGCGTCAGTTCCTCCAATGGGCCCTCTTGCGCTGATCGACGGTCGAGCGGCGCGGGAAGCGTACGTTCGCCGGTCTCCGTACCGTCCAGGACCACAATGCCGCCGGCCTGTTCCACCAAGTCGAAGATGCCCAAGTCCTCCTGAACCAGCGGGCCTCCGATCAGAGCCAGCGGCACGCCGCCGGGAGCAGTTCCGCAATCGGCTGGCTCGGAGGGTGTGACCCCGTCTCGGTGAAACGCCGCGATCGCCTCCGAGTACTGCCGCGCCGGTAGGAATGCGCGGGCCGCCCGCACCGATGCTCGTCTCTCGTGGTAGTCGAGCATCACTGCGACCAACTCGTCGTGCGAGGGGCGTTTTCCGCCGACCCGCTCCGTGAACCGCCCGAGTCGTTCGAGTTCCTCCCGGTAGCATGTGTGTGCGGCCGGTGTCGCCCAGGTGCTCGGGACGTTGAGAACGAACGTGGGCACGTCGCGTTGCCGCGCAATGAGCTCGCCGGCGCGGCGCATCTGGTCGCATACCGTGCTCAGCACGACGGCGGATGCCTGCGAATCCGCGATGATCTCCTGCATGAACGCGCGGGCGTACGCACACGCGCCGGAAGCGGCGTCCGTGGGCGCGGCGCCGTGCACGGAACGCGGCATCGATCTCCGGGGACGCAGGCCGTGGGCCGCGATCCATTCGGCGGGAACAAAGGGGCAGCAGTAGACGACGGTCTTCATCGGCCTCAGTGCGCACACGAACGTGCGCCGGCACGAACGGTTTCGAACAGCGCCTCCACGCGAACCGCGATGCGCGCCGAGTCCGACGGAGAGTAGTCGGTCTCGATCCGCAGATAGGGTAGGCCGAGCTCCTTCTCCACCAACTCTCGAACGCGGTACGACTCCACGTCGTACGTCAGGCATGCCTGCCAGATCAGCTCGACGACGCAGTCGGGGCGGTACTCGTCCACCAGGTTTCGCAGGGTCTCGAGCCTGCGGTCGTTCCTGCTCATCACCGAGCAGGGCAAGTGGAAGTACTTGTCCGCGATCGCCTCGATCGGGTCCCGCCCGTTGCCGTCCACGTCCTCGAGAATCGGCTTGAGGCCCACGCAACTCTCCATGCAAACCACGAGCCCGCCGCTGTTCTCCACGGTCTCCAGGACCCGTTCGGCACCATGGGCCATCGGGACGCCCGTCATGAGCACGCGCACGGGCCGGGATGGAGCCGCGGGCGGTGGCTTGTCGCGCAGCAGCCCGAGGGCCTTCTCGTACTGCTCGAGGTCTTCCGGAATGCCCGAGATGCTGCTCTTGAGGTCCAGCAGTTGTCGGCCGGTCAAAGGCGGAGTATCGGACTTCATGAGCGCCGCCAGCTCCCGCCGCAGCGCCCGCTCGCGGTTCATCACCGCAATCGCGCCCCGCAGCTTGCAGTCGGTGATGTTCACGTCGAACCGCGCCTCGAGGTCGGTCCGGAACCGGCCCACGACGCGCCGCCACTGCTCGAGGGCGTCGGGATCGTCGGGGTGGTGCGGCAACTCGAGGACGTGCATCGGGCGCGTGTCGGCCATCAGCTCGTACATCTTCTTCTTGCCGTCGCAGGTCGTCTCGGCCACGATCAGGTCCGCCATCTCGAGAAACGGGTTGTTCCTCTCGACGTGGTACCCGTAGGTGGACTTGATGAGCGGGCACAGGTTCGCGGGCAGGTCCCGCTCCGCGGCCGGGATCGTCTTCGCGGACCCGCCGCACAGGCAAACCGGCACCGCATCCGCCGCCATGATGATCTCGCGCGGCGTGTACTCGCACATGATGCCCACGATGCGCCGACCCTGCTCCTTGGCCGCGGTGGCGTAGGCCAGGCAATTGGGAATCATGTTCGCGAACCGGGCCAGGGGTCCGTTCGCGTCGGAGCCGCTTGATCCTCCGGTGGAACAAGCGGACGCGGGCCTTGCATCGGCCTTGCCGCAGGACATCTCGCGAGGGCTGCTTCCGGAGCACTCACTCATGTTCACACCGATCCACGCTTCCGGTCCGGTCCGCGCCTCCGGCCTCACCGCTTGCGGGCCACGAACAGCCCCTGCGCGATCTTGCCGGCATGGGCCAACTCCTGCATGAAGACCATCTCCCCCCCCATGGCCTGCATCTGGTCGCTGTCGAAGCCGAGGATCTGTAGCGCATCGTACGTGAGCTGCCGGTTCAGCATGTCCAGATAGAGATCGACGTACGGGCCGAACCTACCCGTGTCTTCGGCCGATTCTACCGCGCATCCGCTCTCTTCGAGGAGTACCGCATAGCCTTCCTGATCCTGGACGTTTGGGAACCGCATGAACTGCAGGAACCGCTGCGCCTCGGATTCGGACAACCCCTTGCCGCCCTCGATCCAGTCGGTGAACGCGATGATCCCTCCGGGCTTGGCGATCCGGGCCGCCTCCGCGATGAGCTTGGGCTTGTCTACGACGTAGCACCAGGCGTCCTCACCCCACACGAAGTCTGCGCTGGCGTCGGGGAGCCCGCTCGCGCATGCGTCGGCAAGAGTGAACTCAATCTTGTCGGACAGGCCCTGCGCTTCACAACGCCGGCGCCCGCGTTCGACCACCTTCTCCGTCGCATCCACACCGTGCATCCGCTCGACGTTCCGGAAGCGGACCAGGAACCGCATCCCCGCCCCCGTGCAGCAGCACAGGTCGACGCCGGTCATTCCCGGCCCGATGCCGGCCTTGTCGGCAAGCGCCATCGACGAGCGGAACCCGCCGATGTGGATCTGCTCGCCCATGATGAGTTCCCAGAGATCCCCTTCGGGACCGCCGTACACGGCCTGAACGGTGCTGAGGTCCACATTCGTCGTGGTTTTCATGGTCACTCTTCCTTTCCTACGTTGTACGTTCCGGGAGGGCGGTCGGATCAGTGCCCGGCGGCGTTCATGCAAGAATCCACACCGATCACGCACAGAATACGCTTGGCCTGACGCAGCGACGCCAGCGTCGCAGCAAGAGTCTAAGTCTCGCCTATGGCGGCGGTCAACCGGCGCGCCGGATCCGGACCCTTCACGCATTCACACCCTTCTCACCTCTCAGTTCCTCTGACCCACTCGCTTGCGATCGGGGCTCGGATCGTTGGCCCGCTTGTTTGCGCTCGGATTCTGGCGAAAGGTCGAACTTCCGTCACGCGAGACGTAGAATACTGGTCTCCGGGCAGTACGCGGGGGATCACAGGCGAGGGACGCCCCGAGGGCGAAGGTGCTATGACCGCACCGAACCAAGAGATACTGCGACAGATCCCGTCGGTGGACGATCTCCTTCAGGATGCGGCGCTTCAGGCGTGTTCGGTCGGCGTTCCGCAGCAGGTGGTTACGGATTCCGTGCGCGGCGCGATCGAGGAGACCCGCGAGCGTCTCTGCGCCGACGCATCCGGTGCACCTACGCCGGAGAGCATCCGAGCAGTCATCTTGCAGCGGACGCAGGAGCGGATTCAGTCCGCGATGGGTCCGCACTACTGCAAGGTGATCAACGCGACGGGGATCATCCTCCACACCGCGCTGGGACGGGCGGTGCTGGCCCGCCAGGCGATCAAGCAGATCACCGACGAACTGTCGGGATACTCGCGTCTCCAGGCCGACGCCGACACGGGCAAGCGGTCGAAACGCGACGAGCGTATCGAGTGGCTCCTGCGCCGATTGACCGGCGCCGAGGCGGCGACCGTGGTGAACAACAACGCCGCCGCCACCTCGATCGTGCTCAACACCGTCGCCGCCGGCCGGGAGGTCATCGTTTCGCGCGGTCAGCTCGTCGAGATCGGCGGTTCGTTTCGCCTGCCCGATGTGATGGAGGCGAGTGGGGTGACGCTGGTCGAGGTCGGAACGACCAACAAGACCCACGCCCGGGACTACGAGCGCGCGATCACCGAGAACACGGCCGCCATCCTGCGCGTGCACCCGAGCAACTACCGCATCGTCGGGTTCACGTCCGAGGTGCCGCTCGGCGAGCTCGTGCGCATCGCCCGTACCTACAACCTGGTGACGATCGACGACGTGGGGGCCGGGGCGCTGCTGGATCTCTCCCGGGTCGGGTTCCCGGACGAGCCGATGCTGCCGGATTCGATCCGGGACGGTGCCGACCTCATCACGGCCAGCGCGGACAAGCTGATCGGCGCCGCCCAGGGCGGCATCATCCTCGGACGCGCGGACCTGATCGATGCCGTACGCAAGAGTCCGCTCGCCAGGATTCTGCGTGTGGACAAGCTGACCCTGGCCGTTCTGGAGGCGACGCTGACCCTGTTTCTCGACGAGCACACGGCCTGCCACGAGATTCCTACGTTCCAGATGCTGCTGCGGGATCGGTCCGACATCGCGCGGCACGCCGAGCGAATCGCGGCCTCGGTTCGCCAGCACACCGACCGGGCCGTCGTCTCGACGATCGACGGATTCTCGCAGATGGGCAGCGGCTCCCTGCCCGAACGGAACATCGCCACGCGGCTCGTCGCGATCCGCTCGGAGGCGATCGAGCCGGCCGAGCTTGCCCAACGCCTGCGCCGCGGCCGGCCTCCGGTCTTCGCCCGCATTCACAAGCAGCAGCTTCTGGTCGATCCGAGAACAGTGCTTCCGGGCGAAGAGCCCGTCCTCATCGAGGCACTCGTCGCGTCGCTCACCCCGGACGGGGCGTAGGGTCATGCCGCTCGAACAAGCGAACATCACGCTCGGCACCGCCGGCCACATCGATCACGGCAAGACGCTCCTGCTCAAGGGCCTCACCGGTTGCGACACCGACCGCCTCAAGGAGGAGAAAGAGCGCGGCATGTCCATCGACCTCGGCTTCGCACCGTCGAAGATCGCCGACCTGCAAGTCGGCATCGTCGACGTCCCGGGGCACGAGAACTTCGTCAAGACCATGGTCGCGGGCGCGAGCGGGATGGACGGCGTCATCCTCGTGATCGCGGCCGACGATGGCGTCATGCCCCAGACCCGCGAGCACCTCGACATCCTGACGCTGCTCGGCGTGCAGCACGGAATCGTGGCGCTCACGAAAATCGACCGCGTCGAGTCAGACATCGCGACTTTCCTACGCGGCACGTTCCTCGACGGCGCCCCCATCCTGCCCGTTTGCAGCCTGACCGGCGACGGGTTCGGCGCGCTTCACGATGCCCTGGCCGCGCTGGTTCGCTCGATCCAGCCCAAGCGTGCCGACGGCGTCTTCCGGCTCCCGGTCGAGCGGAGTTTCTCCGTCAAGGGCTACGGTACCGTCGTCTGCGGCATTCCGGTCTCGGGTTCCGCGCGGATCGGAGACGAGGTCGTGCTGTTGCCGCAGAACAACGAGGGCCGCGTCCGGGCGATCCAGGTCTACAAGCGGACCGGTGAAACGGTGGTCGCCGGTCAGTGTGTCGCGCTCAACGTGCGCCACTGGGATCACAGAACGATCAGCCGCGGCGATACCGTTGCGGTACCCGGCTACTACGCACCGCACCAATGGTGCGCGGGCAAGCTGCGGCTGCTTCCGCACGAAGGTCTCACCGTCAAGAGCGGAGCACAGGTCAAGCTCCACGTCGGTACGTCCGAAGTCCCCGCCACCGTCTATCTCATGGAAGGGTCGCGAATGGCCCCGGGGGAGGAGGGCATCGCTCAAGTGCGTTCGGCCCAGCCGCTGGTCACGAGTCCGGGTGATCGGTTCATCGTGCGCACGCTTTCGCCCGTTCGGACGGTCGGCGGCGGGACCGTCATCGAGCCGCTCCCGAGACGACTCAAGAGAAACCGACCCGAACTCGTTCGTGACCTTACGGAGCGCGCCGAAGCGATTGCCGAGGACGCGCGGTTCGTCGAGTACTGCGTGAAGACGGCCGGTGCGGTCGGCGCACGGGAAGGCCACTTGTCGGCTCGCACCAAGGTGCCGCCGCGCCGTCTGCGGTCCGTCCTCGAGACGCTGACTCGCGAGGAGAAGGTGATCGACCTGGCATCGGGGCTGCACATCCACATCGAGACGCTTCGGACGGCGGAGCGACGCTTGCTCGACACCGTCGAGGACTTCCACCGCCGGTCACCGGCGAGTCCCGGGCTTGCCTCCGAAGCGCTCGAGCGTTCCTGCGATCTGCGGAGGCCGATCCTTCGGGCTGTGGTGGAGCGTCTCCTGCGCGAAGGGCGCCTCGTGGAACGGCACCACCGTCTCGCGCTACCGGAACATTGCTCGTCGCTCTCCGACGAGGACCGCGCCCTGCTCGATGGTGTCGAGGCGCTGTTCCGCCGGCAGCCCTTTCGTCCCCCCGTCCTGGAAGAGGTCGTCGAGCAGACCCGGGCCCCGCGCGAGGCCGTGGAGCGAGCCCTGAAGACCCTGACGGAGCACGATCGCCTGGTGCCCGTGAAGCCGGATCTCCTGTTTCACACCGAGGCGGTCGACCGTGCCCGTGAGCAACTGGTCGCCTTCATCCGCAAGGAAGGTGGGCTGGAAAGCGTGAAGTTCAAGTACCTGCTGGACACGAGCAGGAAGTATGCGATTCCGCTCCTGGACTACTTCGACCGCACCGGTCTCACGCGGCGCGTGAACAACACGCGGTACCTGCGGTCATCCCCCCCAACGTAGTCGTAGTCATGACGTTTCTGTGACACTCCACGTTCGACCCCGGCGTACAAGAGTAGAGGTCGGGGCGGCAGGCCCGTTGGCTGCATTCGGGCTGCATCATGGGTGGTGTCCGCCGCGACCCTACACCGCCAAAGGAGTACCGACGCATGGTGGCGGCGGACGAACGTGATCTCGCATTGCTCCGGCAGGCCAGGGCCGGGCACCGCGGCAGCCTCGACACTCTGGCCGCCCTGGTCGGGGAACGGGTCTACGCGCACGTCAATCGGGTTACTCTGGATGCCGAGTTGGCGCAGGACCTCACGCAGGAGACGTTGCTCGAGGTCCACCGGTCGCTCGACCGACTCCGGGAGGAGGACCGGTTCTGGATCTGGGTCTTCCGGATCGCCAGCAACAAGACGCGGCAGCACTTCCGCCTGGAGTCGCGCCGCCGAATGCTGCCGATGTCGGCGGTGGACGAGACCGAGTTCCGTACGCAGTCGACCGGTGTCGGCGACGGACTCGAGCACCTGCACCGAGGGGAGCTTGCCGAGGCAACGCGGGCGGCGGTGCAGCAGCTTCCCAAGCGATGCCGCACGGTACTCGTGTTGCGCTTCTTCCTCGACCTGACCTACGCCCAGATTGCCCGTACGCTGGGGTCCACGGAGATCGGAGCGCGGGTGGCGTTGTTCCGGGCCAAGCAGAAGCTCCGCACCGCCCTCGAGCGATGGGGAACCACGGCGGCGGATGTCTCGGGATTGCGACCGTGACGTTTCCGTGACAATCCGCGCTCGGCACTCGTGTAGTGACTCGGAGTCGGCGAGGCGTATCTTATCCGAACCGCGACCGTCAGGGAGCGGCCGCGGCA
>CAYMME010000214.1:0-14400 GCA_964391465.1 uncultured Planctomycetales bacterium
AGAAGATGCCGTTCGCGACTCCAACCGCTTGCCGTTTCACGCCGACGATGGTATAAGACGCATGGTCCGGCGGCGTGGCGGTCACCGCGGCCGGACCGAGCGAACCGAGCCTTTCGCCGAGTCGACATGCGAAGCAAGAGCTGCTGGTTGGTCGCGTTGCTGCTCCCCATCGTGGCGAACGGCTGTGTCCGTCGCACGATGACCATCAACACCGCCCCCGTCGAGGGCGCCCGGGTCTACCTCAACGACGAGGACGTCGGCCTGTCCCCGGTCTCCGTGGACTTCACCTGGTACGGCGACTACGACGTTGTCGTCCGCCACGACGACTACCAGACGCTAAAGACCAACTGGCGCGTCCGCGAACCGTGGTACCAGATTCCGCCGCTGGACTTCTTCTCCGAGGTCCTCACCCCCGTCACCCTCCACGACCAGCACGAGAGCACGTTCACGCTAACCGAACGAACCACCCCCACCCGCGACGAACTCGTCCAACGGGCCGACCAGATGCGCGAAACGACGCTGTTCGCGGAAGAGTAGCGATCAGTCGTCAGGTATCAGCGAACAACCAACGCGTCACGCCTTCGTACCGAATCGCGGTTCCTGTCCGGCCAGCAAACGGCGGATGTTGGTCCGGTGACGAAGGAGGACGAGTATCGGCAGCAGGATTGCGAACGGCAGCAGATACCGGTTCGACTCGGCAGGCCAATCGGCGTATTGACGCATGACGAAGTAGGCCACGGAGAAGCTGACGGACGCGGTCATTGACGCTAGCGAGATGTAGCGGGTGGTGAGGGCGACCACCACGAAGACGCCAAACGCGGCGAGGCCCGGGAGCGTGAACATGGGCCAGATGCCGAGGACTACGCCGAGGGCGGTGGCCACGCCCTTGCCGCCGCGGAGGCGGAGGTAGATGGGGAAGACGTGGCCTAGGATGCAGGCTACTGCCACCAGCAGCCAAGTCGTGTAGAACCACCAAGCCGAGTCCGGAGCCGTTGCGTCCGGCAGTGTCCTGAGCACGCGGCCGGCTACGAGCACCGGGACCAGGCCCTTACTCACGTCGAGGGCGAAGACCAGCAGCCCGAATCGGAGTCCCAGCAGCCGGGCTACGTTGGTGGCCCCGATGTTGCCGCTGCCTTTCTCGCGGACGTCCAGGCCTCGCCAGCGGCCCACGACGTAGCCGAAGGGGATGCCGCCGATCAGGTACGCGGCTGCCACCATGATCGCGCCGGCTGCCAGCGGGTTCATGGTGACTTCCTCCGGTCGCAGAGGTCGCGGTAGACGGCCAGCAGCTCGTCGACCTGTCTGCTCATCGAGAGACGCTCGCGCAGACGCCCGGCCGCGGCGGCGCAAGCGTTGCGGTGCTCGGGCTCGGCCAGCCGCTGGATCCGGTCGGCCAGGGCCTCCGTGTCGTCGGGTGTGTCGATCACATACCCTTCCTGTCCCTCGTTGATGACCTCGGATGCGCCGTTGAAGCGCGTCGTGACGCACGGTAGGCCGCTCGACAGCGCTTCGAGCACCACGCGGCTGCATGGATCGTAGTACGTGGGATGCACGAGAACGTCCGCGGCGTGATAGAAGGCCGGAATGCGCTGCGTCGGCCCCGTGAAGACGACGCGATCGGCCACACGGGCGGCCACCGCCTGTCGACGAAAGCGGACCGGATTTCCCCGACCGACCACCAGCACCGTTGCGGGGACATTCCGGTCGGCGAGGATGCGCATCGCCGCGATCATCGCCCCCACGCCCTTGAGTCGGAAGTTGTGCGCGATCAGCAGAAGCAGCAGCACGTCGGACGCCACGTGGTACTGCGCCCGGATCCGCACCGCGTCGGCCCGGCGCTGCTCGTCGGACGCCGGCTCGACCTCGACCGCGTTGAACACGACGCGGACGTGCGGCTCGGCCAGCCCGTAGTGCTCGGCAAGCTGCGAGGCCACGTACTGCGAAACGGCCACGACCGTGGGCGGCGGTCGGCGCTCCAGCAGCGCGCGTTCGAGTCGGGCCATGGCTCGCTGCTTCCCGTTGAGGGCGGCCGCAAGCCGCTTGACCCCGCGCGACGCTGCGTTGGAGCGCATCGCCACATTCTGCCGCAGCGTCTCGGCAAGCAGGCCGCCGCGCGGCTGGTACAGATCAGCGTTGGCGATCGGCGTCACCGCGTGCACGACGTCGAGCGAGGCGGCCTGCACCGCCTGGGCCGCCCGCCGGGCGAATGCAACCGTGCGCCGGGCCCGCAAGGGCGTACGGACCGGGATGTGATGAATGTGCAGACCGGGCATCGACGCGCCCCGGCTCGCGGTGAAGACCGTCACCTCGCAGCCCCGGGCCGTCAGGTGCCGAACGAACTCCATCGTCGAGATCTCGGCCCCACCCCGCCAGGCCTCGATACGCTCGATGACCACGCCGACTTTCATGGTGTGGGTGCTGCCTCCACGGGCGACGAAACCGCCTCGGACGCGGCCAGTCGGCCGGATCGGTCGTTGTGCCGCGCCATGCGACGTGTCTTCGCGAGCACACGACGAGCGAGTGCCTTCGCAGTTGCGTCCAGCCTGTCGCAGCGCAAGTACCACCGCAGGAAACGCATGCGGTCGGTCCGCGAGATTCGCTCCGACGGGGCCGAGAAGTTCAGTGCGGCCAGGTCCTTGACCACCCAGCGATCGCGCCGCCACTTGGGCCGAAACACGCGGGCAAGGTCGATCAGGTGCAGCACGACGCGCCCGTTCGCGTCGAATGACACGAACACGTGCGAGAGGTACAGATCGCGATGCACGAACCCGGCCCGATGGAACGACGAGACCAGCTTCGCAACCTCACGAGTCAGATCGCGTCGAAGCTTCGTGGCTTCGGCGTCCGCGGAACCTCGTTCGACAACCGGCAGCTTCACCGGCACCCACCGCTCCAGCGACTCCCCGGGCACGGCCTCGACGGCCAGGAAGCTGCGCCGCTCGAACCACCCGCGCATCTTCTCGCCGACCGCCACCGGCACCATCGTCGGAATTCCGGCACGGTGCAGCCGCTCGATCTGCTGCCACTCGTACTTGGCCGTGCTCGACGCAGCGGAACCTCCGAAGATGCGCCGGATCTGCTGAGTCAGCGGCGGATGATCGAATCGCTTCAGGTACAGGGTCCGCGCGCTCCCGTCGGCGGCAGCAAGTTGCATCTCGGCCCGCAAGCGCCAGGAAGCGAGGCCCGGCTTGTCGAGCCGCCGCCCGCCCTGGTACTTGAAGATCGCCCGGAAGTCGTTCAGCCCATGCTGCTGCAGCGCGGAGATGTAGCGCTCGCTGACGGTCACGCGGCCCGCGGTCACGAAACGCTCCTGGAGCAGGGCCATCGCAGCATCGCATCGCCGCGGCCGATGCGCCGCCGTCTCCCGCAGCTTACCGAGCAGACCGTCGGACCAAGCGAACGTTTCGCACAGCGCGCGTTTACGGGCGGCCCACTCGCCGTCCTCGCCACCGGCGTAGCCAGCGGCGAACCGCAGCAGATCCGTCGTGCCGAGGGGCAGGACCCGCATGCTGGCCAGAAGTCGGCGCAACTCGCGCTGGTGCACTCGGGAGTCGTTCGTCGCCCCGAGACGCTCGACATCGATCAGGTAGAACTCCCACCGTGGACCGTCGGCTCGCACTTCGGCGGGCTTCACGTAGACGTGCTTGCCCACCAGGTCGGGGCAGGCGAACTGCGCGTCGTGAAGTCGGCGCACGAACGAGCCGAGCTCGTACATTATCGAATGTCGGTTCAACGGGGTCGACGCATCGCAAGCACCGGGCGACAGCCAACGCGACAGGACAATGTTGATCGGATCCGGAGCGGGCACGGCCGCGACGAGCAAGAACGCGCGGCGCGGCAGGCCGAGCCAGCGCTCCTGGCCGTACGCCACCGGCTGCATCACGCCGATCTGATGCTCCATGAGACGCTCGACCGCACGAAACTCGCGTACCGGCTGGGGTTGGGGAACACGTCCGCGGATCAGGTCGGCGGCAATGTGCTTCCACGGAACGCGATAGACGCGCTTCAGGTAGAACTCGCGCGATTCCTCGCCGTCCTTCAGGACGACCGGTGCCGTCGATCGCGTCTTGTGCCGGCTCGTTGGACGCTTGGTCGGACACGACATGACGGAGGGCACGTCGACCAGGCCGTGCGCCGCCAGCAGCGATTCGTACGCCGGCTCAATGTAGATCTGGTCCGCTGCCATCAGTGACGTGCCGTTTGAACAACCGCTCGACCTTGAGTCGATAGGCCTCGTGCCATGCGTAGCGCCGGGCTCGGCCGACGACCTGGTTCGCCCACCGACGTAGTTCCGCGCGGGACCAGCCGGCTCCGAGGTAGGCGCGGGCGAAACGCCACAGCTCGGTCTGCGAGCAGAAGCGTTCCGCGATGGTGGCGAGTTGCGAGATGTCGCGCACGGCCGCAGCGCTCCGGACGCCGCCGAGTCCGCTCCGGCCGGCCACCCCCGCGTCCAGAAAGAAGAACTCGTAGTCGTTCGATTCGGTGGGTCGAATCAGGATGTTGCGCCAGAACAATTGCCCGTGCACCAAGCCGGTTTCGTGCATCCGCCGCACGCGCTCGGCAAGCGAGACAAGCGTCGATCGCCGCTGTCGAGGCGATAGGTGCGGTGCCTGGTGGAGGACGAAATCAATGAGCGAGGTTGCCCCGGCTACCCCTTCGGTAATCAGAAAGCAGCCTTGCAGGAAGTGCCACGTGCGCCGCTCACCGTAGGCGACGGGCCGGACCGTCGGCACGCCGCGCGAGCGGAGCAGGGTCAACGATTCGTACTCGGCCCGGGCTCGGCTGCGACCGAGGAACGTGCCCCGCAGCATGGCTTTGATCCGCCGCTTCCATCCCGGGTAGTAGTAGCGCTTGACGAACAGCTCGCCACGCCATCGGCCGTTCTCGTCGGTGCTGCACCCGACGTTGATGGTGTCGGTGGTGCGGCTCCAAGCCGCGAGACGATCGCCCGAGCAGCGCAGCACGTCGGAGACGGTGTCGAGGCCTGCGTCGGCAAGAACCGCCTCGAACCGCGGATCAACGTGCATGGCGTCGTGGTACGTGCCCATCACTGCGCCTTCGCCTCAGCCGTGGCGAACTTGGCCACGATCTCCGAGCTCGAGTGCTCCTTCGGGTCGCCGACGGTCACGAGCCGAATTCCCAGCCGCCGCAACGTGTCGCGCTCGGGGATGTTCTCCGGTGTGTAGTCGGGCCCCTTTGCGTGGATGTCGGGTCGCACCGCTTCGAGAACCGCATCACACGTGGCGTCGTCAAACCAGGTGACATAGTCGACAGGGCGCAACGCGGCCACAACCTCCGCCCGCTCCGCAAGGGGGTGCACCGGACGGCCGTCGCCCTTGGCCGCACGTACCGAGGCGTCCGAGTTCAGAGCGAGAACCAGCACATCCACCTTCGAGGCGGCGTCGACGAGCGACCGGATATGTCCGACGTGCAGCACATCGAACGCCCCGTTGGTGACGGCGACCGTCTTTCCGGCGCGCCGTTCTTCGGCGATCGCTTCCGCCAATTCGTTCAAGTCGCTGATCAGGCGGGCCATGCGGCCGATTCCTCCTTGCGATTGCCGGTCGCCACAGCGGCGCCGAGTTCCGCACACGTGATAGTCGCCGGTCCCTCTTTCATCACGGCCAGTCCGGCCGCGCAATTGGACAGGTACGCGGCGTCTTCGTAGCCGGCGTCGGCGGCGATCGCGACCGCAAACGTGGCCGCGACCGTGTCCCCCGCTCCCGTGAGATCGACGATCTCGTCGGTGCCGGCGGCCGGCAGCAGGACCGGCTCGTGGGCCCGGTGGTGGAGCAGCATGCCCTGATTCCCGAGCGTCACGAGTACCGTGTCCACGTCGACCAACTCGGTCAGCTTTGCCGCTGCGATCCGCATCTGTTCGATCGAACCGTCGCGAACACCGGTCGCCGCGATGGCCTCGTCCTCGTTCGGCTTGATCACCGTCACCCCACGGAACGAGAGGGCGTCGTAGCGAGAGTCGACGATCACCGGCTTCTGTTGGGCGATCTCACGCAGCAGCCGCTTCAGGTCGTCGTCAACGGATCGGTAGCCGTAGTCGCTCACCACCCACACGTCCACCCGCTCGTCCATCTGCTGGACCCGAGTGCGGAGTGCGATGCGCAGAGCGTCCGGGGGCGCCGACGCAGGTTCACAGTCTAAGCGCATGACCTGCTGCCGTGACGTGCTCCGGGCCCCGGCGAGGAAGCGAGTCTTGGACACCGTGCGGATCTGCGACGAACGCACGACGCCTTCGGTTCCGATCCCACGCTCGCGCAACTGGTCGAACAGTTCGCGGCCCGGCTGGTCCTGCCCGAGGAGCCCGACAAGCTCCACGGAAGCACCCAGGGCCCGAGCATTGGCGGCGGTGTTGGCGGCGCAGCCCGGGAGCGTCCACTCCCGTTCGTGCCGAATGATGAGCACCGGAGCCTCACGCGAGACGCGATCGGTCAAGCCCGCAACGTACACGTCGGCCGCGAGATCACCCACCACGCCGATCCGCGCCGAGGGCAGAGACTCGATCAGGGCAGCGTATCGCTGTGTGTTCGAGGTGCTCGCCGCTGCGCTCATCCGCAAGCCCCCTCCGCAACCCGCGCGTCGAGCAACTCCGATGACGCGGCCACCACGGCATCGGCGGTGATTTGCGTCATGCACCGGTGGTCCAACGGGCAGACGCGCTTCATGCACGGACCGCAGTCCACCTCGACGAGCACCTTGCGTTCGTTGGTGTAGCCGGTCTCGGTCCACTCCGGGTGCGTCGGCCCGAAGATGGTCACGGCCGGGACGTCGAAGGCGACCGCGAAATGGCGCGGGCCGGTGTCGTTGGTGACCAACAGATCACTTCGTCGTATCAACGCCTTCAGCAACCGCAGGCTGACCACCGGATCGTCGAGCAGAACGTGTGGTTGCCGGATCAGTTGCGAGATCGCGCCCGCCATTTCGCGTTCGGAGGGCGCGCAGCTTATCAACACGCTTGCGTCGCGCTCCTCGATCAGACGTTGTCCGACCTCGGCGAAGCGTTCGGGAAGCCAGCACTTGGCCGAACCGAAAGCGGCCCCCGGGTTGATGATCACCAGTGGGCCGTCCCCGGGCGGCTCGCAATCCGCAAGTCGCGCATCCAACTCGGCCTCGTCGGCCGCTTCGGTGTGCAGCTCGAGCTTCATCCCGGGCTCGCAGCCGAGGTAGGCCACGAGGGCGTTGTAGTAGGCCACCATCGACGTCGGGACGTACTTGCCCGACTCGCGCGGAGCGACCAGCCGGTCGGTCAGCAGAATCCCGCGGCCGTCGCGGTCATATCCGAGCCGGGTCGTGATCCCGGCCGTGGACGCAAGAAGGGCGGAGCGAAACGAGTTGCTCAGGAGCACGGCCAGATCGTAGTCGGCGCGGCGCAGGGTGCCGACGGTTCTCAGGAATCCGCGTTTGGCTTCCTTGCCGCGGCGCCCGCGCCAGGTGATCACGTCGTCCATCCACGGACTGCCGGCTACCAGATCGTTGACATAGGGCTTCAAGAGGTAGGTAATACGCGACTCGGCGAAGTGCGATCGCATGGCGCGCAGCGCAGGTGTTGCCAACACCACATCCCCAACCCAGTTCGGCATGACGACAAGAACGCGGTCGTAGCGAGCCGAACCATCGCGCCCGGATTCCCTGCACATTGCGGTATTCTACGCGCCGGCCCCTGCGACCACAACGGGCGGTTACTCCCGGCGGTGCAGCACGAACAGCGTGAGGGCGATCAACTGAACGGCGATGGCACTCAGACCGCGCGAGATGGCGGCCTCAGCGCTCTCCATCATTGCGACCCACGACCATAGGAGCAGGCCGAGGGCGATCATCTGGCACACTGCTCCCAGCAGCTTGACGGTCGAGAAGTCGCTGTGCATCGTCGCGCGGCGCTGCTGCCGCAACAGATCAAGCACGGCATCGAGACGCGCCACGATCTCGTCGGCAGATCCGCCGTCGATGGCCGATGTCGCGTCTTCCGCGTTTCCCGAGCCCGCGTCCGCGGGGGCCTCCGACGCCTCGTCAAGAGGCGCGCGCTGCCGGACCGGTGGACTGGACAGGATCAGATCCGCCGCCTCCTGGAAAGTCCCGAGCACATAGTCGGCCCCGTGCGGCGCCTCCGCGTCCCACGATTCGGTTGCATCAGCGAGGAGAATCGTGCGACAGCCGGCGGCCTGGCCCGCCGCGATACCGTCGGTGGTCCGACCGATGAGCCACGATGCGGTGAGGTCGATTGCGTGATCGCCTGCGGCCTGATGCAGCATTCCCGGACGGGGCATACGCAGCTCACTGTGGCGATGGTACTGTGGCACGACGGCCTCGGCGCTATCCAGATACGGGCAGTAGTAAATGCCGTCCAGGACGCCGCCCTTCGCCGCAAGGACTCGCTTGAGCTGCCCGTGGACCAGTTCCAACGCCTCCTCATCGAACAACCCTCTGGCCACACCGGGCTCGTTGGCGAGGGCCACGACCAGATAGCCACCCTCGTGGAGGCGGCGGACGGTATCGCCCGCGCCTGCGGCCACCTGCACTTGTTTCGGGGCGCAGACCGTCCCGTTGGCAGCCATCAGCGTGTGATCACGAGTGACGAAGATCGCCTTCTGGGTCATCACTCACTCCGCGCGCCCGCGCCGACGCGTCTTCCACGCAACGCTCGACGCAAGCAATCAGCCGCGTATCGTCGTGAGATTCAAAATCGATTGCAACCCTCACGGTCAGAACGGGGCAGGACCATGAGCCGACTTCGGGTGCGATCGGCGCGAGCTTGACCGCATCCTTCTCAGTGGTCAGGATCGCATCGACCGATAATCTCTCGGCCCATGTCTGGATTTCGGCGATGTCCTGCCGGATGTACGCGTGATGGTCGGGCCAGGATCGGCTCGCGATCGGATCGTGGCCTAACCCCCGCACCGTGTGCTCGAAGCTTTCCGGGCGCGCGATGGACGACACACAGGCCACGCGGGAGCCATCCCGCGGCGGGGCGTCCGCGGGCCGGCCGTCAAGCTCGACGAAGCCATCGGCGCGATGACGGCACGCGACGACCTCAATGTCACCGGCCATCTCCCGGACGCGACGGACAAGCGCCTCCCGCGCGTCGGGTCGCACACGATCGGTCTGTGTCAGGACCACGAGCCCGGCCCGCCGGAGAGCACGGGGCGGTTCCCGCAGCAGGCCGCGCGGCAGCATGTGCCCGTAGCCGAAAGGACAGGTGGCATCGAGCAGCACGATGTCGAGGTCACGGCCGATCCGACGGTGCTGGAAGCCGTCGTCGAGCAGGATCACGTCGGGCTTGTGCTCTTCCATGGCCATGCGGGCGCCGGCGCACCGGTCCGGGTTCGCGATGCATACGGCGTCCGGGCACCGCCGCGAAACCAGTGCGAGCTCATCATTCGGCCGACCGTCCGAGGCGCCGTAGCCCCGGGCGAGGACCGCGACCCGTCGGCCCGTCGCGATGAGGTGCTCGCACAACCACAGCACCATCGGCGTCTTGCCTGTGCCCCCGACGGTGAGGTTGCCGACGCTGAGCACGGGGACTTGCGGCTTGAAAGCAGTGCGCAGCCCGACGTCGAAGAGACAATTCCGCGCCGCAACCCCCAGCCCGTAGACCGCGGACAGCCCGCGCAGCGCAGCACGCGCTCCGGACGCAACGATCCCGCTGGTCTCTCCCGCGATCAGGGCCTCATACCGCGGAGGTGCCATGGCCAACCGTCATTCGGCCGCTCGAAAGACATAGGCGGCACAGGTTACGCACGTGTCGATTGAAGGGTCCGCAGCTTGGTGATAGTGCAATCGCTCGGGCCTGGCCTCCGGCAGAGCTGTGGCCAGAACGTAGATAGAGCCGGCGCTGCAAATGCGCGACGGGTTCCCGCTCTGCTGAAGGTGCGTGCGAAAGCCCTCCGCCCCCGACGCCTCCAGTGCATCCATTGCCGCCCGGTCGCGAGAGGCGATCTCCTCGAGAAACGCGCCGCCCAGGTCGCAATCATCGCCGAACTGCCGACCCACGTGACTGAGATCGGCGCCGGCGATCACGCACGTCTCCGTGTCGTCCTCGCGGATCGCGTCGCGCAAAGCCCGAGCGAAGACCGCCAGGTCCGGACCGGTCCCGTCCATCGGCGCCGTACCCGTGGGTCCGCACGGGTCGGGGCAAAGCACCGGGACGATCGTGCAACCCTCCCTGTCCGAGTTGTGCAGGACGAAGGGAACCTGAAGCTCAACGGAGTGCTCGTTGCGATGGTCGAACTCGTCGGTGGTGAGGCTTTGCCCGAGCCGTTGCTCCAACTCCGCAAGGAATGCTCGGTCACACCGGGCCCGGCCGAGTGGGGTCTCGAAGTCCTTGGTGGTCGCAACCACCGACGTGGACTGACCGAAGTGATTGGTGCCCAGGATCACGAAGCGACGGGCCCGGCACGCGGAAGACAGGGCAGCGTACGTCCGTCCGTAGCACGGGCGTCCGCGCGGCCAGTCCAGGTGCGGGGCGATCGCGCCGACGACGGCTCCGTCCGAGGTCGCGTGGTTGCCCTCGGCGAGGATGGCCGCGATCTCGGCTGAAAGCGCCTGCCCGTCGGCTCCCGTGGCCGACAGCGCGCCCATGGGGCGCACCTCGGATGCACGGTACGCCTCGACCAGCGACGCGTAGTGCGCATCGAACTGCGGCGATTCCAGGAAACCGGCCTCGTCGAGTTGCCGGACGAAGCCGACCAGTTGCTCGGTGAAGAGCAACTGGCCGAACCGCCGGGCGAATTCGGCCTGGATGTCGACCAGCCGGTGCGTGCCGTCGCACATCCGGGCCATGAGGAAGGCCGGCACCGAGAGCTTGAGTATGCCCTCCGAAATCCCGGACTGATCGCGCAATCCCACGGACTGCTCCCGCTCATCGCCGAGCGGAACCGCGTCGATCGTCGGCCGCAGCCGAGGGTATTCATATTCAGTCGTCGTCAAATCCGGGGCTCCACCGGCGTATGCCCGCCATCGGCAATCGTAGATGCCGCGGGTGTTGCCTGTCAATGCCGGGCACCGATCCGCGCTTGCCCGGCCCGAAACCAATTGCCAGCACCCGCCGCTGCGCTCTACCATGGTGCGCCCACGACCTGGCGATGCGGCTCAGGTGCGGGACGGTACCACAAACGCACGGAGGATGCGGCAGGGACATGGCTGAAGAACCATCGAGGATTCGCGAGCAGCCCATTATCGAGGAGATGCAGGATTCGTACCTGACCTACGCGATGTCGGTCATCATGGCCCGCGCGCTGCCCGATGCGCGGGACGGCCTCAAGCCGTCGCAGCGACGAATCCTGCTGGCAATGAACGACCTGAATCTCGGCCCGCGTTCGCAGCACCGCAAATGCGCCAAGATCGCCGGCGACACGTCGGGCAACTACCACCCGCACGGCGAGGGCGTGATCTATCCCACGCTGGTCCGTATGGGGCAGCCCTGGGCCCTGCGGACGCCGCTCATCGATGGGCAGGGGAACTTCGGCTCCATCGACGGCGATCCACCGGCGGCCATGCGCTACACCGAGGCTCGTATGGCGGCGCCGGCCATGGAGATGCTTGCCGATCTCAACCTCGAGACCGTCGATGTCGAACCGAACTACGACGAGACGCGCACCGAGTCCGTGGTCCTGCCGGGCAAGTTCCCGAACCTCCTCGTTAACGGTGCCGACGGCATCGCGGTTGGAATGGCCACGCACATTCCTCCGCACAACCTGGGCGAGATGTGCGACGCCATCGTCAAGGTGCTCGACAGCCCTGAGGTGTCGCTCGAAGAGATCATGCAGGCGGTGCCCGGTCCGGACTTCCCGACGGGTGGGATGATCTGCGGCCGGAAGGGCATCGTCGACGCCTACACAACCGGGCGCGGGGCGATCACGGTGCGGGGCAAGCTCCACACGGAAGAGACCAAGGGCGGCAAGCGGCTGATCGTCATCGACGAGATTCCCTACATGATCTTCCGGAACACGATTACGGAGCGCATCGCGGCCTGCGTGAAGGAGGGGCAGATCACCGGCGTCGCCGACGTCCGCGACGAGTCGGACCGCAAGCACGCCGTCCGGATCGTCGTGGAACTCAAGCGAGACGGAAACGAGGACATCATCATCAACCAGCTCTACAGCTTCAGTCCGCTGCAGAGCAACTACAACGTGATCAACATCGCCCTGGTCGACCGGCGCCCGCGGACCCTGAGCCTCAAGCGTCTGATCGAGGAGTTCATTCGGCACCGTAAGGACGTCATCGAGCGCCGGACCCGGTTCCTCCTGCGGCGGGCGCGGACGCGAGCCCACTTGCGTGAGGGCCTGATCCTGGCCGTCGGCGACATCGACGAGATCATCGAATTGATCAAGGCTTCGCCGGACCCGGCGGCGGCGAAGGAGCGTCTGATGGCGAAGCCGTTGCGGCTGACCGAACACGCGACGCTTCGGAACCTGCTTCCGGAGGCGTTCGTGGATCGCTGCTCGGAGGCGGACCAGTTCCTCACCGGCCCGCAGGCGGACGAGATCCTGCGCATGCAGCTCCAGCGCCTGACCGGGCTCGAGATCGAGAAGCTCGCGGCCGAATACACGAAGTTGTGCGACGAAATCGAGGGGTATGAGGCCATCCTGCGCGACGCCTGGCGGGTGGTGGACATCATCCGCGAAGACCTCTTCGAGATGAAGGAGAAGTACGCGAACAAGCGGCGGACGGAGATCACTGGGGCGGTCGGCGACATCCGGATGGACGAGCTGATCCCCGAGGAGCAAGTGATCGTGACCGTCTCCCACGAGGGGTACGTCAAGCGCGTCCCGGTCGGCACGTATCGCCGGCAGGGCCGCGGGGGCAAAGGGATTCGCGGCGGCGAGACGCGCGAGGGCGACTTCATCGAGCACCTGTTCGTCGTGTCGACGCACGACTACCTTCTGTTCTTCACGAACCGCGGGCGTGTGTACTGGCTTCGGGTGTACGACATGCCCGCGATGGGGCGGACGGCACGCGGGCGATCGATCGCCAACCTGCTCCAGATGCAGAGCAACGAAGTGCACAAGGCGGTGCTCGCGGTGAGGCAGTTCGAGGAGCGGTTCGTGTTCTTCGCGACGAGCAAGGGGATCGTCAAGAAGACTCCGCTCGGTGCGTTCTCGCGCCCCCGGTCGAGCGGGATCATCGCCTTGTCCCTGGACCCGGACGATTCGCTGGTCAATGTCGAGCTGAGCGGCGGCGACGATCAGGTCGTGCTTGCGAGTCGGGACGGCATGGCGGTGCGGTTCGAGGAGACGAACGTGCGGGCCATGGGGCGTACGGCGCGCGGCGTCAAGGGCATGGACCTCCGCGGGGGCGATCTCGTCGTGGACATGACCATCGTGAACGTGGGCAGTTCGGTCCTGACGGTGTGCGAGTACGGCCATGGTAAGCGGACGGACATCGGCGAGTACCGGCTGACGCGGCGGGGCGGCAAGGGCGTGATCAACATCAAGACCACGGAGCGCAACGGCAAGGTCGTGGCCATGAAGGCGGTCAGCGATGACGACGAGTTGATGCTGATCACCGCCAAGGGGCAGACCCTCCGTACCGACCTGACGGCCGTGCGGGAGATCGGTCGAGCGACCCAGGGGGTCCGGCTGATCCGCCTGGACGAGGGGGACACGCTGGTGTCGGTCGCCCGAATTGCCAAGGAGGACGAGGGCGAGCCCGAGAACGGGGAGCAGGAGCCCGGCGGCTCCGACGAGGCTGAGAACGGCGTAGGCTCCGATGAGGCCGTGCCTCCGGAGACGGACACTGCATCCGAGGAGCCGGGTGAAGGGTAAAAAGGGGCAACGCCGCGGCACCGACGGTCGATAAGCGGGTTGAACACACGAGGTGGCAGGCCCCATGAGCAAATACACGATGGCGATAGTCGCGATGGCAGGGCTGCTCTTCTCGCTGGCACCGAGCGGTGCGAGCGGGCAGATCATCCAGTCTCCTACGCTCAACCCGGAGAGCCTGGACGCGACGGAATCCGTCCGGCAGGGTTCGGTTTCGGCGCGCAGCCCGGGCCGGTTGCTTCAGGCTGCGACCGAACGCCACCGAGAGTGGCAGGGCTTGGCCTTTCGCGGCCCGCACGGGACGTATTCTCAGGAAGCAGCGGAAGAGCCCAGCTTCTACATGTCGATTCTCAACGACGTCTTGCAGGTCTTCTTCGACAACCTCCATGCGCTCCTGTTCGGCCTCAACTCCCTTAACGACCTGTCGGGGACGCTTGGCGACCTCTTGGGTACTTGACCGGCCTGCGGTTGCAGTCTGTGCACATCAAGTCGACATACGCACATATTCGGTGGCCTGGACCTACGGTGGGGAGACGGCTGGTTGTTGCTGTGTGTTGTGCCCCTCGCTGATTGGGGATATGTATGTCCGGACGGACCTTGTAAGCTGAGGCAGCAACGGGTCCTCCTC
>CAYMME010000215.1:0-14394 GCA_964391465.1 uncultured Planctomycetales bacterium
GGGCCGCCACGACGGGCCGAGCCCCCGAAAACCCGAGTTGTTACGGCGGAATCATCATTGCCATGCAATCGTTCCGCAATCTCATGCGTTCACTCTCCCGACCCTATCGGTCTACGGGCGTGCAAGATGTCCACCGCCGCGCGACGAGACGCTCGTCCGTGGCTCGGTACACACCGGGGCACACCTCTGAAGGTCGCCCAAGTACGACTCACTTATGGGGACCCGCCTCTTGCGGTGATCGCGTCCTTCCCACTACCACCAATCGAAGCGGATGCTTCTCTGTCGCCCCCCGTGTCCGGCTGAGGCCACGCTGAGGTGGCCCATCCCTTCTCCCCTTCCCGCGCTCCCTCAATTCTCCCCTGCTCCATCTTTCCCGCATACCACGAAATGGCAAGCCCCGTTTTTTTTGTCGACTGTCGGCGTGTCACCGCCGCGCGATCCGAGCGTCCGGTAGTCGAGGCTGCGAAGGTCCGTTCTGCGCTTGCCCGTGTGCGCAGCACGCACCGGTAGTGGTGGCTGCACGTTGCCCAATGGGTGCGAACGCTCCGGCTACAGCTCATCCTCGCCCGCGTCGGGTCGCGGCGGGAGCTTGACGCCTTTGCTGCTGTACTTGAAGACGACGAAGGTCAGCGGTTTGTCGCCGGTGTTGGTCAGTCCATGCCAGATCCACGGCTCGATGAATTGCACATCGCCCTTTTTCGCCGGGAACTCCTTGCCGTCGAGGTGCCATGTTCCGGAGCCCTCGACAACCATCAGGTACTCTTCCTCGACGTGGCGGTGGGCCCGATGGATGGCCTTGCCCGGTTCGACGACCGCGACAGCTACGAGGACGTCCTTCGTGCCCAGCGTCTCGCCGCGATAGTGCGTCCGCATCTCGCCCCATTCGGCGGTGAGCGCCGGCGCCTTCTCCCACGAGACCACGGCCGACTTCAACAATGCCGGCTTCTTGTCCACCGCCCCTGTCTCTCGCGGCAGCACGAGCCACGCCAGAACAAACCCGGCGCCCAGCAACGCCAACGAGGAAGTCATTTTCGCAAACCGCATGAATCCTGCTCCTTTGTAAGGTGGGCGCCGCCCACCGCTGCTGAATCGTAGTCCCTCGTGGTGGGCGATGCCCAACCTACATCTGCCCGCCGCAGTTCCAGCATAGCTCGAATGTGAGCGGGTTCGGCTCGCCGCAGTGGGGGCAGTCGCGTTCCTGCTCGGCGGTGCCGTCGGCCCGGGCGGCCTCGATGCGTGCCGCCTCGCGCCGCAGGATCAGCTTGGCCTCGAAGAAGAACGCCCTGGGCACCTCGATGCGCGGACCGAGACCCTTGAGCCCGACCGCCCCGATTGCCTTGCGGAACTCGTCCTCGGTCGCAAGCGTCGGCACCAGATTGTCGCGGAGCACGAGCCGGGCGAAGCTGAGTTGCACCGCGTCCGCCGAGTTGAAGACGATCACCCAATCGCGCCCGGACCGAAACTCGTCCATCGAGAAGCGTCGGCCACAGGCGGGGCACTCGTGCCTCTCGGCCCCGGCTAGGGGCTCGGCGCAGTCGGGACAGCGCAGGCCGAAGTCCGGCATGGGCAACTCGTCACCGGTAGTCTCGGGCGGGCGCAGAACGGTGTACGGCCGGACCAGGTCGGCCATGTCGAACGAGAGCCCGCACTCCGGACAACGATGTTGCGGCAAGCCTACCAGCGCGTAATCACAGTCCGGGCAATGCAGCCCGAAGTCGGGAATCGGCAATGCGTAGATATCAATGTCGCGTGCTGCCACGATGCCCGTCATCATACTCGGGATCGTACCGATGCGGGCAGCACACGCGTCGCTGAGCTGTTTCTTGTTCTTGGGCACCGTCCTCTGTACGATGCGAGCGCCTCGGAAGCCGAAACGCGCGATAGGGGCCCACGAGACGACTCGGAGCCCCACGGCCCGCCGGACAAACCCCAACCACCACGCACACGTGGGAAGGAGAACCAGCCATGCATTCCCCCGCCAATGCCCGTGTTTGTGAATCACGCAACTGCAAGACGACCCCGCGAGTGGTGTGGCTGCCACTGTGCCTGTCCGTCGCGATGTTCGCGGTGCTCGCTCCGCCCGCAACGGGCGAGCCCGTCACCGACATCACGGTCGACGGAGACTTCAGCGACTGGGCTTCGGTGCCCTCGCACACCGACCCCGACGCCGCGGCGGACGGAAGCGTTCTGCACGACGGCATTCCCGACGTGCACGACACCGACCACGACGAACAATCGGACATCCCGTCCGCCATGGATCACGTCGACGTGGACCTTCTCGAGTACAAGTTCACGCACGATTCGGATGGGCTCTACGCCTACTTCCGGGCCGACGGCGTGATCGGACAGACGCAGGCGAACCCGCCGAGAGCCGGGCGCTACTACGTGATCGTCACCATCGACGTCGACAACGACGACGAGACGGGCTACTGGATACACGAGGGCGGCTACTTCCCCACGAGCGCCGGCTACGACGTGAACATGGAGATCGAGTTCTACGACAACGCATTCAACACCGGCCACTATCTCAACCACGGCGCCCTGAACAGCGACGAACTAGACCAAGCCATTGCCGATCAGAAGCTGGGCGTGATGGACGTGCTGCCGGGCACGTACGACTGGTACAGCCAGTGGGTCTGGTGGGACGCGTCCAGCCCGCCGACCGAGCAGGAGATCAGCGACTGCACCACCGACGAGGACGGGCCCTACACGCTCCCCGACGGGTCCATGATCTGCTTCGTCCAGGACCGCGGTCCGGCGTTTCAGGGCATCATCACCTACGCGTCGTCGTCCGACGGTCACGAACTCGAGATGGCCGCACCGTATCGGGGTTTCATGAATCTCAAGAGCGACGGCACGACGCCGGTCATCGGCATCGGGAGCGTCCTCGATGTCTCCTTCTCGCTCGAGGCCAGCGGTGAACTCTCCGTCAGCGGCGGCTGGGCCTCAGACACCGCCGATCCCATCGTCGGGTACGTCGTGGAAGCCGAAGCCACCGAGACGGAGACGGACGAAACCGACACGACAACCACGCCGTCGGACGGCACGTCGGAGTCGGACCCGGTCGTCAGTCCGCTGTGCCTCTTCTGTGGTGTCGGCTGTGCTCACATGCTGATGATGACCCTGCTCGGACTCACGGCCATGCGTTTCATGGGACGGCACAGGAGTCTCTGACCACCCGGCCAGAACCGGAATGCTCGCCTGAACCCAGCCGCAGCCGCACGTGAGTCGGCGCTCCGGCCGGTCTACCGCATTGCCTGCGGAGCCGCTGCCGGGCAGCCTGCGTTCTTGTCGTCCGGCGTCGTCTCGGGTACAATGCATCCGTTCGGGAGAGGCGAAACGTGAGGCCTCACTTCGGAAGGAGGGGCCCGGAAGCACCAAACCTACTGTCCTCCGGGCAATTCCCCGTGCAGGACCCATACTCTCACAGGAGATGAATGCATGCATTCCACGAAGCCTTCCGCTGTACGCAACCGGGAGAGCCGTAAGCCGACCCGAGCCATCGTCCGATTCGGGGCATCGGTGTGTGTTGTTGCGCTCGCACTGCTCGCCCCGGTCGCGTCGGGCGAGCCTATCACCAACATCACCATCGACGGCAGCTTCGGCGACTGGGCGTCGGTGCCATCGTATTTCGATCCGGACGCCGCGGCCGACGGCAGCGTCCTGCACTGCGGCGTACCCGACGTGCACGACACGGACCATAGCGGCCGGTACGACGTCCCGGCCGCCAAGGACCACGTCGACGTGGACCTTCTCGAGTACAAGTTCACGCACGACACGGACACGCTCTACGCCTACTTCCGAGCCGACGGTGTGGTCGGGCGGACGCAGGCCGACCCACCGAAGGCCGGCCGCTACTACGTTATCGTCACCATCGACGTCGACGACGACGACGTCACGGGCTACTGGGCGCACGAGGGCGGCTACTACCCGACCAGCCCCGGGTACGACGTGAATATGGAACTCGAGTTCTACAACGACGCCTACAACACCGGCCACTACATCAACCACGGCGCGTGGGACACCCCTTCGCTTGACCAGGCCTTCGCCGATCAGAAGCTCGGCGTCATGGACGTGCTTCCGGGGACGTATGACTGGTACACCCAGTGGGTCTGGTGGGACGCAACCGATCCGCCCACCGCACAGGAGATCAGCGACTGCTCCACCTACGAGGACGGCCCGTACACCCTTCCCGACGGATCCATGATCTGCTTCGTTCAGGACCGCGGTCCCGTCTTCCAAGGAATCCTCACCTACGCCTCGTCCCCCGACGGGCACGAGATGGAGATGGCCGCGCCGTTCCGCGGCTTCATGAAGTACAAGTCCGACGGCGTCACGCCGATCATCGGCATGGGCAGCGTCCTGGACATCTCGATCTCGCTCGAGGCGAGCGGCGAGCTGTCCGGCAGCGGCGACTGGGCCTCCGACACTGCCGACCCCATCATCGGGTACGTCGTCGGCACCGACACGGTCGAGGCCCCCGCCGGCAAGATGTACTTCACCGACAACGGCACCCAGAAGATCCAGCGCGCCAACATCAACGGCACCAACGTCGAAGACGTGTTGACCGAACTGAGCACACCCAAGGGCCTCGCTATCGACAGCGTCAGCGAGAGGCTCTACTGGACCGACACGGGCACGGGGAAGATCGAGCGCGCGGACCTGGACGGTTCGAATCGCGAAGAGCTCGTGACGGGGCTGAGCATACCCAACCGTGTTGCCCTCGACCTCGTCCGGGGGAAGATGTATTGGACCGACGACGGCACCAACCGGATCGAGCGGGCCGATCTCGACGGATCCAACGTCGAGGACCTTCTGATCCCCGGGCTGAACAGGCCGTACGGAATCACCGTCGACCCTGCGGGCGCCAAGGTTTACTGGGCGGACGGGCGCACCAGGAAGCTCCAGCGGGCGAACCTCGACGGCACGGGTGTCGAGGATCTTGTCAGCACTACGCCGGACACCCCCTACGATATCGACCTCGATCTCGACGCGGGAAAGATGTACTGGGTAGTCAGCGGCGGCATAAGCAGCACGAGCAAAGTCCTTCGGGCCGACCTCGATGGGTCGAACGTCGAGGAGCTAGTGAGTTCCGGGCTGCGTGATCCGCGAGGCATCGCCCTCCATGCGGAAACGGACAGGATGTACTTGACGGATTCGAGCGCCCGCGAGGTGGACCAGGCCGGCCAGGACGGCTCGAAGCTCAAGACGCTCGTGACCTGTGATCTGAGCAGCCCATACGGAATCGCGATCGCCTTCCCGCCGGCGTTGCTCGGAATCGTCAACGGGACCGACGCAACGGACAACACCGCGGAGTTAATCTGGCCGAAGGCCGACGACGTCGGGCTGGAGGTGTTCGAGATCCTGGTGGACCGTCCCGTCACGTATGTCGGCTCGAGCGTCACATCCACCGGAAGCGATCCGACGCCGGCGGTCGTCGGGCTGACGCACGTCGGCGGAGGCCTTCACAGTGTCGAACTCGAGTGGCCGATTGAAGTCGGCCAGTGGACGGTCGTCACGCTGGACGTCGCGTCCGCGGCCGCCGGGACCCCCGCCACGTTCAGGCTGTGCCTCGGCCACCTGCCCGGCGACGTGAACGGCGACGGCGAGGTCAATACGAACGACGCAACGGCATTCGGACAGGCCTTCCATGGGAATGGCCCCCAGGACCGTGCCGACCTGAACAACGACGGCCAAGCCAACCTGAATGACGCAACGCTCTTCGGCCAACTCTGGCACGGCACCTCCGGCCACGATGCATGGCAGAATCGGTGGCTGCCGCCGGGTTCTTGCGGGACAGGCGGCGGGGAGTGAAACAGAGCGAAATGGGAAGGTGAATCGAGCCCCGGGCGTGGGATCACTCGCTCGGGAACGGTGACCGCGCTGCGCCGGTTCCTTCAAGCCCCTACTTCGCGCCGACTTCTCGTCGTGCTATCCTCCGTTCATGCGCGGTCGAAGAGGATCGATCGTCGCGAACCGCATCTCATGCACGATAAGGAGACACCGCCATGAAACCGGCCGTCGTAACCTTGTGCGCCACCTCCATTCTGCTGCTCACCGGTTGCATGTCCCTACAGGTCGACCTGGCCCAGATCCAGAAGCCGAGGCCGGCCCCCGAACTCGCTCCGCTCGGCGACTTCGTCGGTTCGTGGAACTGGGAGGCCGAACGCGTCGGGCCCGGCGGCAAAGTCGAGAAGTGGACCGGCACCGCCAAGTGGGACTGGGTCCTCGGCGGCACCTACCTGCACGGCGACCTGACCACCAAAGGCCCCGCCCACAGCTTCGCGTCGTCCGGTTACTGGGGCTGGCATCCGCAGAAGAGAACGTACGTGTGGTGGATGCTGAACGACTGGGGCTATCCGCAGGAGGGCACGGCCAAGTACGACGACGCCAAGAAGCTCTGGACCATGGACTATCAAGGCCTAGGCCTCGACGGCACCACCAGCTACGGCCGCTACGCCATGCAGGTCAAGGACAAGAACACCCTCGAGTGGACCATGGTCGAAGGCGTCGACCTGCTCCGCAACATCAAGAAGATCGAAATGAAGGGCAGCTACAAGCGCAAGTAGCACCGAGCGCGTCGCTAGCACGGCCGCGCGTCACAAGGCGCGTGGCACGGGCATCCTGCCCGTGATCCCGTGGGCCCGGGGACCCGTGCGACGCGACGTCGGGTGCCATGGCCAAGCCCGTTCCGCAAGAGCGGAACAGGCGCCGCGATGCATCGAACCGACGCGACCGGCAACAGGGAAGAGCATCAACGAACCGCCCCAGCTTCGCCAGGAGCGAAAGAGACAAGCCCACGGCGTGAGCCGTGGGTGAGTGAAGGCCCAGGAGGCCAAGCCCCGGCAGGGGCGTAAGAACACACGCAAAGGCGCGCGCCAGCCAAGGGCAGTGCATGGAACCCACATCCGTTGTCACATTCGCCGGCGTGCTGCTCGGCTTGGTGCGGATCGCCGCCGCGGGCATCCCGCTTCAGGGGATTCCCAGCGAGAACCTTGGTGGGCGCTTCCGCTCAATGCGGGTTCCGGAAAACATGACCACCTTGTTCCGGAGATTCTGACCACCTTGCCGGGATCAGGCTGGCGTTCCGATCCGCGGGCTTGTACCCTTAAAGTACGGTAGCGACGGTGATCGATGGCCTCAAGATCATGACGGTGCCCCTCCCTTCTCGGCATCCTTCAAGTGACGGGTTCGATAGGACTGGCCGCCGACCTCTACGCCGCGGGACGCTTGGATCACCTTGTGGGCGGAGCAGGGTGTGATCATCACTAACGGAACCGGAGAGCCAGACCATGACAGGGAAGCTTGTGATCGGATTCGTAGGACTGGTGTGTGTGTTCGCGATGGTGCTGACCGCCCTCGCCGCGGGCGCAAGAACCGCGAGGGAAGCGCGTTCCGGACCGTTCGCGGTCCATCCGATCGGTACGGTCTTGAAGGACGACGCGCGAACGACGATCCGGATCGACGCCAAGCACAAGGACGGCCTCGCCGGGTTGCAGGGGTTCTCGCACGTCTGGGTCTTCTACTGGTTCGATCGGAACGACACGCCCGCAAAACGCAAGATGCTCCAGGTTCATCCGAGGGGTAACCGGGGCCTGCCGCTCACGGGTGTGTTTGCGACGCGTTCGCCGGTGCGACCCAACCTCATCGCCCTGACGGTGTGCAAGATTCGTGCGGTCAAGGGCAACGTCATCGAGATCGACAAGATCGATGCATTCGACGGCACGCCGGTGATCGATCTCAAGCCCTACATACCGGGCATCGACCGCGTGGACACGGCAACGCTGCCGGATTGGGTACGCAAGCTCTAGCGAGGTGTCGCGCCGTCGATGAGCTCTGCCCAGCACCGAGACGCGACCGTCAGGGAGCGTGCGATGCCGTCAAGTGCGCGTTCAGCGTCGTGTGCCACCGGTCCCGACGTACGTCGTGGTTTGCCAGTACCCTCACTGCAGAACACGGGCGGGCAGGCCGCCCTTGGCACCTCGAAGCCCGGTCTGGCGATACCGGATACGTGCCAAGCACGTACGATGAGGTAGGCCACCCGACTGCGCGTTGTGGATCACTTCGCCGGGCCGGCGCGGTAGTTACTCACGGCTTCCGACGTTCTGAGATAGCGATCGTAGATCCGCACGCCGACGACAGAACCGTCGAGACGCAGGGTCTTGCCGCCGCTGACGTCACCGATCTCGTGCGCCGGGAGATTCGTGTCGGAAGACAAACTGAGATACAGCGATTGCCGGAAACGCCCCCAGCCGTAGCGGCGGTGATCGCTGTCACCCCCGTCGCACAACCGGCCGTCCACGACGACCGAAACCACCTTCGGCCCGCCGTCGACGATGAACACGACGTGGTGTTGCTTGCCTGGCTGGAGCAGGCCCGGATCGCAGTCCCACCCCGTGGAGGCTACGCCGTCACTCATGTCCAGCCGCAATGCACCGGCCACCGTGGTCCGGACGACGAGCCCCCCGGCGGCCGGATCGTGCGAATCGAGCACGACCCGCCCCGCCCGCAGGTGTGGAAGCTTGAGCCACAGCTCGATTGCGAATCCGCCGCCGTCGGCGAGGCTCGGCAGTCGCGGCATCGCCGCCTTGCGCGATTTGAACTGCTCCTTGCCGAGCGACAGAACCAGCCCGGACTGAGCAACCTCGGTCAGCGTGTGTTGCCGCCACAGATCCTCGACCAACCGACGATCGACCTCCGTCACGCGGGCTTCCGTCTTCTGTGTCGCAGCAAGGAAGTACCCGCCGTCGTGCGCGATCAGGTCCGGATAGCTGCATCCCCTGAACGGGTGATCGCAGTAGCGAACGATCTCCGGCTCGGACCAGTGCAGACGCCCGTCGACGAGCCGTCCCCCGCAGAGCCACGCGACGTTGCGGAAGCCGTAGCGGTCGCCGACGTTGTACGACTTCTCTCCGTTGTTGTGGTACCAGAAGAGATACCTCCCGTCGCTCGGGTTCCACAGCTTCGGACAGCCGCGCGGGTTGCGCATGCGGCGCCCGCCCGGGGTGTAGGTCATCGGCTCGGGCTTGCTCCACGTGCGGCCGCCGTCCTCGCTATAGCTGTGGCACGAGAAGCCGTGGGTCGTGCGATAGACGCAGTACAACCGGTTGCCGCCGAGCGGAACGATGTTGTGCTCCTCCTGCACCGAGCCGAACTCCTCGGCCCGAATGCCGCGTTCGGCGGTCGGCAGCAGTTCCCACCGCACGTTAGCCACGTCCGTCTCGGACAGCAGGTTTTCCGACCGGTACAGCCAGCCTTCTCCTATCTCCAGCATCCAACGCCCCAGGCGCGTGAATGCGAAGAACGCCGTGCCGTCCGCGGCCTTCGGCTTGTCGATACCCCAGAACACCTGCACGCGCCCCTGCCACTGGTTCCCGCGGTCGCACGCAGCGACAGGCATCGGCAGGCGTGATCGTTCGGACCAGGTCCGGCCGTGGTCGTCCGAGTAGCGGTAGCAGTACCACCCGACGGTATCGGCGCGATACTTCGTGCGGCCGTCCGGCATGGCGAAGTCCGCCGAGCCGTGGCCGACCTTGTCGCCGTTGTAGTTGTAGAACGCGTAGACCCGCCCGCCGGGCGTGACCAACGGCACGACCCAGGAGGCCTCGGGACCGTCCGCGGGCTCGATGTCGATGAGCGGCGACCACGTGCGGCCGCGGTCGCTGCTGATCGCCGCGGCGACGTGCTGGCCTCGCTGACCCTCGTGACCCTTGCCCGTGGTCAGCGTACACAGCCAGTTGCCGTCCTTCGTCACGACGATGTACGGCTGGTCGCAGTAGCCTTCGTCGGGAATCACATGGCCGTTCGCGAAGTTGCGCATGTCCTTGGCAAGCGCAGAGCTGACCACGAGGACCGAGGCGACAAGGACCAGTGCGAAGGGGCATAGTGGCCGATCCTGATAACGACACTTCATGCTGTTCTCCTCACACATAGCAGGTGGGTCGACGACCCACCCTACCAGCAGTCACTTGGGCAACCAGCGGCTGACCTTCGGCCCGGGCGCCGTGTCCGCCTTGACGTCGGCGGTCGAGATGCCCTCCGCGTAGAGCAGTCTGCCGGTGTGGCCGTCGTGGAATTGCACAACGACCTGCGGCCAACGCCAAACGTGCGACCTCTTCTTCCATGGTCTCACCCTACGGTTCCAGTTCCCACGCGACGGCTGACTTCGCGGGGAGCGTGAGAGTCTGTTGGAAATGACTCGAGGATTCGAGCGGCTTTCCAGGGGTCGCCGTGCCGTCGTAGGGGGTCATCCGCACCGTTGCCGCGGCGAGGCCATATTCGGATGCGTCGAAATCGAGCGTCGCTTCTACCGGCTCGTCGGCGACGTTGGTGAAGAACAAGACGGCCTTCTGCTTTGCCGGAATCCGCCACGCGCCGCTCCCGGCGGCCGGGCTGGTGATAACACGTCCGCTGCCCCAGCGCCAGTCGGCCGAGACTTGCGGAATATCGCCATTCAGCTTCGGCGGCCGGGCCATTTCGCCGGTGTAGAAGTAGCGCCGGAACTTCCAGCGGAGGGTGACGACCTGGCGGTAGAAGGGAAGGAGGCCTGCTTCGAGCGCTTGGGCGCCATGGAACCATCCGATCTGCTCGCCGAAGCGGAGTTGTTCGGCCGCTTTCATCCGGCAGGCGAGTCGGTACTCTTCGGGTGACTTCTGCCCTCGTCGGTAGGCGCGGCCGAAGATCTGGATCGCGCCGCCGTAGACGGCCGCGAAGGCCGGAACCTGGTCCTGGTTCTGCCAGTGCCACGTCAAGTAGCCGTCGAAGTGACGAACGAACGGTTCAGCGTTGCACTCGCTGGTGACCATGCATCCTTCCGGCATCTTCTTGCGAATCCGGTCCATCATCTCCCAGTAGCCGGCGGTCCACCAGTGCCCCCCGCCGGTCGGGTGGCCGTGGGTCGGATCGTAACAGGGCATCGCGCGGCAGGCCGAGATCTGGTCGATGTAGACCGAGGCGACGCCAACTTCATTGAACAGGCGATCGACGATTCCGCCGACCTTGTCTTGCCACAACCGCGTCGACGGGCACATCACCGCCAGCTTCACTCGTGACCCGTCGGGGTTCTTGCTTCCGTACGTCTCTACGTTCGGCTCGCCCTTCGGGTCCTTCGTCGCCGCAGGCAGGGCAATCTTGGAGAACTGGAAGTCCTCCGCGCCACGATCCTGCACGTCCCACAACCGGCCGTTGATGTAGGGCATGACGTAGATGTCGTCCTTCTGGACCTCGGCCACCGCCTCGGCGAAGCCTTCGGCCGTGGGGAAGTAGTGAGGGTAGTCGTTGTCAAACGGGATCTGGTGCCAGGTATACCAGTGGAAGGCGAGCGGCACGCCGTATTCCTTCTGGACTTTTCGCAGTTCGGCAATCGTGGCCTTATAGTTCGTTCCGCCGCCGAGAATCCACAGCGGCAACTCGCGCATCCAGAGCGACGTATCAGCTCGGCCTTCGTCCGGAGCCAATCTTGGATACCACTTTGCGGCGGCGCGGACCCAGTCGCGGTAGATGAGGCACGCGTCGAACCAGTCGCCGGTGAACGTCCTCCAAACAATCGCTCCCGGGCCGCGGTAGTCGTTGCCGGGTCGCCCGGCGTTTTCGGCAGTGTGGGTCACCTTCACGTGGACCGTTCGCCCTCTCGTGTTCGTACGAAGCTCGAAATCCTTCGTCGACGCGAGCGGATCGTGGATGCCCATGTAGAGCCCCGTCCGCCGCGTTTCGTCGTATGCCGCCCAGAAAGGCATCGGCACCTCCGCCCCGGGATAGGTGTCCTTGTAGGAAACGGCCTTGCGCCACATGCCAGGCGTGGCGATCCCGGAGACCTTGGGGTGATAGAAGACGGCCTCTGGGGAGAGTTCGGCGAAGGCGGTTTGCGGCATGGCGACGTCCAAGACGGACCACTTCGGCCCGACACCGTCGACGCGGATATCGTCCCAGACGATTGCGTCGTCTTTCTCGACGAGTTTCGCGGACAGCGAGACGGAGAAGTCGTCGCCGAGTTCCTTGAGAGCCGCGTCCTTCGGTCGCTTCCAGACCAAGGTAACGCGGCCGTCGCTTGGACGCCCCGTGACGGAGCAGTCGCCCCAGCCGGACTCAGCCGAAAGGAAAACGTCCTTGCCGTCGGCCATGTTTCGCAGCTTCAGCGTAAAGAGCGGTGGACTGTCCTTGCCGAGAAACGCGGCTCCCGCCTCGGTGTCGACGAGATCGACGAGGCGAATGCCGTCCTTCGTCCTTTCGAGCATCATCCCAGCCCGTCCAGCGGTCGCGGCCGTCCAGCCTTGCGGAAGCGTTCCCCTGGCAACCGCTTCCGCCTCGACGAGACGGCCTTGACGCTGTAATCGGGCGGCGAGGATCCCGGCGGCCCAGGTCTTGCGTCGCTCCCCGGGCGGGGCGGCCCGGAAGCGGCTCTGTGCTTCGGCGACCGCGCGGAAGACGCTCACCTTCGTGGTGAGCGTCGATGCGCCGTCCGGGAGAGTCGCCGATGCGGTTGTCAGCGTCGTGTGCGCATCCTTGCTTCCGCCGACCCACAGCCAGGCGCTTCGCGACACCACCCTGCTCGACGATTCGTGCGAGGCCGAATCGCCGGTGGCCTGGAGATAGCTTTCGCCCGGACCCTTGTTGTCGTAGACCATCACCTCGCCGGCGGCCGTCATGCCGACGAGGGTGTCTCCGGTGAGAATGCCGGCGTACCGTCGGAAGCGGTGGACTTTCGCGTCGCCGATGAACTTCCCTTCCGTCTTCGGGTCTGCGCCGACGTAGCGGTCGTAGGCACCTTTGGGGAAGCTGAACTCGAGGAAGTGACCTTCATTCCAGTCGAAATCGGTCTCCTGGCGCATCACCGCGTCGACGCAGACCAGCGGCAAGTCGCGGAAGTAGATCCACGTGTACGTCGCTCTAGGCCGAGAGTCGGGAGCGGAGCCGTCCGCCCGGACGTACTTCGCCGAAACGCGGATCGCCGTCGCGATCGGGCCCGCCGATATCCGCGTCACCTTTGCGTCGCGGTCATGAATCAGGTTGAAAGCGCCCAACGGCGGATCGCGCTGGTATAGTCGGTCGTGCCAGTCGCACGCGAGCGTCTTGTCCGTTGCGCCGATCCGGATTTGCCAAGGCAACCCTCCCTGATTCGCGGCGTCGTGAAAGAAAGCGGCCGCCATCGTCCGCGCGGTCCCGTCAAACGGTTCGTCCTTGTCCTTCGGTGCACCGTCAAATCGTAGCGTCAACTCGGCAGAGGTCTGTCCGCGTGGAACTCGAATCAAGACGAACCCATGGACGCGGGTGGCTGGGTCGAAGTCGGCCGCCGGAACGAACTGGCAAGGCACGCCGGCGCCGTCGCGCGCGAGGGCGCGCACGGTTCCGGGGTCGACGCGCGTCCCGTCAAGCACTTCGGTCAAATCGATCTCAGACATCGCAATCCCGTGCGCCGGGATGCCGGAGATATCGAGCATGACTCGATCGTCGGTGTGTTCAGCGGCAGAGAGTCCCGCGTCATTTGCGGCAAGGAGCACGACGGACAGAGAGAGGGCGGAAATCGGTAGACACACTCTTCGGCACATGGGGAGGACTCGCTCACTGATGGGAGATTTGATTCCGCGTGGGCCCGGGGGGGGCTTGCAGCCTGTGTGGAACTCCGGAATGCCCTGTCTCGCCGTCCCAATCACAACACGTTCGGCCTTTTCCGCGGCACCACGGGCGCCCAGGGACCGCCCCCGAGCACCATGCACGCAGTATACCACCGGTCCGGACCCTCTCAACGCCGGACTCGAGCAAGGCAGCGCCCGGCCCATGGGTCCCAGGGCAGCTCGGGCTGGTCAAGAGCTTCGCGCCGGGCGTGTTCGAAGACTTCGGGACGTATACCGTAGGTAATGTCGTGGCGCAGTTATCCCGGCGGATTGGCCCAAGCTGCCGATCAATCCGCAGTCGAAGAAGCTGGACCGCGCTGGCTTCGTCTATGACACCTCGGCGGACTGCTGTTTCTGTCCGATGGTGCGTCGCCTGGACTCTGTGAAGACCACGACGGGCCGTGAGGATTGCGGCGACTCAACCTACCGGATGTACCGCAGCCAGGACTGTACGGACGGTCCGCTCGGGTCGAGGTGTTTTGGGCAAGCAAGGAACGGATGGGCATGCGGCAGTTCCTCCATCGGGGTCTGGGCAAGGTTCAAACCGGGTCGTTGTGGGCATTGCACGGCCTTCAACTTGAACAAGCTGGTTCGAGGATTCGCCCGCTTGCGGGCGAAGTCTGCCGTTCCCCTGTAGGAACGGCCCAGAGAGGCACCTATCGACAGCGAAAACGCGTGGATCCCGGCGCTTTCGGTTCCAGAGTTCGGGAAACCGCCGGGCCAAGTACCGTGTGAGTGCTCTCGTATTCTGAGGGTCTCCGGATCACGGTAATTGAGGCTCTTG
>CAYMME010000216.1:0-14350 GCA_964391465.1 uncultured Planctomycetales bacterium
AAAAACCGAGAACCTCGCGTCCCCCGTTGGCAGTCGGAATCCCCCCCACAGGCCGGCACTGACACGACCGGATGCGAGCGCTCGCGGGGACGCCCCGAGGCACCGATCAGCGCGCGCGACGGACGACCCAGCCGTGGGTGGGGCCGCACGTCGGAACCGTCGGCGGCACTGCGTCCGGCGATCTGGTATGATCGCCGACTGACGTGGAAGGAGACCGTCATGGCCGAAACGGCCGGCGTCAGTTTGTTCAGCCAACGTCCGACGGGCGTCTGCGCCGTGGTGACCGGCCAGGTCGGGCTCGACAAGAAGCCGCTCCTCGAACGCCTGGTGACCCTGGCCGGCACGCGCGGCAAGCACATCACGTTGTGCAACGTCGGCGACATGATGTACCGCGAGGCCCCAGACGTGGTCCCGGGCCGCATCCTCGACCTTCCGCTGGGCCGGCTCAACGCCCTGCGGCGGGCCGTGTTCAAGGACATCCTGCTTCAGGCGACCGAAGCCGAGCACCTGATCGTCAACACGCACGCCACGTTCCGCTGGCGGCACGGGTTGTTCCCGGCTTTCGATCACGACCAGATGGCCATGCTCGACGCGGACGTCTACATCACGCTCGTCGAGAACGTCGACGCGGTGCACGAACGGTTGGACCGCGAGCACGACGTGGCCCACACGCTCAAGGACATCCTGGTGTGGCGAGAGGAGGAGGTGCTGGCCACCGAGGTGCTGGCCGCCGTCCTCCGCGGGCACGGGGCGTTCTACGTGGTATCGAACTGCGCCGACGCACTCACCGAACCGGCCGAGGCACTCTACCGCTTGCTCTTCGAGCCGCACCGCAGAAAGGCTTACCCGTCGTTCCCGATGACACACGTCATGGATGAGCCGCACGTACTGGCCGAAGTGAACGCCTTTCGACGAACGATGGCCGACCACTTCACGGTTTTCGATCCGGGCGACCTCGACGAGCGAAGCTTGCTCGTCGAAGCCGTGGATGCCACGCACCGCGGCGAAGACACGATCACATTGACGGTGCACAACCGCGACGTGACGTTCTCGGCCGGCGACGTCGTGGCACTCGCCCGCGACATCGACGGGCAGATCTACGCTCGTGACTTCAAGCTCATCGAACAAGCAGACATGATCGTTTCGTACATCCCTCAGCTTCCCGACGGACGGCCCGGCCTGTCGTCCGGCGTCGAGCGCGAGCTCCAGCACGCTCATGAAGCCACCAAGGAAGTCTACGTCATCTGGCGCTCCGATCGTGAACCGTCCCCCTTCATCACCGAGACCGCCACCCGCGTCTTCACCGATCTGGGAGAGGCGATGCGCTGGTTCCAGCAGCAGGACTACGTAGGCGACATTCAGATGCCGCTGCCGCGCGGTGAGCGTTGAGCCAGGCCATTGCACAGGATGCGATCAATCGAGAAACGCCGAGTCCGAAGCTACGGACCGGCGTACGCTTGTATTCCTCGGCGCAACGACCGGGCGACGACTGAATCCCACGCCTGCAACAATGAACAGACGAGCACCGGCGTTTGGCCAGTGAAGAGCCACGACGTGTTCCGGAACGTCACGCTGCTCGCGGGCATGCTTGCATTGGCCGCCACCGGATGCAGTCCCATCGTGCTGACCGTCGATGACGCAGTGGTGATGAGCGGTCGGGAGACGCGGTTCGCCGCCTACCTCGAACGGGAACCGATCCTCGGGGCCCATGACGGATTCGAAGACGTGACGGTGCGGTTCGTGATCGACGGCAGGGAAGTGGCTCGGGCGGAAACCAACGGGGAGGGACGAGCGAGCACGCTCACTGAACTCTCGACGTCAGAGTTCTCTCACTTCGAGGCACAGGCGACGGTGGGCGGCCGGACGGTTCGAACCACAGGTACGTTCTACACGTGGCGACCCGACGCGGTCGTCATCGCGGTCGACATCGACGGCACGATCGCGGACACCAACTTCAAGGAACTCTTCCTGGAAGAGGAAGATTTCGACTCCGACCCCATCGACGGGGCCCGCCGGAACCTCACCGGTCTCGCGAAGGACTTCCATCTATTTTACCTGACCGCGCGGCCCAGGTTCGTCCTGGACAAAACCCGGCGGTGGTTGGACCGCCACGGGTTTCCGCCCGCCCCCGTAGTGACCGCACATCGCGTGCGAGACATGATCGCGCAAGCCAGCTACAAGCGTCGTACGCTCGTTGGACTGCGAGAGCGTTGGCCGAACGTGTTGATCGGCATCGGCAACACGGACCTGGACGCGGAGGTGTACGGGGCCAGCGGGATGCTCACCCTCATCATCGACGATTCGGATGAGATGCGCTACCGGCCTCATGCCTTGGTCTTCTCGGCCTGGGACGCGGTCGGGGACTTCTTCACCGTCAATCGCGGTATCCTCGCCGCCGCTGATGAGCTGAAGGACGCAATGGCCAACGGCCGGATGGTTCTGAAACCCATCATCCCGTGGGTACAGGAACACTGAACTTCAGGCAGTGACGATCGTCACGCCACGTTCTGAATCACGCGCGGCGTGAGGAAGACGAGCCGTTTCGCGATGACCGGCCGCTTCCAAATGGCCCCGACGGCGCGGGCGTACATCTCGAGTTGTCTGACGTAGGCGGCAGCGCGGTCGGGAACCTGAGCGGCCGTCACGTCGTCGGTCTTGTAGTCGATGATCTCGAGTCCGTCAGGGGCATGAATCAAGCAGTCGATGATTCCACGGACGAGGATCGTGTCGCGGGCGTCGATCGGCTCGAGGCCGGAATCGTATTGCTGCGGCTCGACGCGGGTGACGAACATGACCTCGCGCTGGACTGCGCCGGGTTCCTCGCGCATGCGCCGGCCGAGATCGCTGTCGAGGAACCACGCCACGGCGTCGAGGGGAACCATCTCGGCTTCAACGGCGGCGAGAACGCCGGCCGCGACCATCTCGTCGATCTGTCGGCGGAGTCCATCCGCCGAGCAAGACCGGGACAGGTCAAGGTGCTCGAGGATCAGGTGAGTGGCCGTACCGCGCTCCGCACCGCCCGCGCCAGCCGTCGCCACGCCTTCGAGGAAGGCCGGCCGCTCCCATTTCGTAGCGGCCTCGACCAGGGAACGGCGACGGTCATCAGGCTCACGTAGCAGGTCGAATCGCCGCTTCATCTCGCTGGCGGCCACCACCGCCGGCACCGTCGTCATCCCAGCAGCGTCGTAGACGGCCGTCATCCGGGCGATCACCCTCTCGACCGTTTCATCGTCCGCAACCGGCTCGCCGTCCGACAGCGGCGCCAGCGCGGCGTAGGATGCGAACGCGCTGCGTCGCTGCGCGGCGACCTCCTCCGGCATCGACCACGCACTGATGTCGTCGGCCGTATGCCGACACACCGCGAACAGCGGCGGCGTTCCTCCACCCGAGGCGGACCACGTGACGTTGCCCTTGGGCTGGGCGGCCAGAGCGTGGATGATCCAGTCCAGCGGCGAGTTCGCGGATGCGAGCGTAGTGGCCGGGAGCGGACCGTCGGTCGTCGGGGATTGGCGCACTTGCTCGACCTTGTCGAGATCCGCGGTACCGACCAGGATCAGACGTTCGCGGGCGCGGGTGAGCGCGACGTAGAGCAGACGAAGCTCCTCGGCCATCGACTCACGCTCGATCTCCTCGGCCACGAGTTGGTGGGCGATCGATGGATACTTGATGCCGTGGTCGGGATCGACGACCCGCAACCCGATCTTCGCGCCGCGCTCGTGGATCATGTCGCCACGCGCGTCGCCGCGGTTCCACTGCTTGCCCAGGTCGGCCAGGATGACCACCGGGAATTCGAGCCCCTTGGCCTTGTGGATCGACATGATCCGCACCACGTCGTCGGCCTCGGAGACGGTCGGCGCGACACCGAAGTCGTGTCCTTCCTTGGTGAGCTGCTCGATGAACCGCAGGAACCGGTGGAGCCCCTGCCGGGCAAAGCGTCCGAACTGGCGGGCCCGCTCGTGCAGCTTGAGCAGGTTCGCCCGTCGCTGCAATCCGCCGGGCAGTCCCGAGACGTAGGACAGATACCCCGTCTCTTCGAAGATGCGCCAGAGCACGTCGGCCAACGGCTGGCGGCCGGCCGCGGTGCGGTAGTCGTCGACCGCTTGCAGCTTCTCGGTCAGACGGGCGCGAAGTGAATCACTTTCGCCCGCGCACGCGTACTTCACGACTGCCTCGTGAAACGGAATGCCGCGGTCGATCCCGCGAATCGTGACGAGATCGGCATCGGAGAGCCCGTCGCCCGGCCCGAGCACCGGCGAACGAAGCACCGCCGCCAGCGGGATGTCCTGCTGCCGGTTGTCGAGCACGTCGAGCAGGCTGAGAACGTCGCGGACCTCGACGGTCTCGAAGTACCCGCCGCCGGCGTCGGCGTAGGCCGGCACGCCCATGCGTCGGAGGACGCGCAGCAACGCGTCCGTCTTGCGACGCGGAGCCCGCAGCAGGATCACGATGTCACGGCAGGTTATCTTGCGGGGCGGGGCGGCCGGATCACCGGCACGTTCCTTGATCCGCATCGGTGCCGACCGCCCGTCCGTTCCGGTAAGCGCGCTGATGCAGCGGCCGATCAACAGTGCTTCACGCTCGATGGCCTCCCAGTCGGCCGGCGAGTCGTCCTCGGAGGCCGGCGACTCATCGCCGCCGCCGGGCACTGGGCCTTTCGCCAGGACATGACACTCAACCGTCGGCCCCTGCGGCGCGGGATCGTCGCTCGGATCGGGATGCACGAGGCGGGCGTTGGTGTCGTAGTCGATCCCCGCGAACTCATGTGACATCAGTCGCGCGAACAAGGCGTTGATCGCATCGAGCACGTGCGCCCGGCTGCGGAAGTTGTTGCGCAGATAGAGCAGTTCCTTCCCGTCGTCCGAGTCGGTTCCGTAGGCTCCGATGCGATCGGCAAGGATCGTCGGCTCGGCCAGCCGGAAGCGGTAGATCGACTGCTTGATGTCGCCCACCGCGAACAGGTTGCCGGAACCGTCGCCGCCATCCTCGCGGCTGACCAGTCGAAGGATGGCGTCCTGTAGCGGGCTGATGTCCTGCACTTCATCGACGAGAACGTGAACGAAACGCGCCCGGAGCGTTCGCGCAGCATCCGACGGACTTGTCCGGTCGTCCTTGGCCGCGAGCACATTGAAGGCCAACCGCTCCAGATCGTTGAAGTCGAGCAACGCGTTCTCACGCTTGCGGGCGTCGTAGCGATCGGTGAAGACGTTGGTCAGGTCGACCAGCGTCCGGGTATACGGCGTGATGGCGGCCAAGCCCTCGCGAAGCTCATCGAGCGAAAACGAACAGAGCTTCGGTCGCACCCGCCGTTTGATCCGGTCGCGCAAGCCGTTGAGCAACGCGTGGGCGCGGTCCTTTCCGGCCGGGTCCTCATCCCGTTCCGCGGCCGGCACCCGCGGTGCGGGCGAGAACTTGAATGCGTTGACCTCGTCCATCACTGCATTGACGGCATCCGACGAACCGCTCGTGCGCAGTGTCTCCAGCCACGACTGCACGGCGGCCTGATCCTGGTCCATCGCATCCGCGTAGCGCGCCCAGCGCCGACTCGTCTCGCGAACCGAGCACGCGAGACGCGCGGCATCCGCCACGAACGCCTCCAACTCCCGGACCAACTGCCCGCGGCGCACTGCCGCCACGTCGATGCCGTCGGGGGAATTCGGATCCACGCGCCGCGCAGCCTCCATCAGCCACGCATGCGAATCGGGCAGCGAGTGCACGAACGCGTGGAGCCGGATGACGAAGTCGGCGATCGGCTCGTCGCTGCCCAACCCGTAGTCATCGACAAGCCGGCGAAACCCGACCGCCAACTCGTCGTCGGACAGCCCGTACAGCTCGTCAAACAGCGCCTCGATCGTCTCTCGTTGCAGGAGGGCGGCCTCGGACGCGTCAGCGATTGCGGAGCCGGGGTCGACACCGGCCTCGGTGAAATGGTCACGGATGATGGTGCGGCAGAACGCGTGCATCGTGGAGATCTGCGCGCCGTCGAGCAGCGTCAGTTGCCGCTGGGCCCACCGGCCGGCTCGTGAAGTGCCCAGGCGGCGGCGCAGCGACTGCGCGATGCGAACCCGCATCTCGGACGCCGCCGCTTCCGTGAACGTCACGACCAGGAGTTGGTCGACGGAGCACCCGTGGTGGCAGAGCAGGTGTGCGCAGCGCTCCGCAAGCACTGCCGTCTTGCCCGAGCCGGCGGCCGCGGAGACAAGCACATTGCGGCCGATCGTCTCGATCGCGAGGCGCTGCTCGGCGGTCCATTTTATCGCGGTTTTCTCCGTCATGCCTCCCCGGCAGAATACCCGGGTCGCCGGCGGTTGCAAAGCCCCGAGTCCAAGTCATAATCCCGCAGGCAGGCCCGCAACCGTGCGAGCGGCGCACCGTACCTTGGACCCAATACCCTGAACCCACCACGCGCGAGCAACGACCAGTCGGCCATCCACAACGGATCCGCCTCCGCCGGCGTCACTCTCGGCAAGCTACCCGGGTCATTGCCCGACGCCCGACCGCTGACACTCCGACGCGTCGGGCGAGCCGTCGTGTTGGGGCTCGTGTTTGTCACCGGTCTGGCCGTGCTGGTCCGCTACGACGTGGACATCGCCCGCTGGCGCGACGCTGTCGACGCGTCGGAAGCCGGCAGCGACTATTGGACGCGCGGCGCGCTGATGCGAGGGTGTCGAGCGTTCGGCGAGATGCTCGTGATGCCGGCGATTCTGGTGGCAGTGGCGAGGCTGGACCGACGGCGACGGCTCATTCTGAAGCGCGTGCTGCTGGCGATGTTTCTGGCCTGGCTGTTTCAGGGCGTGGGCAAGACGACCGTTGAGCGCCTGCGACCCGTCAAGTACGAGAGTGAGGACTGGGCCGGCATGTGGCAAGGCGTCTGGCTCGCACCGAGACCAGCAGCGCACAGTGCCTTTCCGTCCGGGCATACAACCGTCGCGTTCGCGTTCGGCCTGACGCTCGCTTGGTTCTATCCGCCTTTGCGCTGGCTGCTGCTACTGCTCGCCGCCGGTTGTGGGCTGTCGCGGCTGGCCCACGGGGCGCACTGGGCAAGCGACTGCTGGGCAGGAGCGTGGTTGGGCTTCGCAGCGTCGTGGCTGGCGCTGCGCCTGCACCGGCCAGGGTGGTGGCCTCGACGAAGGAAGTCCACTTAGAGGGGTTACCCGCCGCGCCCGCTCAACCTGGGGCAATCCCAGCTTCCGCCTGTCCGAGGCTAGGCGCGTCTTCGGTTGATGAACCCGATGACCGCGAATCCACACAGGGCCAGGGTCAGCGCCTCGACCCCCAGGGCACCGCAAAAACCGGGAAGAACGCTCGTGGTCGCGGTGTCGGTCGCACCGGAAACGGACTGAGCGCTGCTCAATCCGGCTCCGTTCACGAGGATGTTGACCGTCGCCTGGCTACTCGCGCCGTCGTTGTCGAGGATCGTCAGGGTCACCGTGTAGGTGCCGGCATTCAGGTAGGTGTGGTCGATGAACGCACCCTCGCCCGTTGTGCCGTCGCCGAAATCCCAGACGAAACGGGCGATGCTCCCATCCGGATCCTGACCGCCCGCGGCGAATGACACATCCAGCGGAGCAAACCCCGAGGTCGGGTTGGCCTGGATCGAAGCGACGGGATACCGGTTGGCCGGGTTGACCGTGATCGGAATCGTCGTCGTTCCCAGGCGCCCTTCAATGTCGGTGACAGTCAGTTGAACGTAGTAGACGCCGGCCTCGGCGAAGGTATGGCGAACCGCACGCCCAAACAGTTCGGTCTCCGGCCGGGTCGCGCCGTTTTCGAGCAGTCGCTCGTCATCCATCATCCACCGGAAGATCTCCGGAATGACGTCGACGCGAGCCCCGCCCGCGAACTGGACGGTCAGCGGTGCCTGGCCAACGGTCACATCCGCCTGCGCCGTGATCTGCAGTAGGTTGCCCACATCCGGCGAAGACGTGACCGATACTTCCTTCCGTCGTCCCCACGAGTACCGGCCCTGAGTGTTGCGAACAAAGAAGGCGTACTCCACGTACCCGACAAGCGGGACTTCAGGCTCGGAGAGCGTGTTGAACGGAGCGTCCTGAACGACGACGACGCCTGGGGCGGCCTCGTCACCCACAGTGTAGGTCTCCAGGTCTTCGGGCACCCAGCCGATCGGCGACCCGCTCCGCACGACGAGCACGCTGGCCTGTCGATCATCATCGGGGTTCTCCCACAACAGATCGACCCGATCGTTCGCCACGAACGCATCGATGGTGCTGACGGGAGACGGCCAGAGCTTCCCGGCCTGGGCCGCCACGACGGAGTTGAACGCATTGACGCGACCGTGGCCGAGGCGGAGGCTGTGTCCGGTCACCGGATCGTAATCGCCCCGGTATACATCGGGCTTGTCGGCCGTATGCTCGATCAGGTTGCGGAGTTGGACGCGGCTCAGGTTCGGGTTCACCGACAGGGCCAGCGTCGCCACGCCCGTTGCCACGGGGCAGGCGGCCGAGGTGCCGTTGAACGAGTTGGTGTAGTTGCGATTGGCCAACTCGTTGGGGTCGGGCGGAAGAATCGGGAACGGATCGCCAAAGAAGGCCGGAACGCCGGCGCTGTTGTATCCGTCGTCACCGGTGATGTCCGTCGTCACGATGTCGGCCGTCATGCAGGCCTGGATGAACGAGGCGCCGCCGCCGGGCGCGACGACAGACTGCTTGAGGCCGAAGTTGCTGTAGCAGGACAGCGTATCATCGCGGAGCGTGGCCCCGACGGCCATGACTTCAGGGATGTTCGCCTCATCGCCGTGGGCATTGATGAATATGCCGGAGTTGCCCGACGCGAACAGGATGAGCATTCCCCGACCCCCGCGGCCGGTGATGGCCGCGTTGCTGATCGCCTCGACCTCGACATCAGGAACCGGGAACCCGGGATACTTGCCCCAACTGTTGCAGATCACGTCGGCCCCGACCTCCGTCGCGAACTGAAACGCGTCCACAATCGCCGAGAGCCCCCCACGCCCGATCACTCCCATGGCCATGAACTGGGCCTTCGGGGCGACGCCGCGGACACCGATCTCGTTGCCCTCGGCGCAAATCAGGCCCGTCACGGCGGTGCCGTGGCCTTCGTAGGAACTGATCGGCGACGGATCGGGGCCCGTTCCACGACCACCGTACCCGCGCCCGAACCCGGAGTAGTTGTCCCTAAGGTCTTCGTGAGCGATGTCGGTACCTTGGTCGATTACCGCCACGAGAATCCCTTCGCCCTCCGTAATCTCCCATGCCTCCGGCGCATCGATGTCGGCGTCGAGGACGCCGCCGTTGCCGCCGGGGTTGTCCAGGTGCCACTGAGCCGCGTAGATGGGATCAAGGATCCGGACCTCTTTGGTGACCTCCATGCCCATCACGTCGGCATGGGCGTACACGGTTCTTGCATCACCATGCAGCAGCGCCGAAAGCTGTGCGGCATCGGTCTCAGACTCGTCGAGTACGCGCATCACGTACACTTCGCCGAGCCAGTCGATGTGGCGCACGATCTCGAGCCCATGCTCCTCGGCGACGAGGAGGGCCGCGCCCTCTTCGCCCTCATCGAACCGGACGATCACTTGGTCACTCAGGTACACGGGACGATTGGCGCCCGCGAACGTGTAGACTGGGCGCACTGCAGCGACACCTGCGATCTCGCGGATCGCGACTCTGTCTTCGGAAGTGAAACCGCTACCCGCCAGTTGATAGATCCGCGCGGACGTCGATACGGGCGGAATCGCTTCGAGCTCTGCGTATCCGGCCGCGACCAGCGCCGCCGACACGGCACTCGGGTCGACGTCGAGAGCCAGTTGGACGTGCAGCTCGCCGGTGCCGGCCCGCATAGTGCGAGCCTCACCCTGACTGTACCACACGGTGTCCTGGGCCAACGCCGAAAGCGTGACGGAGAACATTAACCCCAGCGCAATGGCCGCGACGCACTGAGCACGTCGTGACCGGCCGGAACGGCGGACGGAATTCGCCCTAGCCTGCATTGCTAAATCCTCATCGCAAACCGGGTACGGGACTGGCGGGACTCCTCCCGCCGGAATCATTCGGGGCAAGCAGCCACAGAGCAGGAACCGGATCTCGGTCGGAACCAGTCTGCCCGCCGCCGGCCTCGCCTGCCAACCTGCGAGCCCTCACGCCTGGTCCCCGGCGGCTGGACAACCCCTCGCAACCGCATTGAAGCATCGCTCGACGGCCCCACACACGAGAGACTGTGCCACGATGCCTCTGACTAATCATCTCCTGATGCGCGGGCGATGTCAACAAGCGATTTCGCCCTCGCGGGTCTGCACGACCACCGATAACCCAATACCTCACAAGTGAATACGTCAATCCGTGCGTGCACTGGTCTCGCTCGGCACACGCGTGTCGTACGCGCGTCGGGTCGGCCGCCTCCCTGCGGTGCCGCTCCGGTTCGGATTGCGTCGCGCATCCCCCCGCCCGGCGTCGCCGGTCGGTTGCATCCACTCCATTGTAGACGCGGCCCAAGCGTCCACCGGGACTTGGCACACGGGCGGTCTCGGCGTAGCCTGGAACCGTGTGGAACGGGGCGCGTCAGTTTGACGGCATCTTCCTGGATTTCTTCGGCACCATTGCGGATGGGGATCGCCGGGCCGTGGAGGGAGTGTGCGCCCGGCTGGTCGCCGACCTGGACCTGCCGCTGGCGGCGGCGGCGCTGGCCGTAGCCTGGGGGGACCAATTCTATCACACGATCGGGGCCAGCAATGGAACACGGTTCAGGACGCTCTACGAGTGCGAGTGCGTAAGCCTGACCGCCACCCTGGAGACGTTCAGCCGACGCGTCGACCCTGCCCCCTACGTCGCCGGGCTGCAAGATTACTGGCGGCGGCCTCCGCTACATGGTGAGGTCCACGAGGTTCTGGCCCAACTCCCCGTCCCGATCTGTGTCGTCTCTAATGTGGACCAAGCCGACCTCGAAGCTGCCCTCGCGGCCCACGGTCTGGACGTGGCGGATGCGGTCAGCTCCGAGCGGGCCCGTTGCTACAAGCCTGAGCCGGGCATCTTCGAGCTGGCCCTCGAGCGAACCGGATGGGCTCGTGACCGAGTGCTGCACGTGGGAGACTCGCTCCACAGCGATGTGGCCGGGGCACGGGCGGCCGGGCTCCGCGCCGCTTGGGTCAACCGAGCGGACCGGATCTACGATATCGGAACGGCCGAGCCCGACCATGTCCTCGAGGATCTGCGCGGGATTGTGAAAATTTTCACATGAAAATCGCTTGCACGCCCCGTCGAACTGTGGTATTATTTAACACGGTGGAACTATTTCACGATTGATAGGATGTCCGCCGCCGCCTCGGAGGACCGACGGGACAAGATGGGAGGCGCCATCATGAGATGCCGACGAACGGTTGCTGTTCTGGTTGCCGGACTATCGATGTGCTTCGGGCAAATCGCGATCGAACAAGCGGAGGGGCGGACTCGATCCAGCCGGTCCAGTCGCAGCGCCGGCCGATCGTCTTCCGCACGATCGTCCTCCGCGCGATCGTCCAGCCGCTCGTCATCGTCGTCGCGGCGATCTTCGGCGCGTCGATCCACGAGCTCTGGGCGCTCGAGTCGATCGGTCACTCGCAGCTCGCGCTCATCCAGTTCCGCTCGACGCAGTACCGTTGCCGCGCCCCGATCCTCCAGTCGGAGCTCTGCTTCGGCCGGTCGATCGACGCGGTCTTCGCGTTCGGCATCGCCCCGCTCGTTTTCGTCGGTTGGCCGCGCCGCTCCGCGGCGGACCGTCGCCGCCCCGGCCCCGACGGTCTCACGGCGTTCGAGTTCGGCGCGTTCGTCCGCTTCCACCTCCGGGCGAGGTGTGGCTCAGCGTTCCAGTGGTCGCCGCACGGTGGCGACGCCCACCGTGAGAACGCCGCAGAGCACCACACCGCGGTTGGTGGTCCGGACACCGCAATCAAGTGGCGGCGTGGCGCGCCATCGTGTGTCGACACCGTCGTCCACTGTGCGGTCAGGCACGGCGATCGCGGCCCGCAACGGGAGCACTCGCGCTTCCACGTCGGCGTCGCCGGCGCGTTCTTCGCAACGCCGCAGTAGTACCGCATCCGGCGCCCGCGGCACGGGGCGATCCGTTGCGGTTCGGCGGCTGGATCAGTCCGCTTCGATCCGGCCCTCCATCGGTCCGAGTCCGACGGCCGGGTCGCCGGCTGTCGTCCGTCGCTCCCCGGGCGCCACGAACCTCGGTCAGACCGGCATCAAGAACGGCGTTCTGAACTTCGGCAAGAGCGGATCGGTTCGACACCCACGCACGCTGGCCGTCGGTGAGCGCCCGCTTGCGCGTGTCGGTGGAGTCGCGACCGGCTCGGGCGGTAGGTACTACGGTTCGCGCAGCATCGCCGGACACCATCTGCCGAGTGCCTGGCACGGACACGGGCACGGTCGACCGTTGATCGTCCCGCGGCATCACCACTTCCATCACGGATACCGCGGGCATCGTCACCATCATGTGATGATCGGCGTGGGCTTCGGGTACTACCCGTTCTACCCGCACCATTACTATGACCCGTTCTATCCCGCGTACTACCCGGCCTACGCACCGACGGTCGTGCACCACGAAACGGTGGTGCAGGAATCGCCGGTCATCGTCGAGAGCTATCCGGGCACCATCGTTTCGCAGGAGGAGGTCATCGCCGGCGTGGGACCGGCAGACATGACCGCACCGTCGGGTGAGCAGCCGGCGTCAGCCACGATTCAGCAGCAACCGCAGACTCCGGAAGCGGCCCAAACGCCACCGGCAACTCAGACTCCGGACGCAGCACAGGCGCCGCAGCGCCCGCAACCCGGCAGCATGGAAGACCTGCTGATGCGCGGCGACTACGCATTCGCGCAGGGGCAGTATGCGGAGGCGCGGGCGCTCTTCATGCAAGCCACGCTGGCGAATGCCGAGAGCCCCCATCCGCAGTTCGCATATGCACTGGCCGGCTTCTCCGCGGGGGACTACAAGGCGGCCGCGGGTTCGCTTCGCCGGGGGATGCGGCTGTTTCCCGACCTGGCCCGAAGTGAAGCCGATTTGCGTGAGGCCTACCGCATTCCCGGTGACTTCCAGCGGCACCTGAACGCACTCGTCGAGTACACGAACGCGAACGACAAGGACGCGGATGCCTGGTTCGTGCTCGGCTACATGCAATACTTCACCGGCGCCCGGGCGGAGGGCCTGACCTCGCTGGGCAAGTCGCTCGAGCTCATCCCATCCGACGATGTGCTGCGACCGTTCTTCGAGGCGGCTCGCGAGGGCGCGGCACAGCCGCAGCCGTCGGCTCCGTTCCCGCCAGTCGATGAGAAGGCTCCGGCCGCAACACAGCCGACGACGCCGAAGGCGGCAAGCCCGCCGGCCGAGTCGGCGCCGGCGTCGCAGTCACAGTCGGCCGCACCGAGCGCACCTGCCCCGACCGAGGCACCCCGGGCCGCCGACGTGCCGGCCCTGCCCGTCGTCGGTTCCGAGCCGGGCGTCTCCGTCGAGTTCGCTCCGCCCGGCGACGCCGGCAGCAGCGAAGGGTAGCAGTCCACCGAACACCACACACAGGCGCGCGCGTTAGTCAACTCGACCGCTTGTTGGTCGATGGTCGACCGCGCTCAGCCGTTCAGCTTATCCCTGATGATGACGAACGCTTCGGCCGCGTGCATGCCGACGGTGCTGCCGCGCCAGCGTGCGAGGGATTCGACGGCCTTGAGCGATCGGGCTTCGGGTTCCGGCTGGACTTGCGAGGCGTAGATCTCGAGGGCTTCGCGCTTGGCCTTCAGGTGATTGGTGATGTCGACGTACCATTGCGGGGCGAACGTCGATTCGATCCCCGGTGCGGTCCAGTGCGTCTCCGAGGGCGTCTCGTAGCAGACGATGCGCTGAACGCAACGGCGGTCGGCCACCGGACGCAGCGCGACCATGGCCGCATCGAAGATCTGGCGATGGTCCTCGTGCCGGTCCGCGGGAAACGGCAGGAATACCCATTCCGGCTTGACGTCCAGCACGAGCTTGTCGAAGTGACCGTTCAGTTCGTGCTCGGGTATCTCGTGCAGACGCGTGACGGGCAGATCCATGAATCGCAGTTCGGTCACACCGAGATGCCTGTTGGCTCGGTCGGCCTCGGTGCGCACCTGGGCGACCTGAGCGTCGGGGTACAGCGGCGGCCACCCTTTGGTCACGATGGCCACGACCACTTCGTGCTCGCCGGTCGCGAGTTTGTGCATGGTGCCGCCGACGCCCAGCACTTCGTCGTCGGGATGAGGGGCGATGATGAGGGCCTTCACAGACGGTTCCCGGATGCTATGTGTCCAGCGTAGTGTCGTAACCGGATCGAAACCTCGTTTCGAGATGGATGCCGGCTTTGCCGGCATCCCACGCTCCCTAACGGTCG
>CAYMME010000217.1:0-14290 GCA_964391465.1 uncultured Planctomycetales bacterium
CTGCCCATCGCCGCCGTGTTCTCGACCGGCTGCAGTTGGGAACCGTTCGGATTCCAACAACAGGCGCGGGGGCCGTCGGGTGCCGCGCCGCGCCGGGACGTGAGAGAGCCGGCGCACGGAATTGATGTTTCGCACGCGTCCACTGCGAGCAGTCCTGCTGCGGCACCCGCTGCGGCGCCGGCCGCGACGGCGAAACCGGCCGCGAGCGAATCGCTGGAAGAGAAGATCCGGCGTTACGTCAAGGACTTCCCCGGCAGCGACACATCGCGCAAACTCGAGCCGCGTGAGTCCGGCGAGCCCGCCCGTCTGGCTGATGCCCGCGCGCCGGAGGGCGCGACGCGGGCCCCGGCCGCGGAACCCGCCCGGCCGACGGCCAGGAAGTCGGAGGCGCCCGCCCCGGCTCAGCCGGCGGCGCCGGCTGCTGCCCCTCAACCCGAAGTGACCCGGCCGGCAACGCCCGCCGAGGCGCCTGCCGTTCGCGCCGCACCATCGAAGGAGGCGGCCCCCGCACCGAAGGAAGTACCGCCCGCTCCGCCGACGGTGGAGTCGATTACCATCCGTCCCAATACGTCGGCGGTGGTGCTGCCGCAGGAACCCGCCAAGGCGCCGGACGTCGTTGAGGTTCACCAGCCGAATCAACCGCTCGCCATGGCGAGTCCCCAATCGCAGGCGTCTCTGGCTCCCGTGATCACGTCGCTCGAGAATGCGCTCGTCGAGCAGCCGGACAATCTTTCGGAGCAGCTCAAGCTCAGGCTGCTGTATCTGCTGGAAGGAGAGGACGAGAAGGCGCTCGCGCCCGCCGAGGGGATGAGCAACGAAATGGCGGCGCTGCTGGGTTCTCTGATGAAGACGGTGGCCGCCGTTCAGGGCTCGGCCGCAGACCGCAACGCGGCCACGGACGAGGCCCTGGAGGCGATCGACGAATTCCGCACGCTCCTTCGATCACATGCGGAACTCGTGATTCCGCGGGCCGCGCTGTGTCGCCGCGTCGACAGCTTCGGAGTCTTCGAGGAGATCGCGAGTCGGACCTTCCCGGCCGAACAACAAACGCCCGTCATCATCTACTGTGAAGTGGATAACTTCACCACCGAGCGGACGAGCGACGGGAATCACCGCACCCTCCTGACCCAGCGGCTCGAGGTGCTGACCAAGGAAGGCGAGTCCGTGTGGGCACCCAAGCCCGCGGAAATCGCGGACGAGTCGCGAAACCGGCGAGAGGACTTCTTCCTGGCCCAGGTCGTACACCTGCCCGCGTCGCTGGATCCCGGCGACTACGTGTTGAACGTGAGCATCGAGGACAAGCTCGGGGCCAAGAGCAACGAGTGCAAGCTCCAGTTCACGATGACGCCGCCGCAGTAGAGTCTTGCCGAGGCGAGACCGGCTGCGGGGTGTCGCAGCGACTTGGGGCGTTAGTAGGAAGCGGCGGGCGCACACGGCTATCCCGCAGGGGGCGGCTTGAACTCCCTGCGTAGCATGCCCATCAGCACCACGTCGGTCAGTTGTCCCTCCGTCAGGACGGCCTGCTGGAGGACGCCCTCGAACCGGAACCCCATGCGTTCGTTGAGACGAATGTTCTTCAGGTTCCCGCCGCGGGTGCGCAGATAGATCCGGTTGAGCCTGAGTGCCTGGAAGCCGTGGGCGACAATCAGGCGGGTCGCTTCCTGGGCCGCGCCCTTTCCGCGGAAGGCGGGGTCACCGATCACTTTACCCAACTCAGCCTGCCCGACGGCACGGTCTATGTCGTGCAGAGAGACGAGGCCGATGCCGGTGCGGGTGGCACGATCGCACACCATCAGGTCGAGCCGGCCTTCGTCCCGGGCGAGTTCATCGAGGTTGTCGATGACGTGCTGCAGCACCACCGGAATGAGGCTGGCTCGGACCAGCGGGTCGTTCGTCCACTGCTCCAACGCCGCCCGATCCGCTTCGACGGGTGAGCGGAGCAGAACGCGCCGACCACTGAGGACGGGGCGTCCGTCGGGGTCCAACTCCGTGTTCATGGGTAGGGCGGGTTGCTCGGTGCGCGTCGCTTCGGCTCCCGGACGGTCATCCCAGGCGTTGTCGGTGATCGCTTGCATGACCGCGCTGGCGAACCCGAGGAGCTCGTGACCGGTGTGCCCGCCCTCGCGGAGTTCACGAACGATGTTCTCGGCAAGCACGCGGTACAGGGTCGTTCGTTGGCGCGAATGCTCAAAGTCGTTGCCGTTCGAGACGCTCGCTTCGGGTTGTTCGTTGTGTTCCCGCGGCATCACGTTTCCGATTTCCGTTGGCACCGGGACGCATCAACGAATGCACCGACGTGGCGGAGACGATTGTGCCGGCGCGCGAGCAGCGTGTTCGGGGGAACACGGCGCAATTCGTCGAGTGTCTTCCGGAGATAGGTTTCCAGGTTTCGGGCTGCGGCGGTCGCATCCAAGTGGGCTCCGCCGGGCGGCTCGGCCACAATGTCGTCGATCAGGCCGAGCTGCTTGACCTCACGGGTCGTAATGCACAACGAGTCGGCCGCACGCTGAGCCTCCTCCGCATTGCCGAACAGAATGGCCGCGCACCCCTCGGGCGCGATGACCGAGTAGTAGGCGTGCTCGAGCATCGCGATGCGATCCCCGACTCCGATCCCCAGGGCGCCGCCGCTGCCGCCTTCTCCGATGACCACGCAGACGATCGGTACGCGCAGACGCGACATCTGCATCAGATTGATGGCGATGGCCGGGGCGATGCCGCGTTCTTCGGCCGCGGCGCCCGGGTGCGCGCCCGGCGTGTCGATCAGCGACACCACGGGCAGGCCGTACTTCGCGGCCAGCTTCATCGTGCGCAGAGCCTTGCGATAGCCCTCCGGATGGGCGTAGCCGAAATTGCAGGCGACCTTCTCGCTGGTCCCACGCCCCTTGTTGTGTCCGACGACAAGAACGGCGTGGCCGCCGATGCGACCGAAGCCCGCAATCACGGCTGGGTCGTCGCCGAAACAGCGGTCACCGTGCAGTTCGCAGAAGTCCCTGACCGAGTGGTTGATGTAGTCGGCGGTGCCGGGGCGCTCCGTGTGCCGGGCCAGTCGGACCGTGTCCCACGCGCCCAGGTTCGCCAGGGCACTGCGGGTCAGCTCGGCGAGGCGATTGCGCATCTCGCGGATTTCGGACGAGAGTGTGATGCCTTCCTCTGCCTGTCGTCGCTCGAGTTCCCTGATGTGTCCCTCGATGCGGGCCAGGGCCTGCGCGCAGTTCGGCCTCACCGGTGCGCCGACGGGCTGGCGCCCGCCACGGGTTCGTTTGCCCTGCACGCTCATGTTCCGAGGTGACGCCGACTCGCGCGCCTCCTGCCCCTAGACCCCTGATGTGCGCCGTCGCACCGCGTGCGGCGGCTGCCGATACGCTCCTCTCTTCAAGTATAGGCGGGGACTTGCTCGACCGGCGGCTTCCGGCACGATCAAACGTCCGCAGGTCGGATATCGGACGCGCACGGCATCGGATTGCCTGCGACGTGCGATCCGCCGGCGCTGTTCGGCTCACTCCACGGTGACGCTCTTGGCCAGATTTCTGGGCTTGTCGACGTTGCAGCCGCGGAGGACGGCGGCGTGATACGCCAGCAGTTGCAGCGGAATCACGGTGAGCAGCGGCTGGAGCGGCTCGAGCGTGTCCGGGACCCGGAAGACGTGCTCGGCGAGCTTACCGATCTGCTCGTCGCCCTCCGTGGCGACGGCGAGGACGTGCCCGCCCCGGCTGCGTACTTCCTCGATATTGCCAAGGATCTTCTCGTATTGACTTCCCCGGGTCGCCACAAAGACGGCGGGCATGCCGGGGTGGATCAGGGCGATAGGCCCGTGCTTCATTTCGGCCGCCGGCATCCCTTCGGCGTGGATGTAGCTGATCTCCTTGAGCTTGAGCGCCCCCTCGAGAGCGACGGGGTAGTTGTAACCGCGACCGAGGTAGAGCCAGTTTTCCTGCTCAACGTAGCGCTCGGTGACGGCGCGAATCGCGTCCGACTGCTCGACGATGCGGCCGATCTGTTCGGGGATGCGGGCCAGCGCGTCGAGGAAGGAAGCGGCTCGGTCGGCCGACAGGTGGGTCCGCCGCCCCAGGTCGGCCGCGAGCATCGCCAGCACCGAAACCTGCCCGACAAAGGCCTTGGTGCTCGCGACGCCGATCTCCGGGCCAACATGCAGGTAGACACCGGCGTCGGTTTCGCGGGCGATCGACGATCCGACCACGTTCACGATGCCCAGAGCCAGGGCCCCGCGGTCGCGGGCCTCGCGCAGCGCCGCCAGCGTGTCGGCCGTCTCGCCCGACTGGCTGACCGCGATCACGACCGTGCCGTCGTTGATGAGCGGGTTGCGGTAGCGGAACTCGCTTGCGTACTCGGTTTCGGTGGGCAGCCGGGCGAGATCCTCGAAGAGATACTCGCCGATGAGTCCGGCGTGCCAGGCCGTCCCGCACGCGGTCAGGATGATTCGCTTGGCTCGGACGAGTTCGCGCGCGTAATCGGCGATGCCGCCGAGATGGACCCTGCCCTCGCGACTGTCGATCCGTCCGCGCAGGCACATGCCCAGCGCCTCCGGCTGCTCGACGATCTCCTTGAGCATGAAATGCTCGTATCCGCCCAACTCGATCTCATCGAGCGAGAACTCCACGTCCTGGATTTGCTTGGCGACCGGGGCCGCGTCGAGCGTCGTCGTGCGAAAGCCGTCTCGGCTCAGCACGCACATTTCGCTGTCGGCGAGGTACACGGCCTGCGTCGTATGCTCGACAATCGCCGACGCGTCGGAGGCCACCAGGTACTCGCCGTCACCGATGCCGATGATGAGCGGGCTTCCCTTGCGGGCCGCGATGAGCAGGTCCGGCTGCTCGGCGCACACCACCGCGATGCCGTACGTTCCCTGCACCTCGTGCAGCGCCGACCGCACCGCCTCTTCCAGGTCGCCCTTGAAGAACAGGCCGATGAGCTGGACCAGGACTTCGGTGTCGGTCTCGCTCCGGAACTCGACCCCCTGACCTTCGAGGTAGGTCCGCAGGGCCATGTGGTTTTCGATGATCCCGTTGTGCACGAGGGCGATCTGGCCGGTCGCGTCGCAATGCGGATGCGCGTTCCGTTCGCTCGGCTCGCCGTGCGTGGCCCAGCGGGTGTGGGCGATGCCGAGCGTTCCGGCCGCGGTCGACTCGTCGAGGGCCGCCTCCAGGCCGCTGATGCGCCCCGAAGCGCGGCACGCTTCCAGCCGCCCGTCCGCGATCACCGCCACCCCGGCCGAGTCGTAGCCCCGATACTCGAGGCGTTTGAGCCCCTCGATCAGCACCGGCCGGGCCTGCTTATGTCCGATATAGCCGACGATCCCACACACGATCTGAACCCCCCGTGCTTGTGCAGCGCGATGTTCCCGGACGTCACCCGATTCTAGGCCGCGGCTTCGCCGCCGACCACGCCCCGTCCGTACTCGTTTCGTATCGGCACACAAAGGCGGGAGGTTGCCCTATGCACGATCTTCGGGCTCTCTGTGGTGAAAGCCGGACCACGAAGATCACGAAGGCCATGGCGCGGGCTCTGCCCGCAACCCAATGGCTCCGCGGTCGCCCTTCTCCGAACCGCGCCCGTAAGGAAGCGGCGGAGCCGCCGAAGGCGGCGACCACTCGGCGCAGCCGCGGACGGCAACCAAGCGAAGGGCAAGCAGGAATCTTGTCGCCGCAACAAGATTCAGCGGGATAGTTGTACGAAGAGCGTTGGGCGGCGTGTCGCGCATCATGGGTCAGCTCGCCGGCGGTCACCCGTGCGTAGTCGGCCGCAGCCCCCAATCCCGGCCCCTCGACGCTGCCCATCCGCCCCTTGGCGTCGTACGTGTAGTTCGCCACGTACTCCGGCGGGCGCGTGCCGATGTGGAACCCCGCATCCCGCCCGGGCACCTCACGCATCCCGGTCGACTCGTAGTCACGGACGATCGTGTTGCAGTTGCAGTCCGCCGTTGCGAGTGCGCACATCCGGCCTGCTATGCGCGGCACGCTGTTGGTACGCTGCCTACTCGATCTCTGGGGGCGCACCACGCGCTCGTCTGAATTCCTCCGCGAACCGCTCGTACTCCTTCACGAACTCGTCTGCCGACAGTGACGCGGTGCGACCTGACACGTACAGCACACTCCGCGAACCGTCGGGATGATTGCCGCGTCGATCGAATGCGACCAGCCAATCGCCCGGATCACGTAGATGCAACCCTCGGACGTAACTGTAGTCGACACCTCGTTTCCCCTTGTACGCCTGGAACGGGCAACGCAACGTCGTTTCTGTGGTCAGCCCGCGATCAATCAGTGACGCTAGGCTCACCGGATACTCTCCGTGAATGTCCGAATACTCCTCCAGTGCTATCCAAATGCCTCCAAGGTTGCCGACGGTGCAATAGGCCTGCGACTGTTTCCTTGGCACATCGGCTGCCATCTGCCGGAAGGTGGCTACGCCCGCCACCACAACGGCAAGAGCCAATCCTGCCCACCAGAGCCAGCGTGCCGAGCGGCGTTCGCTCATGTGTTTCGCCGGGCACCGAAGATCGGGACGCGCTCTTCGGTCGCCCATTCCGTTACGGACATCGCTCTGTACACAATGAAGACATTCCCGCCGGGCCTACGCCTTGGCCCAACCATCCATCGCGTCTCCAAGGTTCCTCCGCACAGGCCGAACGCTCATGCGACGCACTGCCCATCCGAGTCGATTCCGCGAACAGACCTGCCCGGCCGGCCCACTCGGTCACCTCTCCGAGAAGTACGTCATGCCTCTGTCCGGAAGCCGCAACCATCGCTTTCGCTCTTGGGCTCGGGCTGTGCCCTTCGCACGGTCGAGGAGGAAATCCACGTGAATCTCGACGAAGTCATCGATCAGATAGCACACCGTACGTGACCCACTGCCTCCCCAATAGACGACGCCGCGATCACGGTACTTCCCGTGGAACAGTTGGTCCACTTCACTGGGACTCATGCCCTCCTTGACGCGATCACGCAACAGATCGTTCCACCGGTCGATCGTATCGTGCACGAATCGCTCCAGCGTCTTGGTCGCCCGTGTTGCAGCGTTCGGCGGATTCAGTACCTCGCCGCCCGAATCAGCGCCCTCTTCTTGCGCATTCGCACGATCAGTGTTCTCTCCGCATCCTGCAACAAGAACAGCGAGAAAGACAACAGCAGTCATTCGCATGAACATGTTCGGCTCCATCATGACGGGTCGTTGGCAGCGACCACGGATCCGAGCCCCAGGCGCAGACGCGGGTTCAAAGACTGCCCGCCGCCCGGATCCATGCGTGCTCCTCTTCGCCCCGCTGCATCTTCTCCGTTCTTCGTGCTCATCGTGTTCTTCGTGGTAGAAACCGACCACGAAGTACACGAAGAGCAATGCGCGGCGTGCCGCCTGTCAAGGGGCAGGTTGCTGTCCGTCACGTAGGCATACTCGGCTGCAGCCCCCAGTCCCGGCCCGTCGACGCTGCCCATCCGCCCCTTGGCGTCGTGGGTGTAGTCCGCAACGTACTCCGGTGTACCCGTGCCGATGTGGAACCCGGCGTTGCGCCCGGGCACTTCACCCATCCCGGTCGACTCGTAGTCACGGACGATCGTGTTGCAGTTGCAGTCCGCCGTTGCGAGTACGCACATCCGGCCTGCTATGCGCGGTACGCCGTTGGTACGCTGCCTACTCGATCTCTGGGGGCGCGCCACGCACTCGTCTGAATTCTCCCACGAATCGCTCGTACTCATCGGCAAACTCATCTGCCGAGAGCGACGCCCCACGACCTGACACGTAGAGCACGCTTCGAGAACCGTCGGGATGATTGCCGGGACGGTCGAACACGACCAGCCAATTCCCGGGATCGCCTCGCCGCAAACCTCGGACATACGCGTAGTCGATCCCCCTCTCCGTCTTGTGTGACAGGAAGGGGCAATGCAGCATCTCGGGATATGTCAGCCCGCTCTCGACCAGCACGGCCAAGCTCGGCGGATACTCACCGTGCACGTCTTCGTACTTCCGGATTGCCGCGGATATGCCGGCAAGTCTGCTGACCGCGCATACGGCCTTGATTTGCCTTGTCGGCACGTTTAGCACGTGATCGGCGAGCAGCGCCATGACTGTTACGCCCAGTAGCGCCCCCGCAATCCACCAGCGGCGGCGTGTCGAGCGAGGTTCACTCATGTGGTTCTCCCGTCACGGGAGGTCAGTCCGCGCTGACCAAGCAAAGCGTCAGTGTTTCCTGCCCAAAGGGGGGTGCCGCCACTGTACGAACCAAGGCCGCGCTACGCCTAAGCTGCGTCGGTCGTCTCATCCGCCTCATTGCCTCTCAAACATTGGTACGTCATTAAACGCAACCATGCGTAATATCCTGTCTACCATCTCCCGAGTTCTTTCCTCAGCCTCATCTCCTCCCACTCGCTTCAACCCTTGTCACTTCGCAGGCTTGAGCCGCGCGAAGCCGTATGCCGAGAGGAGTTGGCCGGCGGCGGCTAGCCATAGTACGTGCCAGTCCAGGACGTAGCGGTAGAGGAATGCGCCGACGAGCGGCATGAGCAGGCCTCTCATTCCGGTGAGTGCCTGGTGCACGCCCATGTAGAGAGCGTCCTTGTGGGCGGGTGCGAAGGCCATGTGTCCGAGCTGCCACGCGAGGCGGCCTCCGGATTCGCCGACGGCGCGGACGACGATGCCGAGGCACATGAGGGGCAGCGAGAGGCGCCAGGCGCCGAGGCCCATCAGCGTCGCGCCGATCCCCCAGAGCAGCATCTGCACGCCGCGGAACCGACCGATGTCCCAGTGGTCGAAGTAACGCGACCATCGAGGCGTCGATACGATGACGACGGCCTGCGGCAGCAACGCCAGCATCCCGGCGGCCGCGAGGTAGGTCACCTCGAACCGTTCTGCCAGGATGAGAACGAGCGGGACGACCATGATCATGTTGGCCGCCCCTGCGACCATCTGCCAGAAGAGGTACCGGCGGTACGCCGCGTCCTCGCGCAGCACCTCGAAGGCCTCGCGCAGTCCGGTGCGAAAGCCCAGCGCCCAGGTCGAAATCCAGCCGGGAACCGACTCCGAGAACGCCAGCGCACCGCCGAGGCTGGGCAGTTGTGGCGTTGGCCGTTCAGTACGGGCCGAACGCCGCCGGCCTCGGACGTGTATGCGCCGGTAGATCGCTGCCGCCACCACTGCGAACAACGCACCCACGGGGAACACGTAGGCGTACGCCTGCGGTCCCGCTCCGGGAATGGCCGAGAGGTCGATGCGCGCCGTGGTCAGCGGTACGTGCAGGACACCGTCCAAGTAGCCGCCGGCGAGCACCGGGAACAGGCCGCCGAACAGCATTTGCCAGATGGCGAAACGCCCGAGGATGCGCCCACGCAACCGGTCGGGATAGTTGGTGCGCCAGACGCTCGTGCGCACCGTGTTGGATGCCTGCACCCCCACCCACGCGAACACGATCTGAACCATGAACAGCCACGCGGCCCACGACTGCTTGACCAACGGGGTCAAGACGACGCTGGTCATGACCAGGGCCACGAACAGAACCGACGCGAGCAGAAGCCGCTTGCGCTCGAACCGAGTGGCCATCGAGCCCCACCAGATCGCGAAGATGTTGGCGAGTCCCATCGATGCGCCGATCACGCTGACCGGCAGGTCCGGCGCGTCCAGGCTCTGCTTGGCCACGTACATGCAGAAGTTCGCGTTGAGGCAGCCCCAGGTCGCCCCCCAAACCGCCATGTGCAGCGCCTCGTAGCGAAAGATGCCGCGCACCGCGAACGGCACTTGGCGGTAGCCGAAGAGCCAGGCAATACGATCACGCAGCGACGCGGCCATGCGGGTGGGGGTCCTGGACAAAAAAGAATCCCCCCGCCGGCAGCGTAAGGCCGCGGCGGGAGGATGTTGCTTGACGTTTGCCTGCGTGCTCGCGGGTCAGTTCACACGCCACGCGGTCAATCGCGTCGGCCGGTCCATGAGCATCCACAGTTCGATGTCCTGCGGGATCGTCTTGAGGTCGGCCTCGACGTTCTGACGCCATCGGATCGCCCGGTCCTCTTTCGAGTAGACGAGTGTGGGGCCGCACCCCGATGTGAGGAGCAGGCCGACCGTCACCACAAGCAGGACGCACCAGATCGAAACCTTCATTCCGTCGATCCTTGTTCGTTCAGGAACCTCCGCGTGGGGCTACACGGCCAGTCGCAGGAGGGACAACACCAGGAAGAAACCCTACCGGATTCCGGCCCGCGGGTCAACGGGCGGGCGTGGCCGGTCGGCAGGCCTTGGGCTCATCGGGTTGATTCGTGGGGGGCGGCGGCTATTCTGCCCTGAGCGAGCCGCCCGGAGCGGCTTCTTCTCGTGTCTACTGACAGCCCCGTGGGAGGGATCGTTATGCAAGGACCTGATCGTACGACGCGCCGCGACTTCGTGGGCCGAGTGCTGGGCACCGCGGCGGCCGGCCTCGTGACCCCGACCGTCGCCCAGGCCGCTGCCCAAGCCGGCTCCGCGAAACCGGCAGACGCCGGCTGGGAGGTCGGGTGCTACACGCGCCCCTGGGACAAACAAGAATACCGGGTCGCCCTCGACGCGATTGCCGAGGCCGGGTTCAAGCACGCCGGCTTGATGACGACCAAGTCAGAGACGCGGCTGGTCATCTCACACAAGACCACGGTCGACGAGGCCCGGAAGATCGGCGAAGAGGTCAAGAAGCGGGGCATGGACATCCCTTCCGTGTACGGCGGAGGTATCCCCGTCGACAAGTCGCTGCAGGCGGGCATCGATGGGATGCGCCGGCTGATCGACGCATGCGCCGCGGCCGGGGCGAAGTCGATCCTGATGGGCGGGATCGGGAACAAGAAGCTCTACGAGGCGTACTACAAGGCCATCGCCGAGACCTGCGACTACGCGGCCGAGAAGAAGATTCCGATCACGCTGAAACCGCACGGCGGGCTCAATGCTACCGGTCCGCAGTGCCGCAAGACGGTCGAGGAGGTCCATCACAAGAACTTCGGCATCTGGTACGACCCCGGCAACATCTTCTACTACTCCGACGGCAAGCTCGACCCGGTCGACGACGCGGCCACCGTCGACGGTCTGGTCTTCGGCATGTGCATCAAGGACTACAAGCATCCCAAGAACGTGATGGTCACGGCGGGTACGGGGCGGGTGAACTTCAAGGCCGTCCTGGCTCGCCTGAAGAAGGGCGGCTTCGACCGCGGGTCGTTGGTGGTCGAGACGCTCAAGGACACGAAGGGTGACCTCGCGGCGACGCTGGAGGAAGCCAAGAAGGCCCGCAAGTTCGTCGAGGGACTGTGCAATGAGGCTTGACGGCAAGAAGGCGCTGGTGACGGGTTCCGGTCGGGGGATCGGGCTCGGCTGCGCGCTGGAGTTGGCCAAGGACGGGGCGGACGTGGTGATCAACGACGTCCCGGGCGGCCCCGACCTGCCCGGTGCGGCCGAGCAGATCCGCGCCCTGGGTCGTTCGTGCACACCGGTCGAGGCCGACGCGTTTTCGCGGGCCGAGTGCGAACGGCTCGTGTCCGCCGCCCTCGACGCGGTCGGGCGCATCGATATCCTGGTCAGCGTCCCGGCCTGGACGAGGCGGCACGACTTCCTCGAGTTCGATCCCGACGATTTCGAGAACACGATTCGCGGCACGCTGACGGCCGGCTTTCACGTGAGTCAGCTTGCAGCACAGCACATGGCCAAGCGCGGGGGCGGCGGCAAGATCATCTTCATCTCCAGCATCCACGGTACCGTCCCGTATCCGCGGAGTACGGCCTACAACGCGGCCAAGGCGGGGCTGAATCACATGATGCGGACGATGGCCTACGAGTTGACGCCGCACCACATCAACGTGAATGGCATCGAGCCCGGCTGGATCGACACGCCGGGGGAACGGCTGTTTCTGTCGGAAGAGGAGATCCAAGAGGCCGCTCCGCTGATGCCGTGGGGCCGGCTGGGCCTGCCCGCGGACATCGGCAAGGCCGCGGCGTTTCTTGCCTCCGACGACGCCGACTACATCACCGCGGCCGTGCTCCGCGTCGATGGGGGGTTGTACCTGAACGGCGTGAAGGAGTACTGACCCGTGCATCACCGCTCTGTGCGAACGGTGCGTGTGCGGGAACGGAGAGCCCGCTCGGCATGATTGACCTGCTCGCCAACACTTCGGCAGCGCTGCCGACAAACTTCGGTACGGTGGATTGGGCGATCGTCATCGTCTACCTCGCGGGGTCGGTGGCCATCGGCGTCTACGCCAACCGCTACATCTCCCGCCTGAGTGACTTTCTCGTCGCGGGGCGGGGGCTGCGCGTCTCGCTCGGCGTGGCCACCATGACAGGCACCGAGATCGGGCTGGTCACGCTGATGTATGCCTCCGGCGACGGGTTCAACAACGGGCTGGCCGCGTTTCACGTGGGCGTCATCTGGGGCGCGGCGATGGCTTTCATCGGCGTCACCGGCTTCATCGTCTACCGACTGCGCGCCACCGGCGTGATGACCATCCCGGAGTACTATGGGCAGCGCTTCGGTGTACGCGTGCGCTGGGTCGGCGGCTTCATCCTCGCCGCCGCCGGCATCCTCAACATGGGTCTGTTCCTGCGGGCCGGGGCCGACTTCATCACCGCCGTCACCGGCCTGCACTCGGAAGGCTGGCTCCAGATCATCATGACCGCTCTGATGGCCTTGGTTCTGCTCTACACGATTCTCGGAGGGATGGTTTCTGTCGTCATTACCGACTTCGTACAGTTCCTGGTTCTCGGGAGCGGCATGGTCATCGTTACTGTGCTGGTCGTTGGGCACATCGGTTGGGGAACGGTCTACGAGACGGCGGCAACCGCGCGAGGCCCCGCGGGTGTCAATCCCCTTGAGCAGACTCCGTCAGGGGTCTATTGGACAGACGAAGGTTCCCGGAAGATCCAGCGCGCCTATCCTGGTGGCACGCATGTGGAGGAGTTGGCAGTTTCGGGCCTGGGGGCCCCGCATGGAATCGCTTTGGACCTGGCCGGCGGCAAGGTCTTTTGGACGGAGCTTAGTGGCGGCAAGATCAGACGGGCCAACCTTGATGGCAGCGGCGTCGAAGAACTCGTCGCCGGGCTCTCCAGCCCTGGGGCAATCACCCTCGTTGGCGCGGAGGAGATGTACTGGACTGATTCCGGCACGGGCAAGATTCAGCGGGCCGGACGCGACGGTTCCGGCGTCGTCGACCTAGTGACAACGGGCCTGCGTGAACCCCTCGGGATCGCGGTTGATGTGGCGACAACGAAGCAATACTGGGCGGATCGGGGGACCGGCAAGATCCAGCGGGCCAACCTCGACGGCACGGCGGTCGAGAATGTGGTGACGGGTCTGGATGCCCCCGAGGGGATTGCCTTGGACTCCGCTGGCGGAAAGGTGTACTGGACGACCTCAGGCAACTCGCACGGCAGGATCCAACGCGCCAGCTTCGACGGTACGGCCGTGGAAGGCCTCGTAGCGGCAGAATCATGTGGTCTCCCGACGGGACTCGCGCTGGATGTGCGCGGCGGCAAGATGTACTGGATTGATCGCTCCGCCGGGAAGGTGCTCCGTGCCAATCTCGATGGTACGGACGTCGAGGATGTTGTGACGGGGCTGGATTCCCCCCGCGGAATCGCCGTGGACCTGGCTCACGGTGAGGCCAGGGGATACGGCTCGATGTACGTCGTCTCAACGATCCTGGTGGCTCTCTCGGCTGTGGCGCTGTGGCAGTCTGGAACGCTTCGGGCCCTCTCGGCCCGGGACCCTCGGACAGCCCGGAGGATCTTTGCCTGGTCTAGCATCGCCTTCCTGTCTCGGTGGGTGATCCCGGCGTTCTGGGGCGTGTGTGCGTACGTATTCCTGCACCTGCCGGAGAATGCGGGGCTTCTGGCGCTGTTCTCCGGGTCGCCAGGGGCCGCGACCGGCGACCTGAAGGCAATCCAGGCGATGCCGGTGATGCTCGGCCAAATCGTGCCGTCGATTCTACTTGGCCTGATCGTGGCCGCCATGATCGCCGCGTTCATGTCCACCCATGACAGCTACCTCCTTTGCTTCGCCAGTGTGTTGACCCAGGACGTCGTCGCGCCGCTCATGTCGCGTGGAGTGAGCGACCGCGGGCGCATCTGGTTGACGCGTGTCTTCATTCTGCTGACGGGACTGTTCCTGCTCTGTTGGGGCTTGTGGTTTCCGACACCGGAGAGCTTGTGGACGTACATGGCCACGACGGGGGCGGTATATCTCAGCGGCGCCTCGGCAGTGATCGTTTGTGGTCTCTACTGGCGACGGGCCAGCAGCGCCGGCGCGCTCGCGGCTCTTCTGGCGGGGCTGATTGCGGCGGCGTCGG
>CAYMME010000218.1:0-14217 GCA_964391465.1 uncultured Planctomycetales bacterium
AGGTGGCTCTCCTTCACCGTGAAAGTGGTCCCCTCTCTGACCGCCATCGACAAGCGCTCCGATAGACCTGGAACGGCGGGTGCCAACGGGAATGGCACGCGATACCCCTCCATCGTCACCGCACCCGAAGCAGGCGCTCACGTACGTGTGGCAAAGGACCCGAGGTGATTGGGTGTACTGTGAGCGTACAGTCCGGGGGGCAGCTTGAACAGCCCTCATTGTCGATGACGCCCAGCTGCGGGATCTGAACGTCATACGGCCGCGCGAACAGTAGCTGCAGCACGGGGAGCATGTGGAGTGTTCGGAACTTCGCCATGGCCCGACGCAGGTCGGCCTTGAGATCGCGGCCTTTGGCTCGCACATCTTCGGCCGCACGAGGACGATCTCACGCACGGTGACGGAGAGAGGGCTGCGAGGCCCGTCGAGGGCGTCGGGGTGTCCACATCCGGCGGCGAGCCAGCCGTGGACGTGGCGCCGACGCTGACTGGAGAGACGACCTCGGTGACTCACATCTCCACCGTGTCGAACTCCACGCGCCTGATCTTCTCTCGTCCAATGTGAGCTCGCGGTGATCAACAGAGAAGCCAACGACATAGAGGTAAACCGCAACCGCAAACCTTAAAAACCCTGCCTCCCTGCCGTCATCACTGGAGAATGACACCATGAAGTTCCACTACCGCACGATAACCGATGTTCGATCGGTGCCGCCCCTCTGGCGAATCGTCGACAAGGAGAACCAGTACGGCAGCCCGACCGACCGGCATCTGCACGAAGTAGACGCATTACTGCAGGCCGCCAGGGAGAGCGTTTCCTACGGTGGGCCGGATGACATCGTTGGCGAGGTGTTCGCGAATCAGATGGCCGGGAGTGAGGTCACGTCACGCAGCCTCGCCGGCCTCATTGAAGAACGCCGCGATTTGACGAAGCACCACCTCGACGATACCAAGCGGCGCGTTGAAGCACTGCGCGAACGGGTGCCGCTACGGCCACGAGGACCCGGCTTTTATGACGATGCGACGCTCACACCAGTAGAGCGAGAAATCTTCGATCTCGAGAAACAGGAGCGCGCGCTCGAGATGGCCTTGTGGCGCGATACGCAGGAGCTCCGCACAACATTGGTTGAGCAGCGACGCGACCGGCACGCTCTCGAACGCCGTATCGGTTACCTGGCCGGTCCGACCGACTACGGTTGGGGAGGTGGCGATGGTCCCGCGTGACCGCAGCAAATCAGCCAGGGTCCGCGAACTCTGCCGGCAACTCAAGCCCGTCATCGGCCCGCAGGCTGACCGTATCTGGAGGGCGTATCTGGCAGAAGACGAGACCGGCAAGACCCAGCTGCAGGACTATCTCGAGCTGCTGGCTGCTCAGTCCTTCCACGGCGCATTGGAGAACGACGGCCCGGGACTTCTCCCGCCCAAAGCCGTCGAGGCGGCGGGTGACTACGAGTTGGGCACCGTCAGCTACAACAAGCGCAAGCTGCATCCGTTCGGCGGCATCCAGGTGCGCCGGAAGCCCCCGCGTCCCTGGCACCACGTCACGCCGGCGGAGTTTGCCGGTCTACTGGATGCGGTGCCCGATGCACGCTGGAAGGCGTTCTATCTGCTGGCCTACACGGCGGGTTTGCGGTTCGGCGAGTTGTTCAACCTGACGTGGGCGGACGTCGACTTCGAGCAGAACCGCGTGCACGTTCGCAACCGCGAGGCGTCGGCCGCGCTCCCTCCCGCCAAGGTGAAGGACGCCGAGGCTCGTACGCTACTGTTGCCGCAACAGACCATCGACGCGCTCGCTGAATGGCAGACGCGGGCGCCCGAGGGTGTACCGCTCGTGCTGGTGACGGCGGCACGGTGGGCGTGCGTCACGGCGACGTGGCGGGCGTTCTGGGCCGAGGGCCGCGCAGCCGAATGGGAAAACCGGCGGCTGACCAACAACCTCATCCGCACGATCCGCGTGCACTTCAAGCACGCCGGCATCGAGGCGCGGCATCCGGTGACGGTGCACACGCTGCGGAAGTCGTTCGGCCAGAACCACGCAGACAACGGGACGCCGATGCACGTGCTACAGGGGCTGATGGGTCACAGCGACATCGAGACCACGCGGCAGTTCTACTTGCAGCACAGCGACGAAGCGACGGAGGCAGCAATGCGCCGCGTCGAGGCGCTGCTGCAAATCGAAACTGACGCCAGACTGACGTCCGAGGCCGAAATCGACGCGCAGAAGAAAGGCGAGCAACGGTGCGAAGATTCGCAAGCCGCTACTCGCCAGTAGCTTAGGGGATTCGGGGTGACTGGATTTGAACCAGCGACCTCTGCGTCCCGAACGCAGCGCTCTATCCAGGCTGAGCTACACCCCGTCGGTGCTTCCTGCCCGCACGGCGCAAGCCGACGGGCAGGCAGGTTGTGCACCGTACGATACTCGCCTTGACCCTGGATGGCAAGGTGGCCCGATCAGCCCACTTGCAGGATCAGCTCGATCTCGACCGGAATCATGCCCGGCAGCGAGCCGGCCCCCACGGCGCTGCGGGAATGCTTGCCGATCTCCTCCCCGAAGATCTCGACCATCAGGTCCGAAAACCCGTTGATCACGGCCGGGTGGTCGGCGAACTCCGGCGTCGCGTTGACCAGCCCCAGCGCCTTGACCACGCCCTTGACGCGATCGAGCGAGCCGAGCGCCTTGCGGGCGGTGGCGAGCAGGCAGAGCCCCGTTTGTCGGGCCGCCTGCTGAGCCTCCTCCAAGCTCAAATCGCTACCGACCTTGCCGGTAATGTACTTCCCGTCCACGAGCGGGCCGTGACCGGAGATGAACAGCAATTCGCCGACCTGCCGTGTGGGCACGTACGTGGCCACCGGCGTCGGCGGTGTGGGCAGCGTGATGTTCAGTTTGGTCAGGTTGGCTTCGGCACCCATGGCGTCTCCTTCGTTCCTGTGAGCGGGTCGTCGTTTGTCCCGTCGCGCAATTCGGGCGGTAGCATGCGTGATGCGTCAAGGAATTGCAAGCTCCGAGCCGATGACAGCGGTGCCTATGAACACCGACGCCTACAGTGATCAGATTGTGCGCTACGCCCGCCTCCTGAACATCCCGACCGAGGCGTCCGATCCCAAGCAGCCCGGACTGAAACTGTCGATCAAGCGATTGCCCGTACCCATCGTGGTCGCGTTCTGCGACGGGAAGAACCCGGTCCTCGGCAAGGGAATGCACGTGGTCGTCGCCCAGTTCGCCATCCACATGGCACTGACCTCGTCGATGGCCCGCCCGTTCATCGAGAAGTCCCGCGACATCGCGACCTGCTGGGGCGTCGCGGTCGAGGTGCGCGATGCCCCTCGCACGATGACCAATCTCGAGCCGCTGGCCGAGTACCACGCCAACCTCCGCGTCACCCTGCCCGCTCAGGCGGTGGACCTCGAAACGTTCGCCTGGATCGTCAACCAGATGGTCTGCGCCTACGTGGACCTGATGGGGGCACCCGTCTCCCGGGCGTCCTGATCGCGGACGACCTCCACACGGAGTCGTGACCGCCGCCTCGGATCCGTTTTTGAAAGGCCGACCGCAGCGAGGTACACTCAGACGCAGCCACCAGGAGGCCACACCGATGATGACACGGCAATCGACTCGGCATCCGTTCTGTGTGCTCGCGAGCCTGTCCCTGTTTCTCCCGCTTCTCGGCCCCGTGAACCCGGCACCGGGCGCGGAAACCCGGAAGGCACCTGCGTCGCAGCCCGTCGGCGCCGGCCAGCCGGCGGCACTTCCGGCCATCCCCGTGCCCGACTTCGGCGGCCTGGAGCCCTACAGAGTGATCCGCGTCGCAGCGGCGAACTCCGTGGTGATTCGCATCGGAGAGCAACAGATTCCCGTCGGGTTCCTCGGCGTCGAGCCGTACGGAGCGAGGGTCAAAACCGGTCGGCGAGCCGAGTCATTCAGCCGGCAAGCCGCCGTGTTCCTCAGGAACCTGCTCGGTGGGGAAAGCATCTACATGGTTGCCGACGAGGATGAGGGTGCCGGCGCGAGCGCCGTGTACGTCTACCGGGCGCCGGACGGGCTCTTCATCAACGCGGAACTGATCCGTCAAGGCTACGCTTACGCCACCACTGCCCGGCCCTACCAGCATCGAACAGCCTTCGTGGCCTACGAACGCAACGCAGCCCGAGTCCGCAAGGGCCTGTGGGCCCTGCCCGCCGGCACCCGCTCGGCCACACCGGCGAAGGGACCCGCCCGGCCGGGCAAGCGACCGGCAAAGGATGCTCGCAAGAATCGGCCCGGCCAGGCGGGACCGGCACCCGTCTCGCCGCGAAAGCAGGAATCGGCCCGTCGTCGGGCGAAGCAAGCTCCGGAACTGCTGGGAGACAAGCAGTCGTTCATCTACCACGGACCGGTGTGCAAGCTCCGGAACCGAATCGTGTTCCCCCACAAGATCGACTCGCCCCGCCAGGCCGCCCTGGAGGGCTACCGCCCCTGCCGGCTCTGCAAGCCGCCTCGGTAGGTGCGACAGCATCGCCGTTCCGCGCCCAGCACCCGTACCGCAGTCCCGTGGTGCCCAGATCGCGCCGGATGGACCCAGCGATTTCGGCAACGGTACGACGCCCGCACGGACCCCGTCTCCCCCAGCTTTGTCCGCTCCTTGGATTCGGGGGTTGATGGACCACCCGTCACCCCCATATGATGTACGCCACCTGCTAACGGAGCCTAGATATGGGGCGAGAACCGGGCCTGAACAAGATCCACCTCGGCGACTGCCTGAAGATCTTACCCCGCTGGCGCGAGCCGGTGGCCGATCTGGTGTTCGCCGACCCGCCGTTCAACATCGGCTACGCCTACGACACCTATGACGACAAGGTCGACGAGGAAAAGTATGTGGCGTGGTGCCGCCGGTGGATGCAGGCGTGCATCGACGTGCTCAAACCGCACGGCTCGTTCTACATCGCTATCGGGGACGACTACGTCGCCCAGCTCCGGCTGGCCGGGCGCGACCTGGGATTGGACCTGCGCAACTGGATCGTCTGGAGCTACACGTTCGGGCAGAACACGAAAACGAAGTTCTGCCGCTCGCACACGCACATCCTGTACTTCGTGAAGGACGAATCGAACTTCGTCTTCAACGACAAGGAGGTTCGCTTCCCCAGCGCCCGGCACACCGAGTACCACGACAAGCGCGCCGACCCATTGGGGCGGCTCCCGGACGATACGTGGTCGGAGTTCCCGCGCGTGTGCGGGACGTTCCGCGAGCGCGAGGGCTGGCACGGCTGCCAGATGCCCGAGGCGCTGCTCATGCGCATCATCCGCGTGAGCAGCAATCCCGACGACGTCGTGCTCGATCCGTTCTCCGGCAGCGGGACGACGGTGGTCGCGGCCGCCAAGCTGGGTCGGCGCTACGTCGGCATCGATTTGTCCGAACAGTACGTCAAGCACGGGCGCAAACGGCTCCGCGAAGTGAAGCGGGCGGGAGACGCAGTCGCTCGCTGTGGCGGATGGACACCGCTCGAGGTCGACACGTTGGCGTCAATGTACCGCGAGACCAATACGGCCCTGCCAAACCTGGCCGGCAACGGAGTGGCCATGGACTGCTTCACCCGTCTGCTCAACATCCGGCTGGGCGCGAGCTACACGCCCGACGACGTGATCGCACAGTTGCGAAACCTCGAACGCACGAACGAGTTGCCCCGGCTACGGAACGACCGGCTTCTGCGGCCTCGCGAGACGCAAAGCCGAGCCAAGCCCCGGAAGAAGTCCCGCACCGACCCGACGCTCTTCGACATCGAAATCACCCCACTCGAGGCGGAGGAGCGCAACGCGCCCGTCGAACGCAAGCGGCGTGTGCGGGCCGTCGGTTGAGTCGCAACCCACCGCCAACGAGCCTCGCATCCGGTTTGGATGCGGCACAGGTACCGTGTTCGGTTGCGGTGCGTCGTAGCGGCCTGCGCCTCGCAGGCCGCCCGTCCGGCGAGGGCGCCGGCCGCTACAGGACATGCGAAACGCCCGCGCCGAAGCCGGCACTAGCGAATCTCGATGTCGCCGAGGTGAAGCAAGTTCTGCGCAGGACCGACAGGCGCGGTATGCGGCGTCAGCCAACCCGCCTCGGGATCCCGAATCCCTAGCATCAGCGGGTATGTCCCTGGCGGCACCGAGCGCGGAACGGGAATGCTGTAAGTCTCCACGACCAGTTCGCCTTTGCGCCAGTCCCGGATCGGGTGCGTGCCGTGGCAACCGCGATCCTTGTGGATCAGACGATCAGGCGGCGGCACGTTCTCCACCGTCTCCGGTCGGGATGGATTGATCCACATCTCGAAGGACGCGTCACGGTACGCATGCGTGTCCGAATGCAGCGTCCAGAAGCGCGTCACCACCAGCCGCTGTCCGCGGCCAACCGTACGCCTCGGAATTGCCACGCCGAGCAGTTCCACGTGCTCGCCGAAGACAACATGCAGCGGCTCCGCGATGTCAACTGTATCGAGCGACAGGCCTAGTGCATCCACCTCCGCACGGGGGATCACGACATGCTCGAGCTCGCCGGACGAATCCAGCACGATGGAGGTCACCACGCGTCCGTGAACCTCCGATGGGCCCGACCGGCGCGCCTGCCACTCTGCTTCACCCACGACCGGGTAGCGGTCCAACACCGCCGCCTCGAACTGGATCTCGGAGACGCGATCCCGCGGTCCGTCCGCCGGCCCAATCGTGACGGGAGTACGAGCGTCCGGCAGCACCCGCCAGATGCAATAGGCGGTGTTGCCGTCCAGGCGCCACCACCGAGCCAACCGCAACGATTCCAGCGGCACTCGACTCCCGACCCACGAGACGCCTTCACGCCACTTGGACAAGGTCTGATAGTCGGCGAAGTACTCTATGCCTTCGTGTCTGAGGTAGTCGCGGATCCGTCCGGACCTCAGATACTGCTCGAAGTACACCTCGTCATTCATGAGCCCGTCCAGGTTGTACACCTGATGCTTGGAAGCGAAGAGTCCGACGAACCCCGAACTGAGCGTTCCGATGCGCCGGCCGGGCTCCAGATGTTCGTTCATCCAGCGGGCGGCCCTCACGAAGCGGTTGGTCGCGCCCGGCGCGGGCTCGTACCAGAGGGCTTTCAGCCCGATCAGAAGCAGAAGCACGACGCCGCCACCGACTACGCTCGTGGTGACACGCGCAAGGAGCGGCTGAACATGCCGCGCACGCCCCCATGCCCCCAAGCCGACGACGCCCCGTACCGATAGAGAGGACCCCGTCGCGTAGACGACCCAAAGGGCGATGAACTCCGGCGAGAAGTACCAACTCCCGTACGGCGTGAAGTGTGGCAGCAGACAGGCAAACATCGCGAAGTGAATCGCGACGAATACCGTCAGCCCGATCGCGTAGACGTGCAGAGCCGTCAAGCGAAGACGCATGCGCTGCCGGAGGACAAGCCGCAAACCACCCCACACCCATCCGGTCAGAACGAGGGCCAACAGGACCACGCGCGTCCGGGCGGCCGGAACCACCATGTTGAAACGACGCCACATCGTGATCTCGAGGTTGTCGGCCACCGGGGAAGCAGTGATCTCGCACAGGTGCCCGGCGTGCCAGCCAAGAGAGGTCACAACGTCCGCGTGCTTTGCCTCCCACTTGTTCTCGTAGAACTGCTTGACACGACCACTAATGGGCGTGAAGGAGCCGAAGTACGCTTTGCTGACGACCAACCACGCCCCGATCAGCACAAGCCCGGGCAATACGAACGCGGCCACGCCCCGCCAGTTCAACCGCAGCCTCGGCACGTGGCCGGGCCGGATCAGTCCGAGCCAGATCAGTACACCCAGCACGACGGCGAGCACACCGCATTCGACACGCGTGAGCGTGAAGAAGGCAACAAGCACACCCAGACCGAGGAAGAACCGCCGCTCTGCGTGTGGGAGCGCACCATCTTTCGGCTCATGGAGGTGTCGGACGCCGTATGCGATGAGCAGAGCGAAGAGCAACCCGTGGAGCCCGTTCTCCATGCCCTGCAGGGCGACGCGGTTCCAGAAGCCGGTGAGCATCCAACCGGTGGCGATCAGAAGGGCCGTCGCGGGCCCGAAACGCCGCAGTCCATAGTGCAACACGACACCGGCCAGGACCCACAGCACGCCGGACAGGAGCACCATGAGGCGCATCGCGGTCACGTCGTCGGACACGAACGCGGCCAGTACGGTGACCACAACCGCCCACAGCGGTTGGACGCCGCTCGTGCGATGCTCTCCGTCAAACGAGAAGCCGTTTCCGTCGATGAGATTGCGCGCAGGAACAAGGTAGTAGAGCGCGTCGTCGATAATCACCTCGGCCGTGAAGGCATCTTCCGACTGGATGACCCGCCGAGTCACTCCGACGAGGCACAGCATGACCGCCAGCGCAAACACGGCACGGCTGACTTTCGATTCGATGGCCGGATCGACGAGGTGTTGCATCAACTGAAACAGGTCGAATCGTGCAGCCACGCTCGGGCGCCGGCGGGGCTGCCGCCCTGGATCATCCAACGGAAGATGTGCGCGTACGCGGCGTACGCATGACTCCGATCGAACGTCTGCCGCAACGCTGCCGAGAGCGCCGGTGATTGTGGGTCAGCACACACATCCTTCATGGCCTCGGCCAGATCACGAGCGAACCGCGGATCGTCGCGATGGAGGTACTGATTGATCGTCGCGTAATCCATGTCGGTGATCGACTCGAACGGGGGACGAACGAGTCTGCCGCCGCCTCCGGCAAGCTGCTCCCGCGCACCTCCGACATCGGTGACGACGACCGGCAGGTTGGCGCACCGAGCTTCCGCAAGGGCCAGGCTCCAACCTTCCCAGAACGAGGGCAACAGAAACGCGTCGGCCATGGCCAGCAGGGCTTCGATATCCTCGCGATGCCCCGCGAACACCATCGCCCCGTCGATCCCGCTCGCGGCAATCTCCTTCCGAAGCCGGTCATGGTAGCCGGCGTCCATCACCCGTCCCGCCACCACGACTTTCGCGCGCGGGTGGGCGGCAATCACCTGGGCCAGGGCTCGGGCAGTGACGCGCTGGGCCTTGGGCGGGTGCACCGACGCCACATTCAGAAAGACGAAATCGTCCGGGCTCAGCCCCAGCTCCGTGCGCAGCCCCGCGCGATCCGCCTGCCCCATCGCACGCTCCAGACCTGCAGTGTCGATCCCGTTCGGCACCACGAGCAGCTTGTCCGCCGGCAGCCCCAGCCGCAAATCCGAGTAGCAGGCCACGTTGTTCGACACACACACGTACGCGGTCGTGTGACGGTCGTTTTCCTGGTAGGCGGCAACCTGGTCGGGTGAAAGCCACACGTACGTGTTGTGGATGGTCTGCACGAACGGGATGCCGACTTCGGCCGCTTGGGAGGCACCGACGAGCGAGTAGTGCGCGTTGACCAGATTGATCCCCTCGTCGCGCAGAAGCCGGCGGTACGCACCGTCGCGCTGCCCTTCCGGCAGCGTGACGACGTTCACCCCCGCCGCGCGGGCCCGGTCGGCCGCTTGTCCCTGCCTCCCAAGGACCAGAAGGGAAACGTCAAGGTCGTGCGCGCTCAGCGTGGCGGCCAAATCCAACACGACCTGCTCGAGCCCCCCTTGCACGAAATCGTCGACCTGAACCAGCACGCGTTGCCGCGCCGGGCCGTGCCATGCCTCCGGTCGCTGCCGCTCGCGAATCGCGGCCGGGCGGGTGCGTTCGTAGAACAGTCGGTTATTTCCATGCGCAATCGCCAGATCGAACAGCGGCTTGGCCGACGGAGCCTGAAACGCAACCGGCGTCAGAAGCGCAAGCCGCCCGGCGGTATCCTCGTCGACGGCGAAGCACACGTCGGCAAGGCGCCGGATGTCCAGCCGGTGCTCGTAAGGCGCGACATCCTCTTCGCTGAACCAAACGGCCCGGCAGACTTCCGGCGAACCGTTCCGCTCCGGCAGTCTCGTCAGGCTCTCGGCATGAACCAGAGCGAGCGCCTTGTCCGGCACGTCGCCGGGCAGTTCCCCGTCCGTCCACTCGACGACAGTGTGCGGCTTCGTGTCGACCGTCTTCAGCCAACGCAAGGTCCGCCCGTCCGCGTAGACGGTCCAGGGCGCCTCGTAGAACGCATGCCGCTCGCCTTCGTAGACCATCAGGCGGCGCACCCGATCCTGAATCCTGAACTCGGCCGCCCGCGCGTTCAGCGTGTTGTCATGCACGCGGTAGCGATACAGCAACTCATCCGTCCCGAGATGCGCGAGTGGGAACAACGCGTTCATGCGCATCCAGTAGTCGTAGTCCTCGACCCCCATGTCCGGGTCGTACTCGCCGAGGAGCCGGCCGACCCACCCACGATACATGAAGCACGCACCGATGAAGTTGTCCTCCACCGTGTTAAGCGTTTCGGTACTTCGCGGAAGGTGAATCTCCGGCGACTCCGGCGACCGCCGGTTGTGGGGGCGGAAGTCCGGGTCGCGCAGTGGCTCGCCGCGATCGTCGATGGCCAGGTAGTCGGCGTAGACCATCGCCACGTCCGGGTGATCGCGAAGGAAGGCAACCTGCCGGGCGAGCTGGTCGGGCTCCATCAGATTGTCGGCCGAGGTCCACGTCCAGAACTCACCACACGCGAACTCGAAGGCGTTGCTCAACGCTTTCGGAAGCGACTGGTTCGGCTGCGTGAGCAAGCGCACCCTCGGGTGATCGGCGAACTCGGCGAGGACCTGCTCGACGCCGTCGGTCGATCCGTCGTTGATCACGATCAGCTCGAAGTCGGCGTGGGTCTGCGCGAGCACGCTCTGAATCGAATCGCCCAGGAGGTCCGCCTGATTGTACACGGGCAGGATGACGCTCACGCGCCCCGCGACTCCGGTTGCCGCACGGGGTCCGGACGACGCGCGAGCGGCACGTCGGGGCCTGGGCCGCCGCGCCCGAATCCGAAAGAGGTCGCCCGGCCGGTGACGGAGGACGCGCAGTGCATGCATCCCGGTCCGTCCCAGACGCTCGCGGTAGCTCCCCCGCGGGGCCAGGGCGAACCGCACGCGATACAACACCTGGAGCAGCGCCCACCCTGTGCTGTTCGTGATGTCCGCGAGCCGGGCCCGAAGCGTCTCGACGCCCTGGTCTCGTTCGGCAAGCTGGGCCCGCAGCGCGGCGAGCTCCTCGCGCCCTTCCGCAAGCCGCCCTTCGAGCGCCACAAGCTCGTCATCCCGGGCCGCGATGGTCTCCTGTAACTCCCAACGCTGTTCGGCGAACTGGGTCTCAAGTGACTCCGTACGTAACTCCCGCTCCCGGATCTCGGCCCGAAGCCGTGCGTGCTCCTGCTCTCCCTGGATGCGCAGCGACAACACATCGGCCAGGGCCGCCCGGATCTCGGCTTCCGCGTGCGACTCGCGGATGGCCGGCGTCTGCCATACCGCGGGGCACGCCGCGTCGGCGTCCGGAATGCTGCCGAGCCCCGCGACCAGGTAGCTCTTCACGCCCGCGGATAGGAGCGGCGAGCGGTGGATCTCGAGAATCTGGTAGCGCAGCGCCTCGTCCATGCCCTGCAAATTGCGGACGAATTCCTCCGCCCAGGCCTCTCCGAGGAACTGCTGGCCGAGGAGCCGGAGCCCCGCGGCCTCGAACGCCTCCGATAGATCGAGCCCGGGCATCTCCTTACCGTACGGCCACGCTCCCCGTGCGGCCGTCTGGACGCGCCACAGCCAGTACCAATAGCACAGCCGGTTCGGGATGAGCGCCAGGACGTAGCGCCGACTGCGACTGGCCATCCCACGCAACAAGGCAGCCTGCTTTTCTAACGAATAATGCTCTAGCACACCCGCATTGAAGACCAGGTCGTACTCGGCCGGACCGGGATCCCGGGCATCCCCGCATATGAACTCCGCCTCGACGCATTCCCGGGCGAACGCCCGCTCGGCGTATCGCAAGGCGTCGCGCGAGAAGTCCATCACCCCCACCCGATACTTGCCCAGACGCGCGAGGGCCAAGCTCTGTCCGGCCCCGCCGCTACCGGCCTCCAGAATCCGGCTCCCCGGTTCGAGGAACCCGGTGATCCGGGCCACGAACTCCGCGTGGAACTCGCGGAGGGCGGCGCTTTCCTCCTCCATCGGCAGGCTCGCGTAGTACGCGTCCCACTTCTCCCGCTCCTGCACGTCGGCCGGCTCCTGCTCTTGCCGGTCGTGTGGATCAAAAGCCGGGGCGGACATGCGTCCTCCTTTCAGCGCCAGAGGGACACTCGACCCACAGCGGTTCGATTGGCGGCCGCACCACCGAGAAGATCGGGAACGACGCCACCACGGCGAAGACGGCGGCGTTCTCCACGAAGTCGAAGTACCTCCGTTCGGTCTGCACCACTTCCTCGGCGGAAAGAATCAGCACGTAGTCGCCCGGAGCGAGGCTGTTGTCAATCTCGAATGCAAGGCGGATGGTCTCTCCAGCGCGAAGCGGCGGGAACCGCAACCCGGCGTCGTAGGTTGTGTACGTGATGATGTCCAACCCCTTGGTGTTCCGCAACGAGAACCCGAAGCCCACATCCTCGGACTGTACGTCCCGCATTGCCCGGACCCGGAGCTCAAGGTGCAGCCGGTCGCCATGCTGGAACACGGACGTGCACTCCGGATCTCCGTTGTCGAAGGCCACGCCATCCACGCGCAGTTCGCCCGACCCCCAGCGACTCAGCTCGCGACGCCCGTCGAGTTCAGACAGCACCCGGTGCGGATGCGACGCGGGCCGCTCGGACCAACCGGCGCTCTCGACGGCACCCGACCCGGACGATCGCGCCACCGTGCCGGACGCGCCTGCCTCCGAGGACGCGGCCGGCGCCTGATCACCGAACAGGAACTGCATGTATCGGGACGTCACCTCCAGCGGCGCTCCGGCGCCATGCACGGACCCCTGCTCGAGCCACACCACTTGTTCGCAGAAGCTGCGAACCGTCTGCACATCGTGCGTGACCAGCACAATCGCGACCCCCCGTTTCAGCAACCGCTTCATATGCGTCATGCACTTGACCTGGAAGGCCGCGTCGCCCACGGCCAGCGCCTCGTCGATCAGGAGCAGATCCGCGTCGACGTGGGCATTCACCGCAAACGCCAACCGCAGGTACATTCCGCTCGAGTAGGTCTTGACCGGCTGTTCGATGAAATCCCCGATGTCCGCGAACGCGGCGACGGCGTCGAACCGCTCCTCAAGCGCCCGACGCGGCATGCCGAGGATCGCGCCGCTCATGAAGACGTTCTCACGACCGGTGAAATCCGGATTGAAGCCGCTGCCCAACTCCAACAGGGCAGCCACGCGGCCCTGCACCTGCGCCTCTCCGGCCGTCGGGGTCAGCGTGCCCGCGAGGATCTGCAACAGCGTGCTCTTGCCCGATCCGTTGCGCCCGATGACGCCCAGCGCCTCGCCTCGGCGGACCTCGAACGAGACGTCGCTGAGCGCCCAGAACTCCTCGTAGAAGCGCCGGCGATGACGCCAGAAGGCCTGCCGCAGTCGGTCCTGCGGCTTGGCGTAGATCCGGTACGACTTGCCCAGATCGCGGACGGCAACGGCAACGTCGGTCGAACCGGACTCAGACGACATCTGCGAACGCTCGCTTGCTCTTCATGAAGAACGCGTACCCAAAGACGACCAACACCACCGCGGACCCTGCCGACATGCACCACCAGTACCAATCCGGATTATCACCCATAATCAGAACGCCACGGATGTCCTCCACGGCGTGGGCCAGCGGGTTGATCTCCAACACCCAGCGGTAGCGATCCGGAACCTGCTCAAGGCTGTAGAAGATGGGCGTCATGAAGAACAGGGCCTGCACCACAAGCGCCACGGCGTGACCCACGTCCCGGATGAACACGCCGATCGAGGCGAGAATCCAGGAGGCCCCCAGCGTGATCAGGCACACGGGCAACGCGACGACCGGGAACCAGAGGGCCGTCACCTGCGGCCACGTGCCGCGGACCAGAGCCCAGCCCACCCACCAGACCCCGTAACCAATGACCATGTTGATCAGAGCGGTAATCAGCGCCGCAACCACGAGGACCTCCAACGGGAAGACGACCTTCTTCACGTAGTTCGGGTTCGCGACGATCATCGTCGAGGCGCGGTTCATGACTTCGGCGAACATGTTGTACAGGACCATGCCGCAGAACATGCGCAGAGCGAACTCGCCGCGGCCGGCATCCTGGCCACCCGGCCAGCGCGCACCGAGCACGACCGAGAGAATGAACGTGTAGATCTCCATCAACAACATATCATTAAACAAAAACCAGAGCAGGCCGAGCCGCGC
>CAYMME010000219.1:0-14196 GCA_964391465.1 uncultured Planctomycetales bacterium
ATTACGTCCCTAAAAAATTCCCATTTTTGCCTGAACTGCGCAACTTGGGTTAGCGTTCGCATTGCGTTCTCCTGTTCTGCGTGTGGTTGCAGACGACGTTCGGCACGCGGTCTGCGCGGGCAATGTAGACGGAACCGTGGCCCGAAGCCACTCCGATCGCCTGAGAAGTCGGTTGGCGGTCGGTTTGGGATCGTGCGAGAGCAGTTCGATGGTCAGAAGGATGCCGGCTGCGCCGACATCCCACGCTCCCTGACGGTCGCGTCTCGGTGTTGGGCAAGCGCCGTGGATTCTGCACGCTGCGCTAGGGGCGTGCACTCTTGAACGCTTGGAATGTCTTGTAGCCGCCGGAGAGGTTGCGCACGTTGTAGCCGAGCTGCTTGAGCAGTCGGGCCGCTACGTAGCCTCGCAGGCCGACCTGACAGTGCACGGCGATGGGGTCGTTCTTGGGCAGCTCGCCGTGTCTCGATCGCAGCTCGTCGACCGGGATCAGGACCGAGCCCGGGATGGCGCCCTTGTCGTATTCCTTCTTGGTGCGGACATCGAGGATCATGTTCCCGTCCAGCTCGTCGGCGTGGATGATATCCACGTCGCCGCGCAGTACGTTTGCGGCCACGAAGCCGGCCATGTTCACCGGGTCCTTGGCGGCACCGAACTGCGGCGCGTAGGCCAGCTCGACCTCTTCCAGGTCGTAGACCGTCATCCCCGCCTGCACTGCCATTGCGAGCACGTCGACACGCTTGTCGACGCCGTCGCGCCCGGTGATCTGTGCCCCGAGCACGCGGCCGTCCGGCTTGGCGAACAGAAGTTTGATAGCCATCGCCGCCGCACCCGGGTAGTAGCCGACGTGGTTGCCCGGATGGACGTAGATCTTCTCATAGTCGATGCCCGCGCGGCGGAGAACCTTCTCGCTCGTCCCGGTCATGGCCACGACGAGGTCGAACACCTGTACGATGCTCGTGCCCTGGCTGCCGCGATACGCGCTCTCGCGTCCGAGAGCGTTGTCGGCCGCGATGCGACCCTGTCGGTTCGCCGGCCCCGCGAGCGGAATCATCGCGTCGGCTCCGGTCACGTGATCCTTGACGACCACCGCATCTCCCACGGCGTAGACGTTGGGGTCGGAGGTTTGCATGCGCTCGTTCACCTGGATGCCGCCGCGCTCGCTGACTTCCAGCCCGGCGTCGCGGGCGAGCTTCGACTCGGGGCGGACGCCGATGGCCAGCACGACGAGGTCGGCCGGGAGTTTCGCTTGGCTCTTGAGCACTGCGGTAACGCGGTCACCGTCGGCGTCGAATGACTCGACGGCGTCGCCGAGGTGCAGCGAGACGCCCTTCTCCCTGAGCTTGTCTTGTATGGCCGTGGCCATCTCGCGGTCGAGCGGAGGCATCACCTGGTCGAGTAGCTCGACGAGATGCACACTCAGTCCCCGTTTGTGCAGGTTCTCGGCCATCTCCAGACCAATGAACCCGCCGCCCACCACGACCGCGCTCTGGGCTCCGCCGTCGACGACGGCCTTGATCTGGTCCATGTCGTGCAGGTTGCGCAGACTCAGGATGCGCGGATGGTCGATGCCGGGCAGGGGCGGGCGGAGCGGGGCCGCCCCGGGCGAGAGGATCAGCTTGTCGTAGCGTTCGGTGTACTCGCGTCCGGCGGCGAGGTCGTTAATGCGGACCTCCCTCTTGGCCGGGTCGATTGCCAGCACCTCGTGGCGGGTGCGCACGTCGAGCTTGTACCGGTCCCGCAGGAGCTTCGGCTTGGCGACGAGCAGGGCGTCCCGCTTGGCGATCGGCCCGCCGATGTGATACGGCAAGCCGCAGTTGGCGAACGAGACATGCTCGCCGCGTTCGATGAGAATGATCTCGGCGTCTTCGCTCAGACGCCGGGCCCGGGCGGCTGCGGTAGCTCCGCCGGCCACGCCGCCCACGATCACGATCTTCGGAGCTGGCATCGTTCGACTTTCCTTCGATTGGGGTGCCATGGCCAAGCCGCTCCCAGGGGAGCGGCGCCGCCATGTTTGCAGGTTCTAAGCATGTCGGCGCATCGCTCGGGCATGGCATCCGGTGGTTCGGCCTGCGAGGCGCAGGCCGCTACGATCCGCGCGGTCTCCACATGGTTCCCGTGTAGGGTTTCACCCAGGTGGGACTTTGCCCGCGAGACCGACGCCGGCTTTGCCGGCATCGCACGCTCCCTCACGGTCGCGTCTCGGTTCCGGGCAAACGCTGACGTTGCACTACTTGGTACACGTCGGGCCGCCCACTTTGTTCCAGGGCATTCTCGCCAGAAGCATGCCCATGCCGCAAGTGTCGGTGACGCCGGCGAAGACGAGCCCGGCCCCGACGAATGCGGACAGGCCGATGCAGTAGGGGTGGACGAGCCATCCGAGCAGCACGCCGAGGACCACAAGCGAGCCGGCGACGATGCGAACCTGCCGTTCGAGCGAAACGGCCTTCTTGCCGCGTACGACCGGCAGGCCGGCCTTGTCCCAGGCCATCGTGCCGCCGTCGACGTTCACCACGTTGCGGCATCCGGCGGCGATGAGCTTCTCACACGCCTGCCGGCCGCGGTCGCCGTTCCGGCAGATCACGAACAGCGAGCCCTCAGCGGACCCATTACGCCGAGCGGAGATGCCCGGTGCGTCCAATGTGTCCAACGGGATGTTGCGGGCCGGGTCGGCGTGCACCTCGCGGTACTCGACCGGCGTGCGAACGTCGATGATCTCAGCGGACTGCCCGGATCGGTGCTGCTCCCACAGTTCCTCGGGCCTGATCGTCTGAATCTCGATGGTTGCCATCAGAGTCTCCTTGGTATTGCCCCATCAGATCGATATATCGTGATCTGACGACTAGTCGAACCAAAAAACAAGAAGCACTTGGTCACGCGCTCCCTGCGCGTCGCCGCTAAGCGTCGTTCTCGTTCCCCGTTCCCTGATCCCCGTTCCCTGCTGTTCCACTACGTTTCCGAAAACCGCCGTTCCACACAACGCATGATGCCCGCCAGCCCCGGTTCGGAGACCTCGTAGTAGGTCCGCCGTCCGTCCCGCCGACTCGACAACAACCCGCAGTGCTGCATCAGTCGCAGGTGCTCGGAGGCCATATGGCTGCGGATCTCGCAGGCCTCAGCCAACTCGCCCACCGTGTACCGGCCCCGCAGCAACATCTGCACCATCCGCAGCCGGACGGGGTGGGCCAGCGTCCGCAAACACTCGGCCGCCTGTCGAAGGCTCTCCAGCTCCAGCAGGGGGGGCTTGCTCGCCGTGGTTGTCTTTCGTGTTGTTGCCATCATCACCCATTATATCGACACATCTCGATATGTCGAACAGATTCTCAGGATTCCTGTCGTGAGGGGGTGGGGGGGCAAGCCGCATCCCCGTTTCTCGTGGTACCGGCGCACTGCCCGTGGGCACGGTGGCAGGCAGGGCCCTCCCGGGAATTCGCCCCGTCACGAACTCCGGACGGGCGGGCCATCGGGGGCGGATGCCTTCCGGAGGGAATCAGGCCGCCGACGTAGAGAGTGCCCGGCTGCGGAAAGAGAGGAGAAAAAATGGACCGAGAAACGGGTTGACACACCGTGGGCCCTCATAGACGATTGGCCATGGCCCCGTACGCAGGGGGCTGTCTCTCGCTGACCGACCCGAAGGTGGCCAGACGGGTCCGGGCGTGCTTGCCGGGCTCGCAGCAGGGTGCAGTCACTCCGCCCGGTTGAGCGGGTGGAGCGGGCCGGATGTCTTGTGAATCACCCGGGCTCGAAGAGCATTGAGGCCCGGCGCGGCGGAGCGACATGCAATTCGACATCAGCGGCAACCCGGACTACGGCGACTTGAGCGTCATCCTCGAATCGGGCGACACGGTTCTCTCCGAGGCCGGCGCGATGAGTCGGATGAGCACGAACCTCGAGGTGAAGGGCCGGCTCGTGGGCGGCATGGTGGGTGCGCTCGCCCGGAAGTTTCTCGGCGGTGAGTCGCTGTTCCTGGCCGAGTACGCGGCCACGCAGCCGGGTTTCGTGTGCTTGGCGCCGACCCATCCGGGTTGCGTGCTCCATCGCAAGCTGACCGGTGACTCGTTCATGCTGACGCGCGGATCGTTTCTCGCCTGCACGCCGGACGTCACGTTGCAGACACGGTTTGGCGGACTGAAGTCGTTCCTGAGTGGCGAGGGGGCGTTCTTCATCCAAACCGGCGGACAGGGTGATTTGTTCTACTGCGCCTACGGCGGCGTGGTTGAGAAGCAGGTGGAGGGTGCCTTCACCGTCGACACGGGTCACGTCGTGGCGTGGGAGCCGACGCTGGAGTACGCCATCCGCGGCATGGGCGGGCTGAAACAGACCCTCTTCTCCGGCGAGGGGCTCGTGATGGAATTCACCGGACAGGGCAAACTGTATCTGCAAACCCGTCATATGGCCGGGTTCGCGGGCTGGCTGACGCCGTTTCTCAGAGGCTAGGATCGGGAGACCGCCGTGCAGATCGACGTACGCGACTCGGGTGCCTTTGCTTCGGTCGTGACCCGGCTCGAGGCCGGGGAGAGTTTCGTGTCCGAGTCGGGGGCGATGTTTCGGGCGTCGTCAAACGTCGACATCGACGTCACGACGAGGGCACGCGGCAGTGGCGGACTGTTGGGCGGGCTCAAGCGCGTGCTCGCGTCCGAGAGTTTCTTCTTCTCCACCTACCGCACCACGGACGGTCAGCCGGGTGAAGTCGGGCTCGCTCCGACGCACTTGGGCGACGTGCGCGTCATGGAGTTGGACACATCGTCGGCATGGGTCTGCACGGGCGGCAGCTACCTGGGCTCGACCAGCGAGGTGCAGGTCGACACGCAGTTTCAGGGGCTCAAGGGTCTGCTCAGCGGTGAATCGCTTTCGTTTCTGCGCCTCAGCGGCCAGGGGCAGTTCGTGGTGGCTGCGTTTGGTCGGATGGTCGAGATGAGCCTGAGCCAGCCAATGACGGTGGATACCGGTCACGTCGTCGCGTTCGAGGACACGCTGTCCTATACCGTCACCAAGGCCGGGCAGTCGTGGCTCCAATCGTGGCTGTCGGGCGAAGGTTTCGTCCTCCGCTTCACCGGCACGGGTCGGATCCTCGTGCAGTCGCATAATCCCAGCGAGTTCGGCCGCCGACTCGGGCCGAAGCTGCCGCCTCGGAGCTGATGAAGATGGACTACGAGATCATCTGCGGGCCGAGCTACAGTCTGCTGGAGGTCGAACTGGCGGAGGGCCGGTCGATCGTCAGTGACGCCGGGGCCATGGCGTGGATGAGTGACTCCGTCCGGACCGAGACGAGCACTCGGGGCGGCATCATGGGCGGCTTGAAGCGCGCGGTGCTTGCGGGCGAGAGCCTGTTTCAGAACACCTACACTGCCGAGGGCGGGGCGGGTAGCGTCGGGCTGGCGCCGGGAAGCGCCGGAGACATCGTGGCGTATGAGATGCAGGAGAGCGAGCTGTTTCTCGAGAAGGGCGCGTACCTTGCGTCGGACAGCAGTGTCAAGTGTGATGCAAAGTGGAGCGGGCTCAAGGGCCTGTTCAACGAGGGGCTGTTCATTCTGCGCGTCACGGGCACGGGCACGTTGTTCTTCCACGCCTACGGGGCGGTGCACGAGATCGAGGTAAACGGCGAGTACATGGTCGACAACGGCTACGCGGTCGCGTGGGAGCCGTCGCTGACGTACACGCTGACCCGGGCCCGCAAGATCCGCTCCTTCCTGTTCTCCGACCAGATCCTGTTGCGATTCGCAGGCCATGGCCGACTCTGGGTCCAGTCGCGAAGCCCGAACGCGCTGGCCAATTGGGTCCATCCGTTTCGGCCGGTCAAATCGAAGTAGCACTCAGAGGTTTCTCGTACTGCCTGCGGCCAGACGTATGATGGGTGTGTGGCCTGTTGTTGGAGGGAAGCGATGCCCTCGTCGAAGGCGCATGCCGTGAAGTCTCGTCGCAGACGTGTCCGGATCATCCTGGCGGTGCTCCCTGTGCTGCTTGTGCTTGGGAGTTGGAAGTACGTGCGGGCGGGGTTCGCGCGGGTCTGGTGTGACTTTGCCGTATCCGAGCAGGACGGACGTGTGTTCTACGAGCCGGGTGCATCCGTGCAGGCGGATGTGGTCGCACTCTTGCTGCCGTCGGCAATCGAGACCGTCGAGGCGCGGCAGTACGGTTCGTTTCGCGAACCGGTGGCCGTCCACTGCTTCGCTACGCGGAAGGGGTTTGCCGCCTACTCGGCCACGTCCGTCCATGTGCGGGCGGCCGCGGCCCTGAGCGACGTGTGCCTGTCTCCGAAGCTCGGAGTCAAGGAGGACGTGGTCCGTCGGATCCTGACCCACGAGCTGTCGCACGCGCTCTTGCTGCAGGAGCGGGGCATCTGGAAGTACCACACCGACACGCCCGCATGGTTTCGGGAAGGGCTGGCGACGTACGTGTCCGAGGGCGGCGGGGCCGAGACGATTAGCGAGGAGCAGGCTCGCCACGCGATCCTTCTCGGACGGTGCTTCCGACCCGACGTCGGAGGCAAGTCGGCATCGAGCTACGGGCTCAAGCCGCACATGTTCTATCGCCAGACCGCGATGTTCGTCACGTTTCTCCACGACCGTCACCACGCGTCCTTCACGCAGTTCCTCGCGACCCTGAAGACCAGCGCCGACTTCGACGAGGCATTCACCGCGAGTTTCAATCTGACGACGGCCGAAGTGTGGGCTGCTTTCGTCGACGAACTCGAGTAGCTGTTCGTGTGAGTGTGTCCACAGCGTGGGTGCCATGGCCAAGCCCGCTCTGCCAACGGCGGAGCGGCGCCGCCATGCACACGGCGCTCCGTTTGCCGGTTCCTCTTGGAATGCGTGTGTCAGCGCAGCGCGTCGCGGGCTTGGCGGATGGCAGTGGCGAGCTTGTTCCAGGCTGCTTTCTTGATCGTGGTGTCGGCGTCGATCTCGTCGGCGCGGCGCAGCACCTCTGCGGGCTTGGGTGAGCCGAGGTTCTTGCGGCGGTTGAGGTTGCCGAGCGGGCCGGAGAGGGCTTCGACCTCGGCCTCGGCGAGACGCACGCTCAGCCCGGCGCTCTCCAGTGCGCTGTTGAGTGCGTCGGTGGTCAGGGTTGCGCTCGGGGGCGACGCGTTGCGGCACGTGTCGACGGCCGTTCTCACGACTCCGTGGGCCGTGCGGAACGGCACACCCTTCTCGGCCGCGAGAAAGTCCGCGATGTCGATTGCGTTGAGATATCCCGCAGAGCACTGCGCCAGCATCCGTTCGCGATGGGTGTCGTCAACGCGGATCGTAGCCATCACGCGGGCGAAGACGCGCGGCGCCGCTTCGCACTCGCGGATCACATCGAGTAGGGCGGTCTTGGTCCACTGCGTGTCGCGGTTGTAACCCGAGATGTTGCCGCGCTGCATCGACAGAATGGCGTGGAGGTGCCCGGCCACCACGGCCGCCCTGGCCTTGGTCACCTCCGCGAAGTCGAGGTTGCGTTTCTGCGGCATGACCGACGAGCCGGTGGTGAACTCATCCGCCACGGTGACGAACGAAAACTCTTCCGTCGTCATCATCAGCAGGTCCTGGGCCAGCACGGACAGATGGTTCATGAGCTGAGCCAGGGCCGAGACGAGAGAGGCCTCCAATTCACCGCGCGACGAAATCGCGTCGAGATTGTTGATCTGCACCGCATCGAAGGCCAACAACTTCGCGACGCGATTGCGATCGATGGGCCACGAGGTGCCGAAGCTCATCACGGCCCCGAGCGGACAGCGGTCGGACAGCGCGAACACGGCGGCCAGACGCTCCACGTCACGGCCCAGCGCCTCGGCGTGGGCACCCCAGAGAAAGCCGAGCGTCGAGACGGCGCCGTGCTGGTGGTGCGTGTATCCCGGCATGACCGCGTCATGATGATCGCGGGCCCGGTCGACCAGGACGCCAATGAGGTCCAGCACCTGGTTCGCGAAGTACATCGTCTTCTCGCGAAGCAGCAAGCGAAGATCGGTCGTCACCTGGTCGTTGCGGCTGCGGGCGGTGTGCAGCTTGCGGCCCGTCTCGTCGCCGGCGTGCTCGCAGACGTAGCGCTCGACGAAGTAGTGCACGTCTTCGACCGCGCCGGGGGCGCCCGGCATGCCGAAGTCGATCTGGAAGCCGTCATCGGCGGCGGCCTTATCCAGGGCGTTGAGGGCGGTCTTGACGCGCGACAACTCCTCGGCGGAGAGCACCGGCGGCGTCATTTCCGAGAGCATCACGGCGTGCGCGAGGTTGGTCCAGATGTCGTAGCGCAGCAGCTCACGGTCGGCCGGGGGGACGGGCGTAACGTCGCGGCCGGTCGTGTAGTGCAGGCACAGCGTGCGGTCATCCATCTGGTCTGGGCTCATTTCTCTCGCGTTCCGGATTGCGGCTGCCGACCCGAAGTCACTCGCCTGATACCTTCTTCTTGACCTTCTCGGCCGCTTGGGTTGCCGTCACCCGGACCTTCTCGGCGGCCTGGGTCGCAGCCGCCGTGGCCTTCTCGACATAAGGCCTGGCCTTGCCGGCGGCCTGAGTCGTCGCCTTCACGGCCTTCTCGACGTAGGGCCGGGCCTTGTCGGCGGCCTGGGTTGCGGCTGCCGTTGCCTTCTCGACATACGGTTTGGCCTTCCCCGCCGCCTGCGTCGCAGCGTTCTTGGCGCTTTCGAGGAGGGGCGTCTCCTGTCCGGCCGGCTGCGTCGTAGGCTGACTTGTCGCACGGCCGCGAGGATCGTCGCAGCCAACACCCAGCGCCAGCACGACGCCCGACAACGCTGTCAACAAAGAACCAGTGCGAGTCATGTCGATTACTCCCTCGGCGGAGGTCTACGCCTCCCGGATGTGCCCCGATCCCGTCACCACATACTTGTACGTCGTCAGGTCGGCCGCGCCCATGGGCCCGCGGGCGTGGAGCTTGTCGGTCGAGATGCCGATCTCCGCCCCCAGGCCGTACACGCCGCCGTCCGACAGCCGCGTCGAGCAGTTCACCATCACGTTGCCCGAATCGACCCCGGTCACGAACGCCTCGCCCGCGCCGATGTCCTCGGTCACGATGGCGTCCGTGTGGTGCGAGCCGTACCGGTTGATATGCTCGACGGCCTCGTCCAGCGAATCGACCACTTTGGCCGCGATGACGGGGGCCAGGTACTCGTCGTGATAGTCCTGCTCGCTTGCCGCCTTCGTGCCGGGCAGCAACTCGCACGTGCGGGTGCAGCCTCGGATCTCGCATCCGCCTTCGATGAGCCTGGCGCCGATACGCGGGACCAGTGCCGCGGCCACGTCGCGGTGGAACAACACCGTCTCCGCCGCGTTGCAGACGCCGGTGCGCTGCAGCTTGGCGTTGATGACGATCCGCTCGGCCTTGTCGGCGTCGCAGTGCGCATCCACGTACACGTGGCAGTTCCCGGTGTAGTGCTTGATGACGGGAATGGTCGACTGCTCGACGACGGCCCGGATCAGCGACTCGCCGCCGCGGGGGATGACGAGGTCAATGCACGTGTCCTGTGTGAGCAGGATCGGGACCAGGGCCCGGTCGGGCGTATTGATGACCTGCACCGCGTGGGGCGGAGCGTCCGCGGCCTCGAGCCCTCGGGCGATGGCCTGGCCGATGGCGAGGTTCGAGCAGATGGCCTCCTTGCCGCCGCGCAGGATGCAGGCATTGCCCGACTTGAGGCACAGGGAAGCCGCGTCGGAGGTCACGTTCGGGCGCGACTCGTAGATGATCGCGACTACGCCCAGCGGGACGCGGCGCTTCTCGATCCGCACGCCGTCGGGCAGCATCCACCCGTCGATCACGCGTCCGACCGGGTCCGGCTGGGCCGCCACCTCTTCGACCGCTTGGGCCATCTTCTCGATGCGCGCCGCGTCGAGGCGCAACCGATCCACCATGGCCGGCGACAGGCCGTCGGCTTCGGCTGCCGCGAGGTCCTTGGCGTTCTCTTGTTCGATTCGCGCGGCGTCCTTCCGGATGGCCGATGCGATTTCCCCAAGGGTGCGGACCCGGAACGCCGGGATCAGCACAGCAAGCTGCTGGGCGGCGGCGCGGGCCTGCGTCGCCACTTGCGAGACATACTGCGCCAAGTTGGCGGCACCGGTCGCGCTCATGTGTGGGATTCCGTCGGATGCCTCGGTTCGAGCCGCACGTGATCCTACCCGCCCGGCTCCCGCTTGGCTATCTCGTAGGCGACGGTTGGTAACTCCTCACCCGGTGCGAGTTGCACGCCCGTTGCCCACGGGGGGAGAAAGATCTGCAGTTGTCTCCGGCTCGGCTCGCCCGCGCTCGCGAGGTCGTCGGTGGTCAGCTCGATCCCGACGCGAACCTCCTGCTGCTCGCGCGAGAGCCGTGCCATCGATTCCGGTGGTCCCGCGAGAGTGACGTCGACCACGAGCGGATCGAGCTTGTCCACCCAGAACTGCCGCTGGGCCGGTTCGGTGTAAATCACGCGAATCGGTACGCGCGCGAACGTCTGCCGGACTTGATCGTCGCGCACCTCGAACCGCACCCTTACCCGGCGCGGCTCGAACGTGATGGGCCGACCTTTCAGGGCTTCCGGAACGGTGACCGCGACCTGCTCCTCGACGGCCTGTCCGGCGGTGGCCGCACCGATTAGCTCGTCGAGCGAAATCTGGGCGTAGACGACATCGAGGTTCTCGCGATTCTCCTCCCAGAGCAGCGACGGGACGGTCGCGGTTACCTCGGGTGGGTCGATCGACGGCGGTGTAGCCAGAGCGGCTCCCGCAGACAAGTGTCGAACCGGAACGACGTGCGGCTCGAGACGGTCCACGTCAATCTGGATCGTGGTCGGCTCGATCTCGGATACGGTGAGGCCCAATTCCGTCACGACGCGGGCGTGTCCGACAAGATTGGTCAGATCGAGCGTCTCGGTGCCTGGCTCCAGCCCGAGTTCATCGGCCAGTTGGCTGATCGCCAGCACTCCGTCGGCCGTCTGGTTGCGAAGCGACTGGATGGCTCGTTTGGTCCCTCGGAAGACCGCCGTGCACGACCGCGTGTTCGGCGAGACGATCCACTGTCCGTCCTCGATCACGGTGATGCGCACGGGCAGCGTGTCGGTCGCCTCGCCGACCTGGTCCGCCGACGACCAGATCAACGCCGTCAGCAGGATCGTCAGTCCGATGAGTCTGAGCTGTGTGATCATGCTGTGGTTCCGGGACCGTCAGGCCGCGTTGCGTTCGCGCGGCTCCTGCACTCGGCCGTTGCCGCCGGTGCCTCCGCCGTGGAGCAGGGCCGTCAGCCGTGCCCGCAGCGCTTCCGGCTCGAGCCCCCGGTCAAGCTGGCCGCCCTTGGCGAGCGACACCAGTCCGGTCTCCTCCGACACGACGATGACGGTCGCGTCCGACTCGGCGGACATGCCCAGTGCCGCCCGGTGCCGGCTGCCCAGCGACCGGTCTACCTCGTGATGCTCGGACAGCGGGAACTGGCATGCGGCCGCCACCACCCGCTGCTCGCGAATCACCACGCCCATGTCATGCAACGCCGAGCCGGGCCAGAAGATCGTGTTCAGCAGGTCGGACGACAACTGAGCGTCGAGCCGCACGCCCGACTCGATGACCCTGCCCAGCCCCACCTCGTGCTCGATGGCGATCAAGGCTCCGATCTTGTTCTTGGACAGGTGTGCGACGGCCGCCACCACGGGCTCGACCACGGTGTCCGGGTTTTCGAGGAATCGTCGCAGCCACCGGGCCTCGCTCAGGCGGGCGAGACCTCGCCGCAACTCGGGCTGAAAGACCACCAGTGCGGTAAGGAACGCCGCAGTGATGAAGTAACGGTAGAGCACGCCGATGCGGGCCCAGTCGAAGCGCGTCGCGAGCACGTCGACCACGAGGAAACCGATGACGGCCAGCAGGCCCATGCCCTTGAGCAGTCCGGCCCCGGGTGTGCCTTCGAGAAAGCGCAGGATCGTGTAGACCACGAGCCCGATAATGAGCAGCTCGATGACGATCGTACCCGGGTGGTACGCCTCGCTTGCGAGGCGCTGAAGGTATTCAAGTATGCCGGTCACTGCCCGTCGTCCCGAGTGCGCCGCCGTGTGTTCCGCCCGCAGCAGTATATCGTTGACGGGCCGACCGTGCCAGCCGTTGCCGAAGAGGGTCCAGGGTTTCAGGGTTCGGGGTTCAGGGGTTGGCGGTCGAAGCAGATGACGCTGCGCTGGCTCCCGGGCGTGGAGGCTTGACGACGCGCCGCTGGCGATGCGTGTCGCGCGCAGGGTGGGAGGTTTGCACGCAGCGCCGCCCGTGATAGAATCCGGATGACATCGTCAGGGCGGCGTACCCAAGTGGACTAAGGGGACGGATTGCAAATCCGTTATTCATGGGTTCGAATCCCATCGCCGCCTTTCCTCCTACCTCCTTGGCATTCCACGAGATACGAGCGACGCGACGGACGGAACGCGAGACCCCGAAAAGGCACTTACGCAGCAGATGCGCAGTAGAACTCATGCCCCGGTTCCCAGCACTTGACGCAAGGGGGCCGATGCTTTGTTCACGGCATCACGCAGGGCGGCAGCCTCGACAAGCTGATAGTGCTTTTCGAGCACGGCGTTCGACTTGTGGCCGGTCACACCTCGGGCGATCCGCTGATTGATCCCGGCCACGGCCAGGAACGTGGCACACGTCTTCCGCAGGTCGTGTAGACGGCACCGCTTGACCCCGGCCTTGGCCAGCAGCTTCGGCCACGTCCGGTTGATGTAGTGCTGATCCCACCGGGCACCGGGCGTGTAGCCATCGGTGCGGACGAATACCGGCACGTCGGCACTGCCCACGATGAGGCGATCTTTCCGCAGCTTGGCCAGCAACGTGACGGCGTGATCGTCCAGAGGTGCGAGACGCTCCCGGCGTGTCTTTCGATCCCGGACGGTCATCAGCCCGTTGTCGAGGTCCATGTCCGACCAGTTCCGGGACAGCAGGTCTCCGGTCCTCGGCCCCGACGTGGCCAGCACGTACAGGAACGCCGTCCACTGATCGTCGGCCACGTCCAGCAGCTTCTTTGCCTCGGCCGGAGCCAGGACGGTCGGGAGCTTCTCGTCGGCCCTCGGTAGCTCGACATCCTTGGCCGGGTTGTCGGGCAGCCGGTACGCCTTCACCGCCCGGCCGAGTGCCGCCTGCAAGGTTCTCATGTCCTTCCGCCGGGTCTCCACCGATACCGGGGTCGTCTCGGTCTTGAGCTTGGCCTCGCACTTCCAACAGGTCTCGGCCCCCACCGGGTTCGGCCACCGGCACGAGCGATGCGAGCACCGGCGGCAGCCCTTCGCCCGCTCGGCGTCGAAGCGGTCAAGGGTGTTGACGGTGATGGCATTCACGTTCCTCGGCTTGCAGATCATCTTGAACAGGTCGAGGACACGAGCGGTCTCGTCGATGTACGACTCGGCCCGCTCCAGCCGCCGCATCTTCTCAAGGACCATCTCCACGAAGTCATCGTACCCGGCCCGCACCGTGTCGCCGGTGATCCCGGCCCGCAACTCCTCCCGTTTCTTCCCGGCCATCCGCTTGGCCAAGGTCTTGTCCCGCCCGTACCCGATGGACGGCATCTTGCCCGTCTCGGGGTCGATCCACCGGACGGAGATACGTCATGCCCCGCTTGCCCTTGCGGGACACCACCCACACATCTGGTCTCATGGTGGTTCTCCATAGCGCAAGGCAGCCCGACCCGTGTTCACGCACACAAGGTAGCGTTGCAGGTCGTCACCGACCCTGCCGACTCGGACTGCCGATTGCTGGCTACTCTGAGCTTAAGGACTTGCTCCTTGTGTTTTGAACGCCCTCATCGTACCTCCGCTCCGCCCAGCGTCAAGGGCGAGGCGCCGTACCTAAAAGTGGTGACCTTTATTTCTGCGTTTTCTCCTTGCGTTTTCCCGCCGTCGTGATAGCCTCTCATGGTCTGGACCACGTCAGCGACGTGGTGCTACTCACATCTCAACGAAGGAGGACACGTCATGGGAGCATATCGAGTTTTTCGCGAGTGGTTGTGTATTGCCGCTGCGGTTCTGTTGCTTGGTAACGCGGCAGTTGCGGCACCGGCTGAGGATGAGATTGTAGTTCCATCAGTTCCGCCTGGCCTGCCGACCACGGAAGGAGATGAGAGCGGCAGCGTCTCCCAAGGCGTGGGTTTTAGGGTTCAGATCCTCTATCCCGCCTCGGACTTCCCGTCGGTTCCCGGAGGATTCCCAATCCTCGACCTAGTACTACAACGCTAAGAACGCTCAAGAAACTCAGGCCGCCAGCCGATGGG
>CAYMME010000220.1:0-4396 GCA_964391465.1 uncultured Planctomycetales bacterium
GTAGCGGCCGGCGCCCCGCCGGCCGGGCGGCCTGCGAGGCGCAGGCCGCTACGAGGAACGCGACGCCCGGCAAGCGAAGAACCGCGCTAGCGATTCAAGTCGCTGATCTCGACGCGTGGTTCGACGCCCTCCACGTGTTCGTGCAGTGCCAGGAGCGACAGGATCAGCGTGTCGGGGTAGGTGATGACTTCGTAGTGATTCGTTCGGGAGCTTGCCCTGGGAAGGGGGCAGTCTTCATCCCAGAAGACCCTGATTGCCTCGTCCGCCAGTCCGCGGGCCGTATCGAGGTAGTTGCGTTCGTTGGTCAGACGATGCGCGGCGATCTCGAGGAAGATGGCGTTGCCGAATTCACCCGCCCACAGATCTTCCCCAACCGGGTCGGGCTTCGCTGCGCGGTACACGTCCGCGGCCTCGATGACGAGCCGGCGGTAGGCGTCTCGCGTCTTGCCGGGGCCGAGCTGCGTTTGGCGGGTGTAGCAGAGCAGGCCGAACATCGACGTCGTCTGGCTGCCGTAGCCCATCCCCCAGTGCGGGGAGTGTCCATCCGTAGTCTTGCGCGGGCGCGGCTTGCCGCTGTTGGTGTAGGCACAGTAGATGAAGCCGCGCTTCGGATCGGCCGGTTCGTGAGTCAGGGCGAGGAACCCGCGGTCCTGCCGGGCGATGAGTTTCCTGAGAACCCCGGCGGTTTCCGGATCCAGCCGCCCTGCGGCATCGTGGGATTCCATGGCTAGCGAGACCATCCAGAGCGGGATGCACGTGTTGACGCGACCCGGATCATTCGACGAGTCGAAGTCGAGCAGATCGCGCCCGTTCATTCGTCCGAGGTATCGGTTGGCCAGCACCCGCACGGCCTGCGCATAGACCGGATCCTTCATCTTCTCGTACGCGCGGGCCCACGTGTCGATGAAGTAGCTGCCCTCCTTGGGGAAATCGTACCGCCTACCCGGAGCGTGCTTGTGATACCGGGCGTGCCGACTGAAGTCGCCGGTCTTGTGGTCGGCGATCTGGTGCTCCCACAGGCCGCGGGCGTACTTCAGCGTGCGCTCCGGTTCGGCCTCGTAGAGCAGATCAAAGAAGGCGAGCTTGCGCTTGGGCTCGTGCGTCTTGTTCGGGTCGAGGTCGCCGAGCTTGTCGTCCACGCAGTTCCAGTACAGATGCTCGCCCCAGGCCAGCAAGCCGGTGTCGGCGTGCTGCGTGATCTGCAGGAAGTCGACCAACGCCGCGTGGGCCGCCTGTGCATAGCGTGCGTCCCCGGTGAGGCGACTCAGGTGCTGAAGGGCACGGTAGAGATCTTGTTGCAGGTTCGCATTGGACCCACCGAGGCCGGTCCGATCGCCGTGCCGGATACCCGCGGGCGCCTTGGGCAACGATGAGAGCGGACGCGCCGTCTTGCGATCCAGCAGGGACAGAATCATCCCCGACTTCTGCTCGCCGTACGTATCCCGTCCGTTCTCCAAGATGACGTCGGCGGTCCGCCGCACCACGTCGAGGTACTTCGCGTTCGATTCAGTATGTGCGCCGCCCGCCCCGGCCGTGAGCTTCTCGATCAGCAGGTCGGCCGCGAGTCGATGGCCCTTCTCGTTCGGGTGCATTCCGTCCAGGAGCAGCTCGTCCATCGACTTGCCGTCCTGACGGTCGTAGGCTTCGTATTGCGCGTAGATGTCGACCAGAGCGACGCTCTTGTCCTTCGCGACCTCGCGCACCGCGTCGGCATAGTCACGGAGCAAGGCGTTGAATCCGTCGGGGTCATCCGGCCGGTAGGGGGGCTTGCCATAGAGCTCCCGCGTCTTCGGCACCCAGCGCAGCGGATTGGGCGTCATCAGGATCACGTTGATCTGATGTGCCCGAACCGTCTCGACGAAGTACTCGATGTTCGCCTTGTATCGATCGAGCTTGACCCGCGGCGTCTTGGCGGGTGGCTTCTTCCAGACGTCGATCGCGGCGTCGTTGATGCCGAACTGCACGATTACCCACGCGGGCTTGTGGGCGAGCACGTCCTTCTTGAAGCGCCCTCTCGCGTGTTCGGTGTGGCTGCTGCCGACGCCGGCGTTGATGACCCGCACGTCGATGCCCTTGGTTGGCAGCTCCCGCTCGAGCAGATCCGCGTAGAGTGTCAATCGGCCCCGGGGCGCCGTCGTCGAGTCGCCGAACGCGACGATCCGAGCCCAGTCCTTGATGAAGTCACGTTCCTTCAGACTCACGCGCAGGGTGCCCTGCATGGTCGTGATCCACAACTCGCCAGGCCGGTGCTCGAAAACGTGCGGGTACGACACACGCCCACCCTTGTTGCGGGCGATGACCTGCCCGGGGCTCCACGTCTTGCCCTCGTCGGACGAGAAGCTGATGAACAGCTCCTCGCGGCGTTTGAAGCCCGAGCTCGGCAGGGCGTTCCACAGCAGCACGAGCCGGCCGCTCGCGAGCCGCTTCATCTTGCTGGGCGAGCCGGTGGACCGAATCCGCGACGGCCGGGGGTCGGTCCAGGTGAGCCCGTGGTCCGCGGAGAACGACTCATAGAAGAAGCCGTGGTAGCTGCGGATCAGCATCCATAGCCGGCCGTCGCCCAGCTCTTCCAGCGTGCCTTCGATCGCGCCCGCGTGGTCACCGCGCCCGCCGATGTCGAGGAACCGCGTGCGCTGCCACGTCTTGCCGTTGTCGGTCGAAACGTACGGCATCGTGGCGTGCCGCCCCTTGTCGTACAGCAGCTCCTGGCCGGGCACGACGATGTGGCCGCCGGTGGTCTGGATGATGTCCTGAATGCAGCCGCACCAGCCGTCGTGCAGCAGCGTCAGGTCGGTCCAGGTTTTACCCTCGTCGACGCTGCGAATGGCGTACGAGGGCAGAAGCATGTCGGGTTTGGGTAGGTTGGTCTTCTTGTCCCACGAGTACTTGCGTACGGCGTCGTTGACGAAGATGAGAATAATCGCCCCGTCGCGGGTCCGCAGCATGGCCCGTTCGGGCCGGATCGTGAACTTCTGGTCCGGCCCGAAGATGGGCCGCCGCTCCCACGTCTTGCCGTCGTCATGCGTGACGATCGCGTCGGCGTCGCGCACACCCATGATCCCCCCATCGCCAAGCCGAACGAACGGCCCATGCGGCAACCCGGGCATGGCCGTCACCCGTGGGTCAAGGACGATGTTGTCTGCCGCCGCGAACGATGCGTGCGGCGCAACCAGCGCCGCAAAGAGCAGCGCATTCGCAACGCCTGTTGCCGAGCGACGTTTCCCTTTCATGCGAGGGGATCCTCTTGCCGTAGGATGCGTTTCACAGACCCGTTCACCGCGAGGACGCGGGCGAGCCAACTACTGCCATCGGAGTACGTGCGCCAGCTCAACCGCAATCGTCGAAGAGTCGAGCAGCAAAGTCAAACCGGCCAATGTCAGGTCGTCGATGCGACACCGCCTTGGCGAAGGCAAACGTGACGTCGAACTGCGGCCGCGTGGGGTCGACGGCGGCGGGCTTGGCTCGCGCGGCACGCTTCCTCACGGGCGCGTCTCGGTTGTGCCGTTTCTCTTCCGTAGACACTCTGCGTCAGGGGCGATCGGCTCGCCGCTTGCCGCGACGGCGGCTCTGCCGGTAGGATGGTGGGGCAGGCGGCAAATCCCGGTTGAGGTCACGATAGGAATCGGTGCGTGTGCGTTCAAGATTGTCGGATTCCTCTCGGGACGCAGCGAGAGAGAAGATGGCCAAGCACGACGAGTGGAAGTTGCTTGTTGTCGAAGACGATCGGGAGGACTACGAACTGCTGCGCGGCACCTTCGATGAGATCGAGCAGCCGTGTCATCTCGACTGGGCCCGTACGTACGAGGCGGGCCTGGAGCAGCTTACGACCCGCGAATACGATGCCTGCCTCCTGGATTACTGGTTGGGCGAGAAGGACGGCCTCGAGCTTGCACGGGCGGCCAGGGCCCAAGGCTGCGAAGTGCCGATCATCCTGCTCACCGGTGTGGCTGGCAATCTCCTTGATCGGGTGGCCTTGGCCGCCGGTGCCGACGACTACCTCGAGAAGGATCGCGCCGACGCGGTTCTCCTCGAGCGAACGATTCGGTATGCGATCGAACGCAAGCGCACCCTCTCGGAGCTGGCGAAGACGGCCAAGGAGAACGCTTCACTCAAGGCATTTGCGGAGATGGTCACATCCTCGCACCTCACCGAGCCGCTGAGGATCATGGTCGACACGCTCGAGAAGCTTCAGGACCGCAGCGGCACGCCCGACACCGACACGGAGGCCTCCATGACCCGAGCCCTGGCCGCGGCAAGGCGAATGCGGAAGTTCATCGACGACCTGGCCGAATTCTCACGCTCGGCGTCCGAGAAAAAGGTGTCAGGATGATTTTTCGAGGTCGGTAAAATCATCCTGACACCTTTGTTTCCCGCATCCTGACACCTTTGTTTCCCG
>CAYMME010000220.1:4496-14165 GCA_964391465.1 uncultured Planctomycetales bacterium
CATCCTGACACCTTTGTTTCCCGCATCCTGACACCTTTGTTTCCCGTCAACCGGCCCATGGTCCCGACCACACGTACTTCTGTGCGTCGAGGGGAAGCATCGGATCGCTCTTGCGGTCCAGAGGCATCCAGCCGCCGGCTCCTCCCTGTACCTTCCACAGGAGGACTCGGTCGGCGAACATCGCCTCCAGAAAACAGAGGACGTCGTCCGTCACGCGGGCTGCGATCTCCTTCTCCGATAGGGCGGGGTCGTGCGGATTGAAATGCCCGTGGGTGATGTCGTCGATGGCAACGGTTGCCTCGTTGCCGTCGTCGTAGATGTCGAGGTCGCCGACCACCGGATGTGCGGCCGGGAACGTTGCGACGGCGTCGGGTGGTGCGCCCGTAAGCATTCCTCGGTTCGGAAATTGCCTGCGCAAGGCTGGGATGAGCGTGTCACGAATCATGTTCTCCACACACCGCTGCGAGTGCGGCACATCGCCCCCGCTGTCCGGGCCGCTCCCTGACGGTCGCGGTTCGGATCGGATGCGCCGCGTGAATTCTGAGGTACTGCGATACGCTGTTTCGTGTCAACGGACTTCAAGGTAGTCCTTGTCCGGCAGTTTGGGGAACTTGGCGTGCGGCTCGGCCTGGTACCAGAACGCGACCGAGGCGAGGTCGTCCTGGAGCGGCAGGTACCGGCCTTGCGATCGCCAGCCCAGGGCTTGGATCGTCACCCGCAGGTCCTTGTCGAAACGCACCGGGTCCATGATGTGCCAGCGGTACAGGCCGAAACGCGTGTTCGCGCTTTCCAGGCCGTCGGGACGAATCACCTGCGGCATGCCCGCATGGGGCGTCGTGTACTCGCCGTAGCGCCGTTTCCCGTCCTCATCCTTCACGTGAAAACCGTACGAGCCGCAGAAGTAGTCCTCGGTGCCCGTCCCGCAGATGGTCGGGAACTTCTCGTCGCCGTCCATGAAGAACTTGATCTCGCCTTCGCCCCACCAGCCGTTGTTGTTCACGCCCCAGGCCATGTAGGTCCCGACGTAATGACCCTTGCCCCGGATGCCGTCGACGATCGTGTAGACGTCCTTGTAGGGCAGCGGGTTCGTGCGGCGGAACTGGGCGTGGAAGTAGCCCTCGTCGGCGGGCACGTCCGTTAGCGTGTAGTTGATCTGGTAGTAGACGGTCTCGTCCTTCTCTCCGATGTTCTCGATGGTGAGCTTGGCCGACTTGCGGAACGGCATCAGCCAGTAGCAATTGAACGCGCTGCCGGGGTTCACGCAGACCGGCAATGAGGAGACATGGGCGTACCGGCCCCACCCGCAGGCGAAGAAGTCGCCGACGGGCACCTCGACCGACGGCTCGGTCTCGCCATCCCAGTACATCCGCAGGATGAGGTATCGCCAGTGTCCGGTGGGGGTCAGCCAGATCTGCTGAATCGCACCCGGGCCGTCGATCTCGCCGAGCGTGAACGTGGTGCCGGCCTTCACGCGGACCGACGGCGAGACCTTCCAGCCCTGGCCGAGTTCGCGGGCCGCGCGCTCGCCCGTCCCCTTGGTAGCCATGCCGCCCTTGCCCTTCTCGCCGGTGAAGTTTTCGGGTGACATCGAACGCGTCTTGGCGTTGGATAGGCGCGACAGATTTCCCAGGCTCATGTGAAGCCCATCGAAGGGGTAGTCTTGGCCGGGTGCTGCGGGCACGAAGAACCAACCTCCCACGAAAACCACGAAGAGGGTTCGCAATCTGTTGCTCATGGTAACTCCTTTCGAATGCAGGAACCAAGCGCCGGACGCGGCGACGAGCGTCGCCTCATTGCGCGAGCATGGTAGCGGGAAGGTCAATCGCGCTTCAAGCGCGGCGGTCAGTCAAGGCACTGCACGCCGACGTGGTGAGCGCCGGGGGAGGAACCCTCGAAGATCTGCGTGGCATTTCCGGTCTTGTCGGCGTAGGCATCAGCGGCACGTTGAACGGTGGCGTGGGCTTCGGGAGTGTCGTCGATGAGTACCGCCACGGTGCCGCCGGAGCCGCCGCCGGTGATCTTGGCTCCGAGGACGCCGGCGTCCTCGCCCTCCCGACGCAGACAACTGACGAGAAGATCGGTCTCGACGCAACTCAATCCGCAGCGCTGCCCATAGCTCCAGTGCGAGGCGTACATGAGCTGCCCGGCCTCCAGCAGCGGCTCGCGCAGTCCGGTGCGGCGGCCTCGGGCCAGACGCTCGGCAAACTGATGGGCCCGGGCATTTTCGTAGATGTGGTGCTCCGTGCGCGACCGTACCTTGTACGTCCGGTCGGGCCGCACCTTCGTGAACGGATCTGCCGTCTCACCGAAGCACTGAAGGAAACGCAGCCCCTTGACCTTGGTCGGCAGCCGGTCGCGGAAACGCTCGACGTACTCGTGGGGCGTGAAGTTGGCCAGGTATCCACGCGTCGGATCGGCGGCGGCCCCTCGTCCGTCCGGGCGAAGGATCTCGCGGATCAGTCGATGTCCCATGAACGCCGCCACCCGCGTGTCGACATAGCGATCGCCGGCCACCGAGTGCCGCACACCGCTGTCGACGCCCAGAACCGCGACGCCGGGCGGCAGAAGCAGCGTGCCCACGATTTCGTGCGGCTGGCACTTGAGTTGCAGAAGCGTGTCGGGCTCGCCGAGCAGACACGTGACTTGGTCCATGATTCCGCACGGGGCCCCGACGATCAGATTCTCGGCCCGCTGGCAGAGCTTTGCGGCCTCGAGCGGATCGAGCGTCGTCCCGAGCATGCCGGCCACGGCGGTGCACACGGCCACTTCGAGGGCCGCCGACGAGCTCACGCCCGCCCCGGACGGGACCGTCGAGCCGATGACCAGCGTTGCCCCTCCGCCGAAGTGCTCGCAGTGTCCGGCCTCGAGCAACGTGTAGAAGATGCCCGCAACGTACTTGGCCCACGGGCAGCCCATTTCGTCGAAGTGGGCCGCGAACTGCGCTGGCGGTACGAGGCCCCCGTCCCTCTCGTAGAGCGCCGACAGCGGCCAGATGCACTCGCTGCTCTGACAGGCGTGATCGGGCGAGCAGATTCGCACCATCATGTCGTCGCGGGCCTGCGCCGCAACGAACAGCGCGCATCCCAAGGTCGCCTCCAACACCAGCGAACCGGTGTAGTCGGCGATGCCCCCCATCACGTCGAGACGCCCGGGCGCCCGCGCGACGTACACGGGTTGGTCCGGCGCCATCCATCGGCCCTCATCCGTGCGGAGGCAGGCCTGGAATGTCGCTACGTCGTCAAGGCAGAGCGTGTCGCTCATCGCCCCGTTCGGTATCGTTGTGCAAGCCCCAGCAGGCATCACAGATGCATCAAACCCGTCAGCTCACCGCGTTCAGCACGTGCTCAGCCACGTAGATGGGAGTCTCGCTCGCGACACCGAGTGCAATCGCGTCGGACGGCCGGGAATCGACTTCGATGAGTTCGCTGTCATGTCGTATCACCAGTTTTGCGTAGAAAGTATGGTCTTTCAGGTCGTTAATCAGTATCCGCTCCAAGTTTCCTTGCAGCGATTCGATCACGCCGGCCATCAGATCGTGCGTCATCGGCCGCGGCGGCTTGTAGCCCTTCACCCGCCGGTCGATGGCGATGGCCTCGTTGGAGCCGATTACGATGGGGAACTGCCGCTCGCCCGCGTGCTCGGAGAGCACGATGATCTGCTGGTCGGACGTCTCTGTAATGATGATCCGAGCCAAGTCCATTTGGACATACACAGCAGTCCCTCGCAACGTTGCATCCATAGCACAAGCTCAGCCTAGCCGTGGGTTTCAGAGGTGTCAAGCAACCGGAATGCGCGGAGAGGACGAGCGCAGAAAAAAACGCTTGACATCTGCGCCGACGTCGGGCCGAGCTTCGCGGCGCGCGGCTTCACGCTCCGCCCGGAGCAACGATCACGTTGTCGTGTCCCGGAATTATATGGTCTGCGATTTCGAGAATCTCTGCGAAAGAGGCGCGGGACCGATCGACGTGCGCAACCTGCTCGAAGACGCGACCGGCTTCGTAGTAGTCCCGCGCGACGACAGCGTCGCCGGCTACCGCCACCGTGCGCGTTGCCGGTACCAGCAGCAGGGCCGCGGCCCCCGGCGTCGGCCCCGGCGTCGGAAACAGGTCCACGTGTCCGGTGAGTTTGTCCGCGGCGGGTCGGAAGCGTGCCAGCAGCGACAGCTCGCGTTCAACCAGTGCATCCACAGGCTCGCCGGCGCGATCGGCCTGCGCGACGTGGGCGTTCAACTCGCCTGTCATTGCCTCGATCTCAGGGCGGTTCATCAGCCAATCGGCATCGTCGAACAGCTCGAGGCCGCGGCGGTGCACCGGCCGGAACGTCGTCAAGAACACCGCGTCCACCGCCTTCGGCTTCAGGCCTGCTCGTTCATCGAGTCGTGCGGCCAGGATCTCACCCGGCATCGACGGATCGACGAGTATCGTATGGTTGCCGTCGCGGATGAGCGTGGTCGTTGCGTGTGCCGCCCGGACCGGATGCCCCTCGTTCCAGAAGCGATTCCGGCTCAGCGTTCCGATGCTGATGATATCGTAGGTCAGCGCCATGTCTGCAAGCGGGAGAGTACCGCGCCCTCCGTGCCCTATCCATCGCGGGGGCCGGGGATGGACGGGAAATGAACCACGCGATGCATCGGCCCGCTCTTCCCGGCCCGACGGCCGGCGAAGTCAGGGGGTCTTCATCGGCGCGAGCCCGGAGCCCTCCGTGGGACGAAGGAATGCAGGAGGATGAGGCAGGACAGCGTCGCAAACAGCGCCCCGGGGCCGACCGCGCCACACCCGATCCCCGGCCCCTGGTACGCGTCGCACGCATCACCGATGCCGTCGCGGTCGCTGTCCGTCTGGTCCGGGTTGGATGCGGTTCCGCAGTTGTCCACTCGGAGAAACGCATCGCTCGTCTGGCCGTCGCCGTTCACGTCGTACCCGTCGTCCAACGTTCCATCGTTGCTGAAGTCGAGCCCGAACGATGTCTCGAGCCCGGCCTCCGACAGTACCGGCGTATCCGAGAACCCGTCGCCGTTCAGGTCCGCCGGGTCGATGAGACCGTCGCCATCCAGGTCGAAGTTCAGCAACGAGGACTGGTCGACCGCGGGGTCGAGGCCGAAGAACGCGGGGTTGAACTGCGGCGCCGGATCGAGGGAATCCACGATGCCGTCGCCGTCGCTGTCGGCGGCGGTGGGATCGGTGCGCACGCGTCCTCCGACTGCGACGCCGGCAATCTCCTGTCCGTCCGTCAGGCCGTCTCCGTCCGTGTCAGCGACGAACGGGTCGGGATAGACCGTGCGTTCGAACACCTGCCCATTGCTGCCGACGGACAACCCGAGCGCTTCGTCGCTGTCGTTGAGTCCGTCGCCGTCGGCATCGGTGTCGAGGAAGTTGGGCAAGCCGTCGTGATCCAGGTCGAGGCTCCCTTCGGCGCTGTCGGCCAGCCCGTCACCGTCGGAGTCGGCGTCGAGGAAGTTGGGCTCCCCGTCGCGGTCTGCGTCTCCTGCACCTTCGACGTTGTCGAGAATACCGTCCGCGTCGGAGTCGGAGTCCAGGAGGTTGGGGGTACCATCGCCGTCGAAATCGTCCGTTCCCTCCACGTCGTCGGGGATTCCGTCTCCGTCCGAATCGGTATTCAGGAACCCGAGCCCGCCGCCTTCCTCTGTGGGCGCGCCCGGTTCCGGTGCCAGCCCGAGCGCGTCGCCGGCCTCCGCTTCCGCGCTGTCCGGAATGCCGTCACCATCCGCGTCGGTGTCCAGGTAGTTGGGGATCCCGTCACCGTCGAAATCGAGATCGCCTTCGACCGCGTCGGCAATCCCGTCGCCATCGGAGTCCACATCGATGAAATTGGCCACGCCGTCACCGTCCGAATCCGTGGTGCCTTCCGTGCCGTCGGCGATGCCGTCGCCGTCCGCATCGATGTCGAGGAAGTTGCTCAGGCCGTCGCCGTCCGGGTCGCCGTCACCCTCCATTCGGTCGGGCACTCCGTCGTTGTCGGAATCGGGATCGAGGTAGTTCGGCAGGCCGTCCCCGTCTCCGTCTTCGGTTTGCTCGATGATGTCGGGGATCCCATCGTTGTCCGAGTCCACGTCCTCGAAGTTCGGAATCCCATCGCCGTCCTGGTCGTTGTCGCGCGGATTGCCGTCCCTGTCGGAATCTTCGACGGAATCGCTGATACCGTCTTGGTCGGAGTCGACCCCGCCACCGTACGTCGGTGTATGCCCGCCCAGGGCAGATAGGAGCAGGACGACGCCTGCCAGCGTGGCAACGGTTTTTTCTGTGCGCATCTCGTCACCTGCATGATCAGCGCTGAGCGTTGATCAGGCTGTTTGGCCCTCCGGTTGGCGTCGGCCCGCGGCCGGGCACCAGGCCCAGGAGGTTGGTCAAGTTCTGCCGAGCAAGCTGGTTCACGCCGCTGTCCACCAAGAAGGTCGGTGCGCTCGACACCGTGGGCGTCGTGATGCGGGTCACCTGCGTCGGCCCGGGCGGCTGAACGGCGGGCTGGTCCACGATGCTCTGCGGGGCCTCGCGGGCCACACGCGTCGGCTGGGCCAGCACCGCTGCCAGCGCCGTGCGTTGCACCATGTCGTTCCGGAAATTGTCGACGACGCGCAGCCGATGCGTTCGAGCCGCCGACAGGGGCAGCTTGCGCCCCCAATCCGCCTCAGGCAGGAAGGGAGCATTCTCGCTCGGTTCGGCGGAGGCAGGCCCCAACGCCTTGCCCGGAGCCACGACCATCCGCCGGCCCGCCGACAACGGCGCCGACGTGGCGGAGCCGACTCGTCGAACCGTGGCCGAGGCGTCCGTGCGGTCGGTCGAAAGCGCGAAGACCGAGCGACTGGCGCCCGCCGTCTCGCCCGCCTGATGCTCCACTTCGAGTACGGCCGCGACCATCCGGCACTGGGCGAGGGGGGTCGAAACGACCAGCACTCCGTCGGTGTGGACGCGGTTCGACGACGCACGAACAAACCCTCGCGAGACGCGCAGGTCGAAGCCGCTCGGCACCGAGCGCAACGTGACCACCGCGTTCTCGTGCACCTGCAGCACGGTCCGGGCACTCGGCAGGAAGAGCATCACCGACTGCTCGGCCGGCACGTGGATCTCGTCACCGGTCCGCAACGGCAAACCGAGCTGGACGAATTGCGCGGGCATGTCGGACCGTCGGAGCTCGACGTCGATACCCACGACGCCGGTGACGAAACCGACCGGCCCGGAAGGCTCCCGCGCCGCCCATGCCACGGCGCACCAGGCCAGGCAAGGAGCAGTCCCCAAGGCAGCAGCACGCCAACACTTGAACATGGACATGGCAGGATCAACCTCGGGGACGACGCGACGCGAGCCGCCCCCTGACCGCACTATATCGGTCGCACCCGCACCCATCAACTGAGGCGGGACGTCCTCCGCATCGGACGATGACGCGGCCCTGTACGATCATCGGCGCCGCGGCGGCATTGTTTCGGCCCTCCCGGGTCAGATTCCGGAGTGCGCCGGATGCATCCGGGGCTCAGGGCGGGCTCCTCTGACACCACGGCGCACGAAAAGGCAGGAGCGAGCCGTGCCGTCCGCTCGCCCCTGCCGTCATTTCGCCGTTCGCCGCAACGAGTCCGGTCCGACGCCGGGACATGTCGCGGTGGTCGGGCTCAGCCCCGCTTCTTGTACTTCACGCCGCAGCCGTACGCCTGTGTTCTCGACGGCGAGACGGCCGAGCCTTTCAAGACCGCCGTGATCGCATCGGCCACGTAGTTCTTGTCCTTCTTGCCGACCTTCTGCCCATCGATGGCGCCGTCGTAGACGAGCTTGCCCTTCTTGTCGATGACAAACATGTGCGGGGTGGTCTCCGCAGCATACTTGTGCCCGACGCGCCCGTCCGGGTCGTGGAGGATCCGATAGGCGAGCCCCTGCTTGGCCGCGTACCTGCGGTTCTTCTCGGCGTCGAGATTCCAGGTTGAGTCAATCGCCGGCCACACCACGCCCTGATCCGCGAACTTCTTGAGCGTGTTCTGCATCGTCTTGTCATTATGTTTGCCGACGCTGATCGGGCAGTTCTGGTTGATCCACTCGAGCACCACCACCTTGTCCTTGAACTCCGAGAGTTTGAACTTCTTGCCGTAGCAGTCGGGAAGCTCGAAGTCCGGGGCCGGCTTGCCGATCTCCGGTTTCTTGTCTTTCCCCGCAGCGGCCAGCGTCGGGCCTGCCACCAAGGCGCCTACCGAGAGCACCACCGCCACCAATACCAGTGCGCGTGCAAGCATCATGCACCTCCATACGACGCAGTTTGCGTCAACAAATGACCCTTGATTTACGTCCGAACCCGAGCTGGCATTCTGCCACCGCGGGCGTCGCGAGTCAAAGCGCCCCCCCCCCGCCCACACCGCCCGAGGGTTATTCGACGTAGTCCTTCAGCTTGACGTGCACGAACGGCCGCTTGTAGGCCTCGACTTGCTTCTCCGCGTACGCGACCCACAGCTCGAGGGCCGTTGCGTCGTACACCACGTCGAGGATGTTGGCGCCCTTGATGGGGATCTTGCAGGCCAGGTCGATCATGTCCTTGGGCTTGATCTTCCCGTAGATGCGCTTGAGCGGCCCAAACGCACCTCGACCCTCGTCTTCGTACACCACGTTCTCGAGTACGGCGGGGGCCAGCTCGTCGGTGGGGTCGTTGTCCTTCCAGATGACGAGGTTGGGGGCGTGAGCCATCATCTTGACCGCCTTGCGATTCTTACCGTCGCCCACGACGTAGTGATACTTCTTGATGCGCTTGGCCGACTTGAAGATGCCGACGGCCTCGTCGAGGTTGTGGGCGTCGTAGAGCACGCGCCGGAACAGCGTGGTGAAGTGCACACCGTTGATGTCGAACGGGTAGTCGCGGCCCGGCGAGTCGCCCATCTCCGAAAGCGCGATTCCCTCGGCGTTCATCCCCGTGTTCGACCCGATGTACCCGGCGAACGTGACGTTCACGTGCGGGATACCCTTGTCCGGGATGTACACGACGATGCTGGGATGGTCCTGCGCCGTCATCTGCATCTCCCAGTCCAGGTTCCGGGTCTGGTAGAGGTGGCCGTTCTCGGTTGCGTCACCCCAGGCCGCAATGGCACTGCATGAGTAGTCCGAGACGACCGGCAGCATGTGAACCCGGCGCAGCATCTCGAGCGGCAGACCCGTACCTTCGGCGACGCCGCGCAGCTCTTCCTTGAACCGCGGGTCCGTGTGCGGAGCCACGCTGTTCCACGCCGCGTCGAGCGCCTTGCTGGAGAAGCGTTTCGGATCGTTCGCCTGCACGCGTTCGAGGAACGCCCGAATCAGTGCCCGCGCGTCGTCTCGCACCAGCTTGCCGTAGGTGAGGCCCATCTCGTACGGCGTGCCCTTGACCACGGCCACCGGGATCGCGTCGTTGCCGCTGCCCACGGACGTGAGGTACCCGGCCGCCATCGCTGCTTGCGAGAGCAGCATCACCATCGCTGCGACCGCCAACGCCGCCAGTGTGTGTCGTTTCATGATTGCGTTCTCCTTGTCTCCAGATCCATCGCCCACACCCCTCGAACCATCCCGCAATTGTAGCCGATCGACACTCGGCGCGACAAAGCCGCCGGTTGGGTGCCTCATCCTCCGCGGCAGTTTGCGAAGGGTGGGGGACGGATGTTTCACCATGTGCATCAACCGTCCGCGCCGGTCATGCGCATCAGTCCCC
>CAYMME010000221.1:0-14013 GCA_964391465.1 uncultured Planctomycetales bacterium
TCTCGTCGAGGTTCAGGTCCACGAGCGACGTGCCGTTGCGGCTGATTCTCTCGAGGGCTTCGCGGGCGCCGGCAACGTCCTCGATGGTGACGGCCCACTGTCGGTCGCGGGCCTCGACGTCGAGCAGCCCCGGTACGTTGTCGAGTTCTGCTTCTTCGTTCGGTTCGAGCAGCACGCGCTTGACCGACGCGCGCAGCTCGTCAACCGGGGCGCACTTGATGATCCGGCCCTCGTTGAGGATGGCCACGTGGTCGCAGATCGGCTCGATCTCGTAAAGCAGGTGCGACGAGAAGAAGACGGTCACGCCCTCGCCTTGAAGGTACCCGATCACGTCGCGCAGGAAGTCGCGGCGGGCGATGGGGTCGAGCCCGAGCGTCGGATCGTCGAGGATCACGAGCTGCGGGTGGTGAGCCAGAGCGAGCAACAGGGCCAGCTTGCTGCTTTGTCCTTTCGAGAGGGCGCCGACCTTGGTGTCCGCATCGAGCTTCATCTGTTGGCGCAGGTGCTCGGCGAACCTGGCGTCCCATGTGGCGTGGAACCGCCCGACCCACGTGATGATCTGACCGACGCGCATCCATGCGTACATGGTCTGGTTCTCGGCCATGTAGCCGACGCGGCGGCGGACCTCGAGGGCGTCGACCCGGGGATCGACGCCGGCCACCGTGCAGTGCGTGGCCTCGGCTCGGAGCAGGCCGAGCAGAATGCGGATCAGGGTGGTCTTGCCCGCGCCGTTGAGGCCGAGGAAGCCGAAGATCGAGCCGGCGGGTACGTCGAGGTCCACGCCGCGCAGCACCTCGAGCTTGCCGAACCGCTTGAAGACCCCTTCGACGTGTATGGCTCCCGGTGCGTCAGGCATTGGTGCGTTCTCCCTTGGCCAGGGTCTGGATCTCCTTGTCCAGCAGGGTGTGCAGCTCGTCGGGGCTGATCGCGAAGTGGACGGCCTGGGCCGCCGCCCGGCCCAGCAGTGCCGAGACCTGTCGCATGCGCTCCGATTTCTTGAGCGTGGGCGGGACCTCGGCGACGTAGGTGCCGTCGCCCTGCCGCCGGCTGATGACGCCCTCGGCGGCCAGCAGGTCGTACACCTTGACGATGGTGTTCTGGTTCACCGGCAACTGGCGGGACAGCTCCCGCACGCTCGGCAGCCGGTCGTGGGGACGCAAGGACCCGTTGGCGATCTGGTACTTGATCTGATCGACGATCTGCCGGTAGACGGGCACGGCCGAGCTGGATTCGATGCGCACGAACATGACTGTACCATACTACTATAACACCGGATCACCGGCGGGTCAAGGGCCGGGGCTGGGAAATCTGCGGTCGCTCTGATATGACCGTCCGGTGTGGGTCACGGGGGTAGGGCGACGATTGAGGAGAGGTCTCATGCGAAGAGTCGGCATGTGCCTGCTGGCTGTCTGGGCAGCCGGCGCGAGTGGGTGCGCGGCGGGACGGGGGCTGGACATCTACTTCATCGACATGGTGGGCGGAGGGGCGACGTTGATCGTCACGCCGGAGCGCGAGTCGATCCTGGTCGACTCGGGGCAGGCCATCGAGCGAGATGCGGGCCGGATCGAGCACGTGGTGCGGGATGTGGCCGGGTTGTCGCGGATCGACCATGTGGTGACGACGCACTGGCATGCGGACCACTACGGGGCGATCGGGCCGCTTGATGGGCGTGTCGGTTTCGGGACGTTGTACGATGGCGGGATTCCGGCGGCGAGAGCCGAGGATTCGGAGAAGTACACGGAACTGATCGCGGCCTACAAGCGGGTCAGCGGCGGGCAATCCAAGATACTGGTGGCCGGCGACGAGATCGCCTTGAAGCAGGTGAATGGTCCGCCTATCGCGCTGCGTTGCCTGATGGCCAGCGCGAAGCTGCCGTCATGCGTGCCGGAGGGTTGCGAAACGAATCCGCACTGTGGGCGACATGTGCCCAAGCCGCCGGACAAGGGCGAGAATGGTCTGAGCGTCGTGCTGCTGCTCTCGTACGGCGACTTCGACTTCTTCAACCCCGGCGACGTGACCTGGAATCTCGAGCGGGATCTGGTCTGCCCGGTCAATCGCGTGGGGCGTGTGGAGCTGTTCCAGGTGTCCCATCACGGTCTGCCGGTCAGCAACAACCCGGTGCTCGTGCACGCGCTGCAACCCAAGGTTGCGATCACATGCAACGGCCCGAAGAAGGGCGGAGCGAAGGAGGTGGTGGCCACGTTCCGATCCAGCCCCGGGTTGGAGGACCTCTGGCAACTGCATCGCAACGCCCAAACCAGCGAGGCCGATCAGCCGCCGCGGTGTCGCACCGCGAACTGGGATGCGCCGGAGGGCGGGCAGTACATCCGGGCGAGCGTGGCTCCATCGGGCCGTACGTTCACGGTTCGCGTCGGTGCGGACGGCGAGGCGGTGCGCTACACGTGTTGGCGTTGACGGCTGCGCTGATTTGCTCGCCTGCTGCTATTGCGGTGTTTCGGTCAGGTTGGCGTTTGTCCGCGCTGCCGATGCCGGCCTTGCCGGCATCGCACGCTCCCTGACGGTCGCGTCTCGGTACGGGGTGAACGCTGATTCTGCGGCGCTTCGCTACAGGTATCCCAGGTCGCTTAGGCGGCTTTCCAGTTCTGCACGCTCCTCGTCGTTCAGCCCGTCACCTTCGGGCGTGGCTGCGGTTGCGCCTACGCATTCGGGCTCGGTTGGCGTCGACGCGTCGACCTTCGTTGGCGTGCTTGGTGCGTCTGCAAGCAGCGGTGTTCCCTCGATGTGGGTTGGAATCGGCACGTCCAGACAGGCGAGAACCGTGGGGGCGAGATCGATGCCTTGGGCGTTCTCGCCGGCAATGGCGACGTTCGTGGCCAGGACTCCGGGTACCGCCGAGGGGTCGACGAGATGGTCGGCGGCCCAGCGTTTGTCGTTGTCGACCACGACCTCTTGCGGTGCGCCGCCCAGGGCTGTCTGCCAGCTCGAGCGATAGCCCGGCTCGAAGCCGATCACCAGGTCCGGTCCTTCGCCGGTGTGCGGTCCGTTGTAGATCGTTCGCGCGTCGTAGACGGCGCGCACCATTGGCTTTCGGAAGACCGGGTCCTGTGTGTCGCGCAGACGTGCCGCGATCTCGCGGGTCAGCTCCTCCGCCTCCGAGCCCGGCTTGACCGCACCCTCGGATTCGCGCCCGCTCACGTTCAGGTAGATGCTGGTGAAGCCCAAGCTGTAGGCTTTGGTTCGCGTCCAATCGACGTCGGCGAACAGAGAGCCGCCCTCACCGCTGTTCTTGAGCGTCATGTAGCCGTTGTCAACGAGCCAACGGTTGACGTGCACAGCGCGGTGGAAGGGGCCGAAGCCGTGATCGGATACGACGAAGACGGCCATGTCGTCGCCACCCGCATCGAGGGCGGCGCTGACCGTGCTGTCCATCTCGCGGTAGTGGTCGGGAACGACGTGAGCGTACTTCTCCGCCAGCGCCGGCTCGTACGTCGGGCTCTCCTGGTCGTCGATCGACCAGAACAGATGCTGAATGCGATCGCTGGCGTCGAACACGAAGGCGAGGACCCCTTCATCGAAACGGTTCAACTCGTGCTCGAACATCGCGCGACGCTCCCGCGTGATCTCCGCGCATTGGTGTAGGAACGGGTCCAGGTCGTAGCGGCCTTCGGTGACCGCATGCGTGTCCTCGGCCAAGCCCAGCGTGTAGAAGGGGCCGAGCCGGTCGGCGAGTTCCTGACCGTAGGCGGCGGGTTGCGTGATGGGCCAAACCTGCCGGCACGGGTCGATCTGTACGGGGGTCGCAAAGAGGCGCAGGTGCGGTTCGATGCCAACCAGATGGAACTTGACGAGACCGTCCGCGATACGCACAGGTCCGCACTTGAACTGCACGTGAACCCAATCCGACCACTGACCGATCGCAACGGTCGTGTGCTGCGAGCCCACCTTGACCGCCACGCCGTCGTCGCGCCGCTCGATGGACATGGCGGTTCGCACCGGCCGCATGCCGCCGAGTCCGGTCATCATGGGGCCGAAGACGGAAGTGGCGATCTTGTTGCCGCTCCACTTGACGCGGATGACCTTGTCGTCGTCACTTCCCTCGTCGTCGGTCGTGTAGAGGTTGTGCTTGCCGAGGCGCCCGGTCGCGTCGGGAGTCCCGAGTCCGGACAGGAAGTTGCCCTTGACCGTCTCGGCGGGGAAGGTGACCGGCCAGCGCACGACGGTGCTGGGCCGGCCGGCCTCCGAGGTCATCTGCCAGAAGCCCGGCTGCTCGCGCGGCGAGACGAATCGATTCGCGTTGCGCCCGAACGCCGCTCCGGATCGCTCGCGGGTCAGCGACAGGAACGGGACGTAGCCGGCGGGCTTGCGGTGAATGAAGTCGAAGATCCCGTGCCGGCCCGGGTTGCAGCCGGTCGCGAGCGACGACCATGCCACCGGGCTCTCGGCCGGGTTGCTGGTGGCCAGCGCGCAGAGCGTCCCCTGCTGACGGAGCCGAGCGAAGGCCGGCAGTTGATTGTCCTCGATCATCGCGGCCAGGAGTTGCGGGTCCAGGCCGTCCATCCCGAGGACGAGCACACGCGGGTAGGTTTTCGAGACGCTCATTCTCCGGCGTTCTCCGAGACGTATTCAGTTTCCGACTGGTCCTTGTAGAACTTGCTCGCCAGCCATCCGCACCAGTGCTTGATCTGACCGAGACAGAAGGCGAACCCGACCGAGATCACGGCAAGCATCACACCGAGCGAGGACAGGATGCTGCTGCCGGTGCCCGGGTCGATGTACGCTTCGGCGGGGCTGGCAGTGAGACCCACGGTGAGCAGACCGGCGAACAGGGCCGGCATGAACGTGGCGTTCGTGTTGCGACTTTCCACTCCACTTCTCCTTGATTGACCTTCGCGATCCGGTCCTCCACGCGGACCGCGCAGGGGCTCGATGGCCGTTCCGATAATGACGATCGCAGGAAGGAGATTGCGCGGCGCGCTCCTTTCCCGTGGAATCGTTCTTCTCGTGTGTATCGGCAAGCAGGGAGGGCTGGTACAGCCCGATCGATGTCGTCATGAAAGGAAGGCGAGTCGCGCGGTCGCGTTCTCGGAACTCGGAGCGGGCAGAGGGTCCGAATCGGCGAGGCCCCGCGCAACGAACACTGCCAAGGCCGACCCTTACGGATCGCACCTTGGCAGTGGCACGCTACGGCGAGTGGTTGCGACGCTTAACGGTTCCGCCAGAAGCTGAGGTGGAACCCGCCCCGGCGTCGTCCGCCGCGCGGTGTCTTGACGTACGTGTCTTCGTCGTCGAGCGCGATGTTGCTGCCGCGGGGCACGACCGTGGCGTGGAGTCGCAGCGACCTCGGGCTGTGCAGCGTGTGGTAGGGCAACTGCACGGCGAAGCTCGACTCGAACGTAACCTCGTCGTCATCAATCTCGACGGGGTATTCGAGCGGGGCGATGAACACCATCGGTCGCCCGTGTCCGTCAAGAAGCGGTCGGCCGTGCTGCGTGGCGTGGATGACGAGATCGAAGCGCTGGCCGAGGTGTGCGTCCTCGATCTCCACCTCGTACCGGACGTTCAGGCTCGAGCCGCCCCGGCCGTGGTGTAGCCGGGCGTCGAACCGTTCGATGTCCGCCTCCACGCCGGAATAGCGGCGGTGGTGCCGACGGGGATGATCCGCCAGCGTCGGCTGCACGGCCGAGAACAGGGTGGCACCGGCCAGGATCACGATTGAGCGTTTATGGTTCAGCATGGTCAAGCTCCTTTTGCTGGTTTCGTCCAGGAGCAATGAACGACGCGGCGGGGCGGGGCTCACGTGGGAATTAGGGATTGGAGGCGGCGGAGGGGGGCGAGGGTTCAGGGTTTGGGGTTCAGGAGGTGGCTGTCGCCGAGCCGCTGACCGGTTGAGCCTTCTTCGCCGGGATCGGTGTGCCGCACTCGGGGCAGATCCCGGATACGTTTCCAGTCAGGTTGTAGCCGCAGGTCGTGCAGCGGATGCCGCGCGGGTCGAAAGGCGGCTTGTGGGCGTGCTTACGCCAGATCACCGCAGTCCGGGCCCACCGGTCGCCGATCCGCGGCCCCTTCATGAACTGGCAAATGACGATCAGTACTCCCAGATACGGGAGCAGGAGGATCAGGTTGCGCTTTGCCGACCGGAAGAAGCCGGTCGGTTCGCGGGTCTCGACATCAACGACCTGGACGTTAAACAGCCATTTGCCGGGGGACATCCCTGAGAAGCCGTCCTTGAAGATGAAGGCAAAGGGGATGAAGAGCTCCGCGGCCCAATACGCCAGATCCGGGCCGACCGGCAGGTTCTGAGCCTGCAATGCATCGAGAATCGCGACCATCAGCAGCATCGCGCCGAGTTTCCAGAAGAGCCAATCCACGAGGAAGGCCATCTCGCGACAATTCGCGAGCGCGATGTTACAACGCCTGCAGACCTCCATGTCGTAGAGGACGGCGCGTTTCCATCTGTGCATTGGCATCGCGCAGATGGGGCACGCGTCGGAAGTGAACGCAGATGGCGGCTCCGGTGGGTACAGTGTCATGGGGCTCGGTGAGCCAAACGTTGTTTTCGCTCTTGTACAGACGGAGGTATGCTAGCCCAGGCTGGCTCGCAATGACAGCCGCGACTACACTCCTGCGCCCCGTTCGGGGCGGCGCTTCCGGGTGCGCGAGGTACTGGATGGCACTATGGTGATCGTATGACCGGCAAGACGCATGATCATCGAGCCGCGCCGGCGTACGCGCCGAGCCGGCGCCGTTTCCTCGAGGACCTGGGATGCTCGGCCGCTGCCCTTGGCGCGACGTCGTGTGCGCGGCGCTCCGGCGCGCGGGTCGACGCGCGTGATCGGGCGGCCGCGAAGTTGCCGGTAGTCGACACGCACATGCATGTCTGGGCCGACGAGCCGAACCGGTTTCCGTTTCGGCATCCGTACGTGTCGGACTACAAGCGGCCTGCGGCGCCCGGCACCGTGGAGATGCTCATCGACGATATGGACGCCAACGGCGTCACGCATTGCGTGCTCGTCCAGGTGATCTTCCACGGATGGGATAATGCATACGTAGTCGATTGCATCAGGCGCTACCCGAAGCGGCTCGAGGCTCACGGACTCATCGACCCGACCGATCCGAAGGTGGCGGACAAGCTCGAGTACTGGATGAAGGAGCACGGCCTGGCCGGGATGCGCTTCAGTCCGATCTACTATCGCGACGGCCGACACGGCGGTGACGACTGGATCACTTCGAAGGCCCACCACGCACTCTGGAAGAAAGCCGAGCAACTGGGCGCCGTATTCAATCTGTTCATCGCGACGCAGCAGTTGCCGAAGTTCGAAGTGATGGTGAAGCGCTATCCCGGCGTGCGGGTCGTCATCGACCATCTCGCCCAGGCCGACCTGAAAGCCGACGACCCGCTGCCGGAGTTCAAGAAGCTGCTTGCTCTGGCCCGCTACCCAAACGTGTGGGTGAAGGTCTCCGAGCTGACGTCGGTGTCGAAGTCGGGCAAGTACCCGTTTGCCGACGCGTACCCGTGGGTGAAGCACGCGTACGACGCGTTCGGACCCGATCGCCTCTTGTGGGGGACGGGGTATCCCGGGGCGGCCCGCGCACACTACAAGCGCCCCACACTCGAACGGGAGCTGGCTCTCATCCGGGAGGAGATGCCGTTCCTCACCGCAGAGGACCGGGCGAAGATCCTCGGCCTAAATGCCTTCAAGCTGTGGAGCTTCGGCTGATGCTTGTGAGACGGAGGTGACGCCGCAGATGGAGAAAACAGCATCCGGGCGACCGCTGGCGGCGCTTGGAATCATCGGTGTCTCGCTGCTTCTCAGCATCGGCTCGTACGTCCTGCGGTCCGGCGGGTCGGTCCTGCAAGCGGGGCCGATGGTGCAGTTGGTCGCGCAGGACGGCTTCGCCGTCGTCTGGCGGGCGCCGACAAGTGAGACCGGGCAACTTACCGTTGAAGGGCCTGACGGCACGCAACAGGTCGAGAGCACGATCGAGGACGGTCAGCACGTGGCCCGGGTCGGCGGGCTGGCGCCGAACACCGAGTATCGCTATGCGGTCCGGCACTTGCGAGCGGTAGGGGGGGCGGAGGAGTTGGCGACCGCGACGGTTCGGACGGCCAAGCCGCCGGGCGAGCCGGTGCGGTTCATTGTCTTCGGCGATTCCGGCAACGGCAGCAACACGCAGTACGCGCTGGGGCGGCGGATGCTCGAGCACGAATTCGATTTCGTGCTGCATACCGGTGATCTGATCTACATGGACGGTGAACGCGAGGACTTCGGCGAGAAGTTCTTCGAGCCGTACGCGGAGATCATTCGGCACGTGCCGTTCTATCCGTCTCTGGGCAACCACGACGTGAGGACGGAGGACGGGGCTCCGTATCTGGAGGCGTTCGTGCTGCCGGAGAACGGGCCGGCGGGGATGCAGCCGGAACGATGCTACTGGTTCGACTACGGCGACGCGCGGTTCGTGGCCCTGGACTCGACGCTCGACGGCCCGCCACTGCGCGAGAGCGTGGGCCCGTGGCTCGAGCAGGTCCTCGCCGAGGCCACGACAACGTGGCGCATCCTCTTCTTCCACCACCCGCCCTACAGCAACAGCAAGCACACGCCGGACAAGAAGATGCGGGAGACCATCGCCTCGGTGTGGGAGGAGGGCGGGGTCGACGTGGTCTTCAACGGCCACAACCATCTCTACGAGCGCACGAAGCCCGTGCGGGCGGGCGCGGTCGTGCCCGCCGGCGAAGGCGTTATCTATGTCATCACCGGGGCCGGGGGCGCCCCGCTGTATCTCGAGAACGATGAGACGGTCGAGTACATCGATGCACACTACCACGACAGGCACAGCTTCACCGTCGTCGAAATCGCGGGCTCGACGCTGCGGTTGCAGCAGATCGACGTTCGCGGGCGCGTGGTGGACGAGTGGAGCTACGAGCGCGGTGGTGCGTGACGCGCGGGGTGGGCTGGGTTACAATGCCTTCGCGTCACGATGACGAGGGTCACTATGGCTTACACCGTACTGGCACGGAAGTACCGGAGTCGGACGTTTGATGAGCTCGTCGGGCAGGAGCCGACCGTGGTTACCTTGCGCAATGCGATCACGTCGGAGCGGGTGCATCATGGGTACCTGTTTTCGGGGACGCGGGGCGTGGGGAAGACTTCGATGGCCCGGATTCTGGCCAAGGCGCTGAACTGCTTGAAGGCCGACGGGCCGACGCTCACGCCTTGCGGCGAGTGCGACTCGTGCGTGTCCGTGGCCGCGGGCGATGACGTGGACGTGATCGAGATCGACGCGGCCAGCAACACCGGCGTGGACAACATCCGCGAACTGCGGAACAACGCGAGCTACCGCCCGGCCCGGGCCCGGTTTAAGATCTATATCATCGACGAAGTGCACATGCTCTCGCCGGGGGCGTTCAATGCGTTGCTCAAGACGCTCGAGGAGCCGCCCGGGCACGTGAAGTTCATCATGGCCACCACCGATCCGCAGAAGGTGCCGGCCACCATCCAGAGCCGCGTGCAGCGGTTCGACTTCAAGAGTATCCCGCTGCCCGAGATCGTGGGTGAGCTGAAGCGGATCCTCAAGGCCGAAAAGGTGAAGGCCGACGACGCCGTGTTGCGTCGCGTGGCCCGGCTGGCCAACGGCTCGATGCGGGACGCCCTGTCGCTGACCGACCAGTTGCTCAGCATCGGGTCGGGCAAGATCACCACCGAACTGGTCGACGAGATCCTACCGACGCCGCATGACGAGCTGCTGAGCGAGTTGATCGATCGGCTCGCGGATCACGATCCGGCCGCGGCCCTGGCGGCGCTCGACCGGGTGCTCGGCTCGGGCCACAGCCTCGAGCGGTTCTGCGAGGCGCTGGTCGAGCAGCTCCGGGCGTTGATGCTGCTGGCCGTGTGCGGTTCGGATACGGAACTGGTGGACGTGCCGGCCACCGCAGGCGACAAATGGATCGAGCAGTCGAAGCGGTTCGACGCCTCGACCTACGTGTACATGATCGCGGTGCTGGAAGGGCTACGGCAGCAGGTTCGGTTCTCGGGCTCGGGCCGGGCGTTAACGGACGCGGCCATCGTCCGCTTGGCGAGCACGCATCTGTACAGCTCGATCGACCGCTTGCTGGAGGGGGCGCCCGAAGGGGGCGAGCAGACCGCGGCGCCCAAGCCCGCGGCGAGCGGCGGCGTAAAAAAAAAGTCCCTCGACGAAAGCGGTAGGGCGGCGCCCGCGCCGGTCGTAGCCGCGCCGGCGGCGCGTCCGCGAACACCGGTTGCCGCGGCACCGGTGCGTCCGGTTTCGGCGAACGGTCCGGGCGGGGGACCGCCCGGCTCGCTTGTGGTTCCGGGCGGCGGACCGTCCGGTTCGCCGGTGGCGGGGGCGGTTACGCAACAGGAACGCAGGATCGCGACGGCCGACCCGCTCGTGCGCCGGGCCATCGAGCTGTTCGAGGGCGTCCCGATCAACATCGAACGGATCTCCAGCAACGTCGCGCCCAAGCCGACGAATAAGACGGAGCGTCCCGAGCAATAACTCGAACCAAAGGACGGACTGCGAAATGTTCGGAAAAATCGGTGATCTCGCGGGCATGCTGAAGCAAGCGAAGGAAATGCAGGCCCAGCTCAAGCAGGTGCAAGCGGAGTTGGCCACTCGCCGCCACGACGGCGAGGCGGGGGCGGGGTTGGTCCGGGCCACGGTCAACGGCCGGTGCGAGTTGGTCGACATCAAGATCGACCCCAAGGCCGTCGAAGATGTCGAATTGCTCGAAGACCTGGTCAAGTCGTCGGTGGCCGCGGCGACCCAGAAGGCTCAGGAAGAAGCCGCCCAGGAAATGCAGAAGCTCACCGGCGGCATCGACCTGTCCGCGCTGGGGAACCTGCTCGGGGCACCGGATTGATGACTCCAGGGATGCCACGGACGATGCGTGTGACTGGCGTGGAGCCCGCGTGGAGGGTGGGCGGATGAGTCAGCCGTTGCTCGGGCCGCTGGATCGCCTGATCGACCAGTTCCAGAAGCTCCCGGGAATCGGCCGGCGCAGTGCCGAGCGATTGGCGTTTCACATCCTCAAGGGCCCCAAGGCGGAGGCGGACGCCCTGTCGGCGGCCATTGAGGAGGTGAAGACCCATATCCGCCATTGCTCAATATGCTATAATCTGACCGAGCAGGACCCCTGTTCCATCTGCGCCGATCCGCGGCGGGATGACGGGCTGATCGTGGTGGTCGAGCAGCCGAAGGACTTGATGGCGCTCGAGGTCATGGGGGTCGTCACGGGCAAGTATCATGTCCTGCTGGGCCACATCGCTCCGCTCGACGGGGTGGAGCCGGGAGATCTGACCATCGACGCTCTGCTGTTGCGTGTCCGTTCCGGGCGCGTGCAGGAAGTGGTGCTGGCCACGAACCCTACGGTCGAGGGGGACGGCACGGCGCTGCACATCGACTCGTTGTTGCAGAACGCGGGCGTGCGCGTCACGCGTCTGGCTCGGGGGTTGGCGATCGGGTCGCAGGTCGAATACGCGACGCGGGCCATGCTGGAGTCGGCGTTTCTCGGACGCACGGCGCTGTGAGAGAGAGGTTGCCTTCGCTACGATCGAGGAGCCGCGGGGGGCCGTAGCCCAGCCTGGTGACGGGGCTGAAACCGGAAGCCGAATCGGGTAGGCTATAGGGGTAGAGGTAATCGTCAGACCGAGAGGTCACGGACACGATGTCCCAGTCTTTATCCATGGTGATGGCGCCGATCCTTCGGCAGGAGCAGCGGCTCACGCCGCAGCTTATCCAGTCGATGGACATCCTTCAGTTGCCGCTGATGGCGCTGGAGGCGCGCATCAACCAGGAGTTGGAACGCAACCCGGTACTCGACTACACGCCGCCCGCTCCCGAGGGCGAGAGCGACGGTGCGAATCGCACGGAAGCGGCGTCTGCGGACAACAACCAGGAAAGCTCGAGCGAGGCGGACAGCTTCGATCGCCTCGAGAAGCTCACCCGCGAGTACGATTTCGATCCCGGTGATCGTGCGTACGGCGGCTCGCGCGTCTCGGCCGAACGGGATGCGAAGCTGGACGCGATGGCCAACACGGCGAGCCGGCCGATCTCGCTGGGTGAGTATCTCCTTCAGCAGTGGGCGTTCGTCGACGCCGACCCCGAGACCAAGCGGGCCGGCGAACTGCTCATCGATTACATCGAGGACGACGGCTACCTTCGTACGGACCTCGAAACCATCGCCGAGGCGGTCAATCCGCCCATCGACGTGGCGGCGCTCGAGGCCACGCTACCCATGGTGCAAGCGCTCGATCCGACCGGCGTGGGGGCGCGGGACCTTCGCGAGTGCTTGCTGCTGCAGTTGACCGCGTTGCCGGAGAATCACGAGATCGAGCGTGTGCTGGTCGCCAACCATCTGGTCGACCTCGAGAAGAACCGGTATCCGGCCATCGTCAAGGCGACGGGCTACACCATCGAGGAGATCAAGGAGGCGGTCAATTCGCTCAAGAAGCTGACGCCGCACCCGGGTTCGGCGATCGGCGGGCGCGCAGTGCCGCGGATTACGCCCGACGTTATCGTGGAGTACAACGACGACGGCAGCGGGTACGACGTGCGATTGGCCCGCGGCAACAGCCCTCGGTTGCGCATCAACCCGATGTATCGGCGAATGGTGGCCGACCGCAAGGGGGACAAGGCCGCACGCGAGTTTCTGCGTCGCAACCTCGAGTCGGCCGGTGCTCTGATCGACGCCATCAAGTACCGCCGCGAGCGGCTGTTCGAGTTGGCCAAGGTCGTCGTCGAGCGCCAGAAGGATTTCATCGAGCAGGGTGCGCAGGGGCTCAAGGTGCTGCGGATGAGCGAACTGGCCCGGCAGTTCGATTGCGACCCGTCGACGATCAGCCGCACCGTCGCAGACAAGTACATCCAGATGCCGCGCGGCATCTACCCGGTTCGGTATTTCTTCACCGGCGGCACCGAGTCTGCGAACGGCGAATCGACAAGCTGGGACTCGGTGAAGGAGATGGTGCGCGAGATCATTGACAACGAGGACAAGTCGGACCCGCTCAACGACGACCAGATCGTCGAGCGTCTCGCAGGCCAGGGCGTGAGCATCTCGCGCCGCACCGTGGCGAAGTATCGCCAGCAGCTCAGCATCCCCGCCGCTCGTCAGCGCAAGCAGTTCTGACGAGCCGTCTTCCCACACGACGGCACTCCCATCGATCTCGGGAACGGGGCCTCCATGCGCAAAGGAAGTGAGCAGCCACCGGTCGGTGACTGCTCACGGTTGGTGTTTCAGTTCGAGCGTTGCGTCGGCCCGGCTAGGCCGGCTGCCGTCGCGTCCGGCGGCGAGTCGCCAGCCCCAGGCCGATCACGGCCAGCAGGGCCGAGCAGGGCTCGGGGATCTGGTCCAGGATCGTGTAGTTTCCGGCGATGGTGTCGTTGCCGCAGCTTGCGGTCGAGTGGAGTCCGATGGTGACGGCCGACGTGCTGGACGTGAGCCACGCAATCGGCACCGTCCACGTCTGGATGTACCACGCCTGGCCCAGATCGGTCAGGCTGTTGTGCTGGATGTTGGCGTCGCCGATTTCCGTTCCGCCCTCGGCGTATGCACGGGTGTCGAGGCCGGCGGGCGGTGCCGCATGACCGGCGCTGTAGGAGCCCGCACCGCCGGTGAGGGTCACGTCGGAATTGCTGCCCAGCGCCACCAGGGAGCCTTCGCGCCCGACGTGGAACGCCTGGGCGTCATTGAAGTGGCCGCCGTCGATCTGACGCAGCGCTCCTCCAGGTGCGACACGGGCCCACGTGTTCAGGAGGGCGAAGTGGCTGACGGAACTGCCATCGTCGACCGCGACGAACATGTCGCCCTGTCCGTACCAGGTGTTCCAGCCGCTGTAGTAGTAACCGGTCAGCGGATTCAGGCCCGTGGCCATCTTCACAACGAGGTTACTGCCGTCGACTTTCATACCGAGCATGCCCTGGTCGAAGTTCTTGCCCAGGGCCCCGCCCGGACTGGGAACCATGCCCACGCCGCTCGGGTAGCTCGTGTCCCTCCGGTGAGCATGCGTAGTCGTCGCTGGGCGACCGATTGCGGCG
>CAYMME010000222.1:0-13931 GCA_964391465.1 uncultured Planctomycetales bacterium
TTGTTGCAGTAAAAAGACTTACGGGCGTGCCTTGCTTGACTTAATGGCATTCGGGCCAGCGCCCATTCCATCGGGTACTCGCCGGCAACGAGTGCGTCCACGTAGTCTCGCCAGGCTTCGATGGGGGCGTCGTCCGAGTCGCCGACCAGCGTCAGGTACGCCCGCCCCGCCTCGGCACCGAAGTTCAGTCCGGTCTCGTCCACCACCCGGGCGAACGATTTCATCATGCGATGGTACAGGCGTGCCGCCTGCTGCGGCCGGTCCCGTGCCTGCGCGCACCGCGCCAGTCCGAGCAGCGCCTGGGCACGCACCACGGGCGGGGTCGAATCGCGATCGAGTTCCTCGTACGTGTGCGCCGCCCGATCGATCGATGCTTCCGACTGTTCCTGCCGCACGGCCTCGGCCAGACGCTCACGCGCGCCGGCGTCGAGGAACCGCTCATCCCCGGGACCGGGTAGCAACCGATGTACGGCGTGCCCCTCGGGGTACCACCACCGCCCGGTCGCATCGAACACCAGTGTCCACGACTGCCCGAGCCGCGGGGGTGCCCCGGGCCCCGCCTCCGCGGAGAACCGTTCGGCCCACGTCCCCAGTGCGTCCGCCACGCGCACCGCTTCGTCGTTGAACCGCTGCGTGAAAGAGGCCGCCAGCCTGACGTGCCGCTCGCGGTGCGCCGCCAACAGCTGATCCTCGGCCCGCCCGGCCAGCGACCACGCCAGAACGCTCAGCGCGATCAGCGGGATGACCAGCAGCGGAAACAGGAGCAGTGCCATTCGTTTCATAACGAGCGCGCGCTCTTCGGACCCCATCCGTGACGTGCAACGAGCCCCCCGTCATTGTAACGCCGCGGGCACGGCCACGAGAATGCGAACGCTCCGCACCGCCAGCCGGGTGCGTGACAGAATCGGCGGACAGTGAACACCGCGCAGAGGCGGCGGGCCGCTGCGTCCGCAGCCCTGAAAGGGCGCTAGTCAATAGCCAGAGGCGCAAGCCCCTGGGAGGAAGAACTCCCATTCCCTCGAGCCCCAGCGGGGCGACAGATCAGTTTGGTCGTCGGCCCCGAAGCTTCTGTCGCCCCTGCCGGGGCTTGTGGGGTATTGGGGTCGACCGATCCCAGGGGCTCACGCCCCTGGCTATTGACTTCCACCCCTTCGGGGTTGGCAACTCGACCGCCCAGCGCGCGATCGCGCAGCTTGATTCGCACGGTAGAGATGTGGGTAACTGCAAGACGCGAGCGAGCGGGTCCCACACGCATTCAGGTGGACCCCGCATTGGTGCTTGGGGCTCGGATCCGGCGCTTGCGGAGCATCGGTCGCGCGAGGACCCATGACGACAACGCGAACACGGCTGCGAGCGGCCAGATCGCGAAGGAAATGCTGCAGATGCGTACTCCCGTCCGGCGCTCGAAATGAAGCAGCCCGCCGTACGGACGCGGCAGCGCCGGGTCCGCGCCGACACTGGGCCCGGTGAAGTCCGGTGGCGTGTGCGTCTCGAGCCGTTCGAACTCCACCGTGCCGTACTCCCAGGCGACATGAAGCGTGAGGCCGCGCGTCGACCAAGCGACCACGGGGCGAACGAAGTAGCTCACACCCCACAACCCGAGCGTCATGGCAAGCAGCACCAGCGAGATGACGAGCAGTGTCTTGCGCATCATGGTTCGGCCTCAGTCGTGGCATCGTCACGGCTGGGCTGGCTCGTAGGCCGCGGGAATTGTTCTGGATGCTCGTACATGTATCTCATCTTCATGTTGTAGGCCTCCACCCATCGTTGCCGCGAGCATGCGTGCCACGTATCCAAGCCGAGCGGCAACGGGAGGTACCACGCGGCCCAGATCTCAAACGGCCCATCTCGTTCCCCCGAGAACCGCGACTGCTCGCTCTCCCCTTCAATCCTGAAGAGGCGGAGCGTCCCATCCCGGAAGTCTTCCCTGGCCTGGGCCACTCCCGTCAGAGTGGCTAGGGCGCGCACCTCATCTCTCCAGCCGAGGTGAATCTGCAATTGTGCGTAGCCCAGGAACATCAAGCAGACGATGAGAGCCAGAGCAAGAATGCCCGCCGTGATTCTCCAACGCTTCGCACTTGTCATGGATGAGTCCTCCCGTCCCATGCCGTCAGACGTGGTGTCGTCCTCATCGGACTTGGCCGATTCCTCGCACACCGTTCCGCATTCCGGGCAAACGCCCGACGTGTTGCCCCTGAGAGCGTAGCCGCACTGCAGACACACCGGGACCCCGCGCTCGATCAGAGCGCGACGGATGAACTGACGCGACCGCTTGTGCACGAACCACGCGAGCGGCAGAACACCAGAAAGGACGAGCGCCAAAACGATCGCTGCCCTGACGGCTAGGTTCGAGGGCAACACGTCTCCGCCGAACTCCGGCGACATTACTTGGGCGCCAGCGACGCCCCACACACCGCAGTAGATCGCTATGGGGACTGTGAGGCGTTTCTCGCGCTTGTACCGTCTGTGACAATCCGCCAGCACAGCTCTGCGGTCTTCCACGCTGTCCAACAAGAGAAGCTCGGGGTATAGGCGCGTGTGCCCGGGCGAGAATCCAAAGGGCTTGCGTTGGTCGGATGGACGCCTGAATCGGTCGAGCAGACGAGTCAATGTGGGGCGGAGCAGCGCTTCGAAGGAGAGCCCCACGAGACCCACCAGCCCGCCTACGCCCAGCATGATGACCACTACCCAGAACCAATGCATCAGATGCGATCCCCACATTCCGGACACACGCCGGAGACGTTGCCGGTGAGGTTGTAGCCGCAGGCGAGACAGAGGCCGAGGCGAATGCGACGACGCCTTTCGGCGTTACGCCTATGCTTGGTCCACGCCTCGGCGAGCCAGGGCGAACCAGCCGCGAGCAACGCCACGGCCACGACGAAGGACCCGGCGAGGAATCCCGCACCCGGCAAACGGATGCCCGACCAGAGGAGAAGTGCGTCCAGTCGGTGACAGAACCAGATGGCAAGGAACAGACCAACGAAAAAACGAACCTCAATCAACCCGCCAAACAAGAAGTCTCGCAAGAGCTTCCGGACGACCTTGCTGGGCCGGCTTTTCATATCCCCTCCCCGCATTCGGGGCATCGCGGTTCGGTCAGGCCCCGCAGGATGTAGCCGCAGCGGCGGCAGCGGGTCTCGCCTCTGTGCGCGCGATTCCTGTCAACGAATCTGGTGACAACACCGTACGCAATCAGCGCGACGAGGATAGCCGGCAGGTAGTTGATCAGAGCGACCACGGTATTGTATTGCCAGGGCGCCGCCCCACTAAACCCCAGGCCATACCCGCACAGCCTACCCGCGACGCCCATGAGATAGAGCGACGCTCGTCCCAGCCAACTCCACGGAGGCAGCCCCGCCAGTGGCGGCAAGTAGAGACTCACGACGTATGCCGATGCCACTCCCACCGCAATCGCCGCTCGCCAGAACCAGTGCATCAAATGGGCTCTCCGCATCCCGGGCATCACGCGATTCGGGGGTGCCCTTCAGTATGTACGAGCATTTGCCCCAGCGGGTTTCGCGGTCCGACCGCCACGGACCGCAACGGTGCCCACCAGCCCCATCGGGGCGCCGGGTGGTTAGCCCAGGGCGCGAGCCCTGGGGACTCGGCGAAGCGTAACACCGGAGCCCCGGCGGGGCGATGCGGTCGGACCGACAACGATGCGAGCGCGTGTCGCGCTGCCTCGAACACCGTCATGCCACGCCAAGCGCCGCCCCGCTGGGGCTCGACCGCGGTTGCGCCTGTCAACCCAGGGCTTGCGCACTGGGCTAACCACCCTGGACCCCTACGGGGTCGAGTGCGGCGCGCGTTCTGACGGACGCGTGGACGCAGATGCCGTCGGGTTCACGCATGGATGCAGTGCGCACGTTTCATGCCTTCGCTGACTGTCCCTGACTGTACAACTCGTGAGCTGGTTGCTCGATTCAGAGCGATGCCTTGGGCCGTTTGCTCACGTGGCCGGCGGCGTGCGGTCCTCGTCGGGGGCGAGGGGGTCGTAGCCTTTGATCTGGAAGGGAGAGAGGCGCCAGACGCCTCCGGTTGCGTCGTAGTATGGTTCGGTGATGGCGCGTTTGATGGCGGCCTCGTCGCACGTAGACGGCTCGTAGGTGATGCGGGCCCGCGCGGCGCCCGGGCCGGGCCAGGCCTCGACCTCGAGCGGGCCGGTCAGCGCGAACAGGTCGTCGCGCTCGAGGTAGTACATGAGCAGCGCGGCGTTGCCGCGGCAGGAGAGCCCGATGATGTCGACCTCCACGGTTGCGGTGCGCTCGGACATCTCGCCCCGCGTCCGGACGAACGACGGCAGCGGGAACATGTAACTGGCCGCCACCGCCGCCGTCGTGCACAGCAGCATGACGGTCACGAGCACGCCGTTCGACCAGCGACGCCCGAACCGGGCGGGCGGGCCCCAGGCAATCGCCCCGTCTGCGCCGGCCGGACAGGCGTCGACGCAACTCATGCACGACATGCACCGTGCTGCCCTCACCTCGCCCGCGCGGTCGACGGGAATCGCCATTGGGCACGCGGTCGCGCACTCGCCGCAGTCGAGGCAAGCGTCGGAATCGCGTTTGATGCGCGTCAGCCCGACGCGCGAGAAGGGATTCAACACGGCCGCGAGCGGGCACAGCCACCGGCAAAACGGCATGACCATGAACAGTGACGCAACCACGACGGCCCCGGCGACCACGTAGGCCCAGAACGTGATGTCCGTCCCGTGGCGGCTGATCAGCGCGTAGCAGGGGTCGAACGCTCTGAACACCAGTTCTGCGGATCGGTAGGTGAAGAACAGAATGACCGCGAGCAGCACGTACTTCAGAAGCGACAGCCACCCATCAACGCGGGCGGACACGCGCACCGACCTGACGCCCATCCGCGCGGCACCGCGCTGCAACCAGTCCGAGATCGTGCCGATCGGGCACATGTAGCCGCAGAAAACCCGTCGAAGCAGCAGCGTCATGACGAGCACGCCGCCCAGGATGTAGAAGTTGGAGATCGCGAGCGAGCAGGTCAGGCTGCCCTCGGTCACGTAGGTGTAGAGGGTCTCGACGCCCCCGAACGGGCACCACCGCTCGCAGTTTCCGCGAAACACGTAGACGCCGACCAGCGTGAGAGCGAGGAAACCGAATTGGAGAATGCGTCGCGTGGTGTTCATTCAATCCCGTGCGCACGACCTGCGAGGCGCAGACCGCTACTGCGCCGCCAATCGGAGGCGCAAACCATGATTGCGAGCGCCTGCGCGATTCCGAACCGCGACCGTGAGGGAGCGGCTAGGGGCCGTGACGCGTTGCTCCCGGCTGGACGATACAGGAACTCGAGTGGCTGAGATCGGCATCAGCGTTGTGTCTTCGACGGATTGTGCCTTGCATCGCCGCGGGCTCGGGGCTCGAAGGGCCAGTCGGCCTTGCCGCGGCCGCTCCCTCACGGTCGCGGTTCGGAAGGGAGTTGCCGACGCGTGTCTGATGGACGGCACTACTGCTTGTGCCCGGCGCCTTTCGCGCTCCCGTCTTGGCACTGGGCTCGCATGGGGCACTTGCCGCACGAGGTACCCATGCTGCACTGCGACTCCTTGACCTTCGACGGCGTCTCCAGGACTCGGGCGAACTCCGCGGTCTTCGCCAAGCCATTCAGGTCCTTGCACGCTTTGACGCGGGCCTTGAGGGCGGCGAGTCGGCTTGGCGGCGTGCGCTCGAACGACTGAGTCAATGCCCGATAGGCGCCCTTCGAATCGCCGACCAAAGCCTTCACGCAGCCGAGGTCATAGAAGTATGCCGGCGTCGTCTCCTTCGTGGCTCCCTTCGCTTGGCCGGCCAGCTTCTTCGCCGCGTCGAGCTGCCCCATGCGGGCCAGCGCGAGTCCGCAGAGCACCGTGCTCCGTGGAGACTGGTGCTCCTTCTCCAAGCTCTTGAGCGTCTCGAGGGCCACGGCGTGCATACGCAACGCGAGTTGCGTCTCGCCCAGCAGCACCGCGGACTCGGCCGACGGCAGGCGACGGTGACGTTCCTCGTCGAGCGGCAGCGCCTCCGTATATAGGCCGTGATCGTAGTAGAACGCCCGCAGCGCCCCGGCGATCTTCAACCACGTATTGGCGTCACGAACCCGCGGGCAGGCCTTGCGCAATTGCACGACCTGGCGAAGCACGGCGTACTGCTGCGCGTACTCCTGATTCCCCGACCCCGTCATCGCCGCCGTCTTGAACGCCGCCAGCGCCCCGTCGAAGTCGGCCTTTGCCAGCAGGGCGTTGCCGGTCTCAAACGATGCGGACGCGTCCTCTCTCGTCCCGGCAAGGGCGGGCAGAGCCGCCGACACGAGACACCCGACCCAGATACCTGCATGCACCGTATGTCGCATCACCTCGTCTCCTTCCAGATGATCATATCACGCCGAAAATGTGTTTCAGCGAGAAGTAGACTCCGATCCCGATGAAGATCACGCCGGTGATGTGGCGGGCCCACCACTCGAACTGCGTGATCCGGTTGAACACCTGCCCGACCGCGCGCGTGCCGACCACGATCAGGATCGCGAAGACCAGCACCGGCAAGCCGGTTCCGACGCCGTACACTGTCGGCAGCAGCAGGCCCGACTCGAACTTCACGGCCACGGGAATCAGGCTGCCGAAGAACAACGCCGCCGACAGCGGACAGAACGACAATCCGAACACGATACCCAGGGCGAGACCGCCCCAGATGCCCCAAGTCTCGACCCGTTTGCCGACCCGCTCTCCGAGCCGCGATCCCTTCGGGGTGAACTGGATCAGCCCCACCAGCACCATCCCGACCAGGATGAGTATCGGCCCGAGCAGCTTGTTCATGTACTTCTGCAGGAGATGCGACACTACGGGGGCGGAGAGCAGACTCGAGACGAGCAGGGCGCCGAGCACCGTGTACACCACGGTCCGGCCAAGCGTGTAGAGGAGTCCGGTAGCGACGGCCGCACGGGGGTTGTCGACGCGGCGCCCGATGAACGAGATCGCGGCGATGTTGGTGGCCAGCGGGCACGGGCTGATCGAGGTCTGGATCCCCAGCCAGGCCGCCCACGCCACGCCGAGATGCAGTTCGTTCGTCACGAACCCGGCTCCAGGAGCGCCCGCGCCTCAGTCTTCACATAGGCCTTGAAGTCGGCCTCGTGGTCGACGAGTTCCCAGACCCGAACGAGTTTCTGCCAGCCTTCTTGCTTGCCGTTGCGCATGTCGACCAGCACCACACCACTGGAGGTGACGTCGTACTTCTCGACGAAATGCTCTTGGCCCGGCTGCTCGACGTTCACCGCGCGCCACTCGATCGCGCCGCTCTCGAGGGCGTTCGGGAACCCGTCCTTCAGCGCGTCATGTGCGTAGTCCTCCATGTTCAGGCAATCGCGGCAGCGCTGAGTCCGGTGGAAGTAGTACACGATCAACTTGCGACCGCTCGGCCGGGCCGGTCCTGACGCCGCGGGCGCGGTGCTCGCAACGCCCGTCTCGTCGGCGTCGCCCTTGACCACCGGTGCGGGGCGGAGCTCCTGCACCACAAGATAGACCACGCTTAGCCCGACGAACGTGAGCAGCAAGAACGTGGTGACAGTCTTGGCGTTCATGGCGCCTCCACTCTTGGCAACACGAGCTCGCCGGCGGTCACGACAACATCTCGCGGAGTTCGTCCGCGGACGGGACCCGGCCGCTGGCCTTGACCTGACCGTCCACCACGAGCGCCGGTGTGGCCATCACGCCGCGCGATGTGATCTCGTTGATGTCGGTGACTTTCGTGACTTCGGCATCCAGACCCAGGTTCGACACGGCCGTCTGGACACTGTCGGCCAGAGCGTTGCACCTCGAACAACCCGGCCCGAGAACTTCGATCTTCATCGCACTCTCCTCAGCATAGCGCCCCCGACCGCCAACGTTCACCCACACCGAGGCGCGACCGTAAGGGAGCGTGGGATGCCGGTGAAGCCGGCATCCGTCTCCTTCAGGGTGCCACGGGCGGCTTGCCCGCCCGTGTTCGGCCGTAACGGCACTGGCAGGCAAGCTGCCAGTGGCACCCGAGGCCAAACACGCACGAAACCGGCATCCGTCTCCCCCCCTCAACTCAGCGCCGCCCGCTGTGCCTTCAGATTGTCTCGCAGCACCGCCTCCGTGCACTCCCAGAACCCCTGCAAACAGCGGATTCTCAGGCTGTAGAAGGTCATGGTGCCCTCTTTCCGATCCGCCACGATCCCCGCCTGCTTGAGCACGGCCAGATGCTTCGACACCGTCGACTGGTCGGCACCGACCAGCTCGGTCAGATCGCACACGCACATCTCGCCCTCGGCCAGGGCGTCGAGCATGAGCAGACGGCTCGGATGACCGAGCGCCTTGGCAATCCGAGCCCGGGCCTCGTAGTGTTCCTTCGGCTTTCGTTTCATGGCTCTTGGACCATTATGCCATCATTGCGGGCAGCGTCAAGCGGCCGGGGCTCGGCCCGCCGGCCGCGTCGACTCCAGTGATGCCCGAGCAAGGCGAAGAACGTTAGCTCGGGCCTGTTCCTGTACTCAATCGCGTAGCTTCTTGCTCAGCTCCTGAACGTTCGCATGGGTCACGTGTTCCGGAGCCTTGCCGTCGTCGGACAGCTCGGCCATCGCGCCGCGAACGAGCACGTCGAACTCGTCGGCGGCCACCGGGATCGGTGGGCTCACGATCGGCCGGGTCGGATTGCGAACCCTCCCCCCTTCAACATTCCATCGAGCCGAGACCTCGTAGTTGGCGATCCTGCCCTCGGCGGGTGGTTCCCGATCGGGCACGTAGATGCTCCACTCGTGGAACTCGTCGTCCGTGTGCGTGTACGCCAGATGGTGACCGGAGTAACGGATCTTCTTGCCTCCGTACTCCCGCGTGAGGCCGCGCGCCTCAATCGGCAGCCTCGGGACCGGACCACCCACCGTCAGGTCCGCAAACAGGGCAAGTTGTGAGCCGGGCGCTTTGCGGTCTCCGCTGCTCCAGCCGAGGATGACACTGCCGTCGCCCAGCAGGAAACCGATCGAGCACCGGAACGACAGCCCGTTCGTAGACATCCCGCCTCCCCCGTTCAGCCTGGGGGTTGGAGCCGTGTCCTTGGTGTTGATCAGCCGGTACCCTGCCGGCGGGCTGGTTGCGAAAACGCCGGGCGGCGGGACCGCGTTGCGTTCGATCGTGTCGAGCGACATCTGCCGCGCCCACTTGCCGCCGCGCTTCCGCCACGTGTGGATGCGCCCGATTTCGCCGGTGTCCGGGGCCAGCCAGCACTCGTACTTGGATGACCCGCCCCGGTTGCGGTGGCCCTCGAGCATACCCTTCCACACGTCATATGCCTTGCCGTTGATTCGCTGTTGACCTTCCTTTCTGAACCCGTCGAGCTTGTCGATTCGGCCAAAGAGCCGGCGATGGAGCGCATCAACGTTCTGCCGGGACTGGAGGGCTCGATGGAAGGGGTTGAGCTTGGAGTACTCGACGGACTTGTCCGTGTGATTCAGCATCATCACGTACTGCCCGTCGGATACCTTCTCGCAGAGGATGAGCTCGATGTCGCCCGGGCTGCCGCTCCAACTGCTGCCTCTGCCGGAACCGATCTTCCTGCCGCGAATCATCCCGCCGCCGGCGCCGACGCCGGGATAGGTCTGTCGCAACCGGCCATTGGCGGCGTCGAGCCAGACTTCGTAGTCGACTCGTGTCTGCCCCTTGCTCGGCCGACCGCTGGACGGCATGTACATCCAGCCCTTCATATGAACGGTGCGGGCGCTGCCCAGCAGCTCCGGAACGTCAGACATTGCGTAGGCCCGACCGCTACCGTTCTCGCTCGGCCAGAAGCCGAGCACGACCAGCAGCACTGAGGCCGCAACCGCCGTCGCTCCAAACGTGCGTCGTCTCATCTTGGTCTCTCCAATCCATTGCCATCCGCGGCGAAGCCGACCGACCGCCGGCTGAGGCACTTGTTCTGGCAACAAGTCCATCAGTTCGCTTCGGAGTCGATCGTGGTCGCGATCGAACAGCTCGCACACGCGACGGAGATCGTCGTCGGTCAGATTGCTCATCGCATGTCCCTCTCGCCGGCCCGCAGGACGCGCTCGAGGCGCCTCCGTGCCCGCCCCAGAACGCGATACAGACCCGACCTCGACAGACGCAGCACGGCGCAGGCGTCGTCTGCCGACTGGTCCTGTAGATAGAAGACCTGCAGGGCCAGCCGCTCTCGCTCCGGAAGGGACAGGATCGCCTCGCGGAGTTCGCCGATTCGCCCGTCGCTCGAGGCGACCTCAGGTTGATCCGAGGCGCCGGGATCGAGCCCGACGTAGCGGTGCCGATCCCGCGAGCGCCCGCGCCGCCATTCGCAGCAGACCCGGCGGGCGATGCTCACGAGCCAGCCCGCAAACCGATCCGGGTCACGCAGCTCGCCCAGCTTGCGGTACGCCCGCAGAAACACCTCCTGCGAAAGGTCCTGGGCGTCGGCGAGGTCGCGCGTCGCGTTGTAGCAGATGGCCCGGATGAGACGCGCGTGACGGTCGTACAGCGCGGCGTACGCCGAGCGCTCGCCGCCCAGCACGGCTCGAACCAGATCACCATCGCCATGGGGCCCCTGCGTCACGACGCCTCCCGCAAGTACAGTGACCAATCGGGTCCGTTTGTCTACCAGAATCCGGCTCGATGGAATCGGCGGCTCTCGCGGATCATCGCTGCAGGGCTCGGATGCTTTCGATCAGGTAGTCCAGGGCTTCGCGGGTCTGGCGCGGGTTGATCGGCAGGGTGACGAGGCGCTCGGCCATCTTCTCCGTCACCGGGAACTGCCCTCGCTTGTAACCGCGCTTCTGGAATGCCGTGGTCCAGTGCAGCGGGATGTAGTGCATACCGATCTTGATACCCCGTTCGTGCAGCATGGCGTGGATGAAGTCGTCCTTGCCCATGCCGTATGCTTCCGGATCGATCTGCACGGGGTACAGGTGGAAGACATGCTTGCAGTCGGGCATGACCGTCGGCAGAGTCAGGCCGGGCACGTCGCTTAGGCTCTCGGTCAGGTAGGCCGCGTTGTCGATGCGGCGCTGGTTGAACGTGTCGAGTTTCTTGAGCTGCTCGATTCCGACCGCGGCCTGGATGTCGGTCATGCGGAAGTTGTAGCCAGTGTCGTCGAAGTCCTGCCACCAGAACTTCTTGCCCATCGGGAACTCCGTCTCGTCGAGCTTGCAGTACTTCGTGCTGTCACCGTGCACGCGCGTGCAGTGCGAGCGGTAGAGGGCGATCCGCTCGAACAGCGCGGGGTCGTCGGTCACGACGATACCGCCCTCACCCAGCGTCGAGATGTTCTTCTGTTCGTGGAAGCTGAAGCAGCCGGTGGTCCCCAGCGCACCGGCCTTGCGGCCCCTGTACTCGGCCCCGAGGGCGTGACACGCATCCTCGACGACGGCGATGCCGTGCTTGTCGGCGAGGGCGTTGATGGCGTCCATGTCGCAGCACTGGCCGTACAGGTGCACGGGGATGATCGCCTTGGTCTGCGGCGTGATGCATTCGGCGAGTCGGTCGGCGTCGAGGTTGTAGGTAACCGGATCGATGTCGACGAAGTCGATCGCGGCCCCCAGCGTGGCCGGGGCGGCCGCGGTCGCGATCCAGGTGAGCGGCGTGGTGATGACCCGGTCGCCCGGCTTGATGTCCAGCCCCACCATCGAGAGGAACAGGGCGGCCGTGCCGTTGCTCACCACGCGGGCGTGCTGCGTGCCGCAGTAGGCGGCGAAGCCCTTCTCGAACCGGATGCACGCGCTGCCGCTGGTCGGGGCGTTGCGGCGGAGGATGTCGAGCACGGCCCGCTCCTCCTCCGGTCCGTACTCGCTGCCGAACTCGATCTTGAGGTCGTGTTTGATCTCAGGAGCGCTCATGCTGGCCGATTCCTTCGCGTTTCGCGTCGGGTGCCACTGGCAGCTTGTCTGCCAGTGCCCTTACCGCGGAACACGGGCGGACCAGCCGCCCGTGGCACCCTGAAACACGGTTTGGCGCTACTGAAAACAAGCTAAACACGCACGAAGACGTAGGCCACCCCATCTACTTTCGCACTTGCTGGAAGTAGTGGACGCCCTTCTTGTTTGCGGTCACTACGTCCAACAGCTTGTCGCCGTTGATGTCGACGATCCGGAAGTGCAGGCCGACGCCGCTTTCCACGTCGATGTCGTGCCGGACCCACTGCGGGCGATTGTCCTTGCGCTTCTGCTCGAACCAGCAGAGAATCGCGGGCTCGAACGAACCGGGGTCGTGTCCGTTGTGGGCCCAGAAGCGCTTGCCGGTGACGAAGTCCGTCAGCCCGTCGCCGTTGATGTCGGCCAGATGGACCGCGTGCGGCTGCGAGAGGCTCTGGTCGATTTCGTGGATGCGCCACTCCTCCCCCGCCTGCTCGCACCACGAGATGCCGTAGCCGTGGGCGCTGGTGCCCAGCACGTCGCTGTCGCCGTCACCGTCGAGGTCCGTGACGCACAGTTGAGCCCCGCCCCACAGCTTCGCCGGGTGAAAGCGCCACGGGGACGCACTCTTGCTCGCACGACCCTCCCACCAGCCCTTCGGGATGACGACATCGTTACGACCGTCGCCGTTGATGTCGCCGACACCCAGGCCATGGGCCGCGCCGGGATCGCCGGTTCCGGCAATGGGGGAAACGAGCCACGGCTTCGTCGGATCCCCTTCAGGCTGGGCCGACGCGCATCGATCACCGTCCATGAAGAGCAGTTCCCTGCGTCCGTCACCGTCGAGGTCGACGTACATCGGGCTCTCGTTGCCCGTGCGGGCGACGGCCGCGTGCTTCTTCCAGGCTCCGCCGGACCGGCCGGGGTTCTCCAGCCACGCCGTCTCCTGACCCGGGAAACCGACGACGATTAGATCCATCGCCTTGTCTTTGTTCAAGTCGTCGGCAAAGCACAGGAATGCGTCGCTATAACCGGTGCGGTTGAACGCCTTCGGCTCTCCCAGTAGCGGGACCATCTTCCAGTCGGGTCCGGTGTAGAGGACGTTTCCGGCCGCGATGTCGAGGCGCCCGTCGCCGTCGAAGTCGGCCACGGCCACACCCTCGCTTCGGAACTCGCCGTCGAGCTCGTGTTTCTCGAAACGGACCGGCGACGCCGCGCTCGGCGACGGCAGCTTGTGGGCCGCGCGGATCTTCTCCATGATCGCACCGAGCTTCGGCGCATCGGCCGAGATCGTGTGCGACGCGATCCAGGCGGCCTCGTCGGCCGACGGAGCGCCGGCCGGAAGCGGCATCAAGTGCTCACTCTCGGCCGTCGTCTCGCAGGTGATGGCAGTGATGCGCGGAATGGGGTTCCTGTCCGGCTGAGCCACGAAACGGAGCTTTGCGATTACGCCGTCGCGCGGCTTGATCACAAGGTAGTGCTGGAACGGGTCGGCCGAGGGGTGCAGGTGCATCGCCTCCGACCGGCTCAGTCGCTTGTGCCAGCCGTCGAGCGTGAAGCCGCACACCAGCGGGAACACGTCGGGCGAGCCCGTCTTGTAGTGGACCTCGATTCCGCCGTAGGTCGTGAGTACCTTCCCGCCGGGGACCGTGCACCCGAGAAAGTAGAGGCGCCCGGCGGCGAACCCGCACGGAATCTCCACCGACCCCTGTTTCGGGATTACGGTGAACGCGTTGGCGTAGCGATTGAAAGGAATCCCGCCGGGGACCAGTTCGTAGCGGACGCTTTCCGTGGTCTCCGGTCGACGCCAGCTCTTGGGCAGGCCCTTGCGGAAATCGATCTTCAGGGCCGTGCCCGCGTCGATCCGCCCCACACCCAGCCAGGCGAACCCGCTTCCCATGTTGCCGTCGTGCACCTCGATGCGGACTTCCTGCTTCTTCCGCTTGCTCACGTCCCAGCTTGAGAGTACCGGGTTCCAGCCTACTTCGTACCCTTGGTTTTCGCAATCCGCATGGTCAGTTGTGTCCCTCCGGTGAGCATGCGTAGTCGTCGCTGGGCGACCGATTGCGGCGCGG
>CAYMME010000223.1:0-13917 GCA_964391465.1 uncultured Planctomycetales bacterium
CCCGCTGCCCCGTCCGTTCAGCTCTCCGCGGCGCCGGCTAACGCCGCGAGCATCTCATTCTTGTTTCCCGCATCTACGCGGGGAGAGGAGGCACAACCATGAGGACAGTTTCTGTGCGCAACGTTGGCGCCGCGATCTTCACCGTCGCGGTCATGGGGATGGTGCTGTGGGTCAACGCTGGGCCATTGAGCCCCCCGCCCGGGGCCGTGGCATCCACCGGCCGGTTCGGCCCACGGGTCGAGATTAACGCGACGAATACGCCGGGCACGGGGACGACACTTTTCAGCATCGCACAGCCGGGATCATACTACCTTGCCGAGAACGTCACCGGCGTGTCGGGGAAATTCGGCATCCTCATCGAAGCCGACAACGTCACGGTCGATCTCATGGGATTCACGCTCATAGGGGTTCCGGGAAGTGTTGACGGGATCAAGGTTAGTGGTAATCACAACAACATCGTTCTCAGGAACGGTACGATGTCTGACTGGGGCGAACACGGTGTCGATTTCTCAAATCCCGGGAATACTATGCTCCAAAATCTCCATTCCTTCAATAACGGAAGAGTCGGTATTGGGGCGGGCACCGGCTCCACGGCTACCGACTGCACTGCGGAGAAGAATGGCGAGGGCGGGATCGTGGCAGGTGACGGCACTACGATCACAAACTGCACCGCCCGCGAGAATACAGGTCCCGGGATCAAAGTGCACAGTGGCTGCACGGTCAGTGATTGCACAGCCAGTCTCAACACCGGGAACGGGATCGACGCCGGCCCCGGGAGTACGGCTACCGGCTGCTCATCCTACGACAACGGCGGCACTGGAATTGAAGTGGACGCGGGCAGCACTGTCGCCCATAGCACGGCCAACGAAAACGGCGGTCATGGGATCAAGGCAACCGAAGGCTGCACGATTGTCAACTGCACAGCGAAATCCAATGGGGATCATGGAATCCACGCAGCGGAGGGGACGGCCAACACCGTTCGGGGCTGCACCGCGTCATTCAACAAGAGCAACGGAATTGGCGTCCGGGTTAACTCGCTCGTGGTCGGGAATTGCTGTGGCAACAACGGGGTCGACCCGGACGATGCTGCGGGCATCCACGTTGGACACAACGACAACCGCATTGAAGGCAACAACGTCACCGACAACGACCGCGGTATCGATGTGGACGGTACCGACAACATCATCCTTAAGAACACCGCCAGGGGAAACACAACGAACTATGACATCGTGGCGGGCAATGCCTACGGTCCGCTGACCGGCGTTTCCGGGATCGGCGACATTTCCGGAACGGCTGACCATCCCTGGACGAACTTTCAGTATTGAAAGGAGGCAGCGATGCAACGTGCAACGCATGCGTGCCTGCCTCTGGCCATGGTGGTTGCATTCGCAGGTATCGCACTCGGGCAGTCGAACATCTCCCCAGCGAAAAAGTACGCCTGGGGTGAGAACGTCGGCTGGACGAATTGGCGGGACGCGAACGGTGGGGCCGACGGCGTCGTGGTGGAGCCTGACTTTCTGTCCGGCTACATCTGGGGCGAGAACGTCGGTTGGATCCATGTCGGTGACGGCAACGCTCCTTACGCCAACACTGACGACAGCAACTACGGCGTGAACATCCTGCCCGGCGGCGACCTGCAGGGTTACGGTTGGGGGGAGAACATCGGGTGGGTGAACTTCGGTACCTCGTCGGTCGCGCCGGATCAGGCACGGTTCGACTTCGGTCCGTATCGCTTCCGTGGGTACGCCTGGGGTGAGAACGTCGGGTGGATCAACCTCGATGACAGCACGCAGTTCGTGGCTGCCATGCCCCCGCCCGTGCCTGCGGTCGGCAACTGGCCGATGGTGGCGCTGGCGGCGGCGTGGCTCACGGCCGGCATGCTTGTGGTCCGACGAAGGCGGCTGGCGGCAGCCCTGCCCCGGTAGGGGCAGAAGACCGTAGCCACGGGTGAAGCGTAGCGGAACCCGTGGATGATAGCTCGGAAGGGGATCCCGCCCCGACTGCGGCGGAGGAGCGCGTGGACGGCGGTACGTGGTTCTCGGCACCGTCGCGCGAGCGTTTGGCGAACTTGACGTCGAGAGATTCCTTCGCCCCTCGCGGGGCAGTTGATGTCCGGAACCTACGCCGTCCAGGGGTTGCGTTTCGCTCCACGCCTGGCTACGTTCCGTAGCCCCTTCGGGGCATGGCGATCGCCGACAACCAACGCGTCAGTCGTATCGACCGAACTGCTCGGCCAGCTCGACCATGCGCTTGAGGCGGTCGGGTTTCACGTGGGGGGCGACGGAGCAGGCGGACGAGAGGATGTATCCCGAGCCGGGCCGGCCGATCTCCAGTCGTTGCCGGACGGCCTGCTCGAATGCCTGGTCTTCGGCCCGCAGCATTTCGTTCACTGCGTCGAGGTTTCCCTTGAAGAAGAAACGCGACCCGAACTCGGCCTTGGCGTCGGCGAGGTCGACGGTGCCCAGGGGCGGGGGATCGAGCGTGTCGACTCCGTCGACGTCCGTCTCTGCAATCAGATCGAGTCGGTCGCCGAACGCGCCCCACGTGTGGACGTACGACGGTATGTGATGCTCGCGAATGGCGTGGACGATGCGCTGTTCGTAGGGGGCAACGAACTCCTTGTACATGTCTCGACTGATGAAGCCGGCCCCGGCGAAGGCCGAGCTGATGAGAATCGCGTCCGGTTCGCACGGCGCGTAGCACTGCACTTGGGCGATCACTTGATCGGTGAAGCGGTCAAGCAGCTTGTGACAGGTGTCGGGGGCGTCAACTAATGCCATCAGCGCTTGCTCGTAGCCGAACAACTCGAGCAGGTGGGTGAACGGCGAGAAGATCTCCACGTGGACGGACGCGTCGGGACAAGCAGCCCTGGCGGTCCGCAGGCCAAGTGTGAACCAGTCGGGATAGGCTTCGGCGTCCGCCAGATCCGCGTCGCCGGGGATATCCCACAGCGTCGGCGCGTGCCACGTGTTCCAGACGTAGCCGGGAACGCGAAACGTTGCCGGATCGGCGGCGTCGACGGTGTTGTAGTCCGCGCGGGGGAGCGGTTGCTGCTCTGCCAGAAAGGTGTGCGGGTTGTCGTCGGGTGGAATCCGCGTTTCGAGGCCGGCCTGCCACTTCAACGTTGCGCTGCCATCGCCTTTCTCGTGTGAGGTCAGGTACTCCTGCCAGTTCCCCGGCCGGCCGGGTACGTTGATGAGGAAGCCGTCGAAGCGGTAGCGCCCCTGGAACTCGGCCAGCGTTCGCACGAACGTTTCACTGTCGAACCATATCTCCGAAGGCGCGTGGTCGCTGTGGATGAAGTAATGCCCGAGCGCAACCTGGCACATAGCCGGCACACGATCGGGCGTCTCGTGCCGCATGGCCGCCTGGATTCGCTGGCGTGAGTTCATCATCTCACCTGTCAGTGTATCTCCACGCGGGGCGACGAGATGCCCCGCGCCCCCAGTGTTCGATGGATCTGTCGGCAGGTCGCTTCCGGCTGGCCGAGATCGAGGTGGTACTGGAACTCGAGCTCTCCGTCGCCGTTCTCCTCGACACATCGCCGCACCCAGGCATCCACGTCGTCCGGCGTGCCGACGGTGAGCAGTTGCGTGTCGGGAATCAGATCGATGCGCACGGGGCCGAACCGTTCGCGGATCTTGGCCACGCTCGTGTTGCCGCCGACGTTGAACGAGGCGAGATTCTCGACGCCCCGGAACACGTCGAGCAGATGATCCGACATCCCGCAAGAATGCAGCCGCAGCGCGCCCAGACGCCCGGAGAACTCGTTGAGATGGGGCAGAACGAACTCGGCGAACTGGTCCGGTGCGATCATGCACACTGAGCAGTCGCCGGTGTGCAGGCCGGTGATCTCGAGCGCGGCGGCATCCGCAAACAGCTTGATCAGCTTCACGTACGCATCGACGATCCAGCGGAAGAACTCGTGCGCGAGTTCCGGGCTGTCGGTCATCTCCAGGAAGATGCGTTCACCCATGAGCTTCTGGGCGGTGGTGATGATCCCGTGGGTCGTGGCTCGGCCGGTGGTGTCCCAGAAGAAGGGGGGGACGACGGAATATCGATCGCCGAACGCCTCACGTACCGTGTGGATCTGATCCAGGAAGAGGCTGACCGGCCAGGTGTTGGGCCAATCGATCTCTGACAGCCGATCCACGCTGCGGAGCTCGGCCAGCGGAGCCGGGGTCATGTCCGGGTCCTTGTCGCGGGCGAAGACGAGTTGAGCACCGACCGCCGCCCCGAGAATCAGGTTGGGCTGAATCCCGCCCACGAGCGCGACGGGGCGCAGCCGGCCTTCGATCTGCACCAGGTGCGCTTCGATGCTGTAGATCGGGTCGTGTGGAAACCGTTGCGCGACGAACGCGTGCATCGCCTGCTCGCGCTCCAGGCGCACTCGCGGATCGAGGAAGAACGGTTCACCAAACTCGAAGCCGCCGTGTTCGTGCAACCAGCCGAAGCTCACGCTGCGCAACGCGGATATCCGATTCGTCATCGCCGTGGTCCCTAGGCGTCTAGTGGGCAGCGCGGACGAAACGGTAGCCGTGCTTCGCCACAAGCCGGTTCACGGCCCGTCTCGCCAAGCAGAATGCCCTGCGGGCCAAGCACAATCTGCCACCGCTGCCCTATCCCGGCACGGTGACCCACGGCAAGCGCGCTGTGGGCGGTCCTTGAGATCTACATCCGCTCCCTGTTCTGGCGCGCTGCTCACTGGTCGGCGCGGCCCAAGCGTCAACCACTGGCCGGGGCGAAGAGGTACAGCGCGATGACCAGCACGACCGCGATCGCGAATACGGCCGCCCAGGTTCTGCCGGTTGCGAGGACGCGCACGAGCAGCGACGACTCGATCGGGGCTGCTTTGCCTTCTTCCTCTTCCTCCGTCGCGGGAAGGAACATCGGGGCGGCAACGAACATGCCTGCGACGAAGCCGGTCATGGTGATGAAGTTGAGCGCGACGTTCGCCGGCTTCGGCAGCGATGTGTCAAACCACGCACAAGCCACGAACCCGGCCAGAAACGCGAGGGCCAAGACGAGGCCGGCCACACGCCGACGCGTGACTGGACCGTGCTCGTAGGCCGCTCGGCCCAACATCGTCAGACGCTCCGTGGTTGGTGGAGGCGACACCAGACTCACGAACACCAGCACCGCGGCCGAGATCGGGAAGCCCCAGAACGTGCGGTTTTCCCGAGTCGCAAGTTCCGGCCCGAGGAGGTCCGCGGCCGAAAGCAGACCGAAGCCTGTCCCGACCACCAGGCAGGCGATGCCCCCGGCCGCCGTGGCGCGGGTGAAGAACAACGCCCCCACCACGACGACGAAGATCGACGGTTGAAAGATGCTATTGAGCGCCCAAGCGGCGCCGAGAACCGTCTTACCCGCGGCCGCGGCATAGAGGGCATAGGAAAGTCCGACCAGACCGGCGACTACCGTGACCACGCGTCCAACGCGGAGGTAGTGCTCCGGTGACTTCCCCGGCACCAGCGGGCGGTAGAGATCGTGTTCCAGAAGCGTGGCCAGACTGTTCAGGTAGCTGCTGGCCGTCGAGTTCGACGCCGCCACCAATGCGGCGAGGAAGACCCCCGCGATTCCGACCGGGATGACGTGCTGAATCATCGCCGAGAGGATCAGGTCACCCTCTATGTCGGCCAGGCTCGGGCTCAGGTGGGCCGCCATTGCCGGAATGATGTAGCAGAACGTCAGCGGGCCGGTGAACAGTGCCGCCAACAGCAGACCCTTCGATGCCTCACGCACCGTCTTGCCCGCAAAGCTGCGCTGCAGCAGGTACTGTGACGCGAACCAGTAAGGGCAACCCAGCATCGTGAACATGAGGACGGTGCGGAAGCTGTAGCGGTACCCCTCCGTCGGCGGGCGCCACATGGTCCACTTCTCGTCCGGAGTCTGCTCGAGAAAAACGCCGAGACCGCCGGCTTCCCTGATGCCGAGGGGTAGCAGGATCACCGCCCCCATGATGATGAGAAAGGCCTGGAGCAGGTCGGTGTAGGCGACCGCCAGCAGCCCTGAGAACAAACAGTAGAGAATCACCACGGCGGCCACGGCGGCGGTGACAAGAAGCATGTGCTGCGACCAGCCGAATGCACCGGTCAGCACCGTGGCGCAGGTGAACATGTTCACGCCGCTGAACAGGGCGTAGAACACGACCCACATGCCGGCGACGAGCATGGCGACCGACGAGCCGTAGCGCGAGGCGAGCAGCTCCGAGATCGTCGTTACGCGCAGACGCCGGAAGTAGGGCACGAAAGCGACGGCACTGATCGCGGCGAGGATGTTGCCCGTCCAGGCCAGCAGCAGGAGTTGCGCCCCCTCTTCATGGGCGTTGCCGGCCGGGCCGACGAGGTAGACGGCGGCCACGTTGGTGGCCATGACGCTTCCGCAAACGGCCCAGCGGTTCAGGCTACGCCCGGCCAGGAAGAAGTCGTCCGTCGAGCGGACGTACCGGGCCAGGAATACGCCGACCCCAAGCATCGCCAGCAGGTAGCCGACGACCACCGACAGGTTGACCGTCATCTCCGTCGACAACCGTGATCCCCACTGAAGCGGGACTGCGTCCGTTGCCTCGACGCACTGGATCGTGCGACCGTCCCGTGCCCGAGCTGCCCGATTCGTCCGGCGCGGTCAGCCCGGGTGGCGTGCTTCGCCGTCATCGCCCGCCGTTGGCGGGCCCGCGCGGCATGAATGCCGCGGCTCGGGCGCCACGCGACAACCGAGACGCATGCGCCGGCAGCACCGGAATCTCCGGTCCGCCTGGGCATGTCTCGAGGACGTCTACGGAATTGGAATCGTACGCTAGCCCGCGCCGACTTGGAAGACCGCCATGTCGGTCACGGCGTTCACGCCGGCGGCCTCCAGTACCTTCCCGATGCTCTTCTTCTCGTAGTCGGGCTTGACGTGTTCCTGGTCGATGAGTGCATTCTCTTTGCAGAACGCCCGCACCTTGCCCTCCACGATCTTCTCGATGATCTGCGCGGGCTTGCCCTCTTCCTCGGCAATCTGCCGGGCGGACGCCTTCACCCTCTCGATCTCGTCAGCCGGCAGTTGATCCGCGGTGATCGCCATCGGCTTGGTGAACGCGGCATGCTGGCACAGATCCGTGCCCACCTTTGCGTCGCTCGGCGCCGAATCGAACGCGAGCAGGACCGCGGTGGCGCCGTCGAAGTGGACGTAGCCGGCCAGGGACTCCCCGTTGATTCGCCGGCAGCGGATCAGCTTGGTGTTCTCCTGGAGTTTTGCGAAGGTCTCGGCCACAAGATCCTGAACCGTCTTGCCACTCTGCCCGGTCACCGTGGTGGCTAGCACCGCGTCGGCGGCGGGCTCGGCATCGCTGCCGCGTCCGACCTGCTCGGCGATCGCGTTGGCGAGTGCGACGAACGCTTCGTTCTGAGCAACCTGAGCGGATTCGCAGCGCAGCTCGACGATCCCGCCGGTCTTCTGGTCGTCGCCGATCCAGAGCCCGATGCGGCCCTGGCCGGTCTCGCGTGCCCCGCGCGTCTCAAGCTTGCCCTTGGCCTTGCGGGTCAGCAGCTCGATGGCGGCATCCTCGTCGCCGCCGGCTTCGGTCAGCGCCTTCTTGCAGTCCATCATCGGCAGCCCAGTTTTGTCTCTGAGCGCCTTCACCTTCGCGGCGGAAATATCTGCCATGTTTCAACCGTACTTGTCAGGGGTGGTGGTCTTCAGGTGCCCGCCGGTTCAGGACTGGGGGCAGGTACGTTTGGTGTCGCCTCGGGTGGTGCGGGAGCGCCCGCCGGTTCCTGATCTTTCGCGGCGGACTCCGGAGCCGGGCTGCTCGCGGCCGCGGCCGGGGCCGCGGATTCGTCCGTTTGCGGTGGGGCCGGGCTCTCTTCGGCCCGGGCCGTCGTCGCCCGCCGCGAGCGGCGCGGCTGCTTCGAACCGCCGGCCTCGCCGCCCTCATCCTGAACGGCCCCCCGGGCGCGCTTGCCCTCTTCGATCGCGTCGGCCAGCTCGTGCATGACCAGCTCAATCGCGCGGATCGCGTCATCATTGCCCGGGATGGGAATGTCCGCGAAATCGGGGTCCGAGTCAGTGTCGATCAAGCAGACCGTCGGGATGTTCAGCTTCTTGGCTTCCTTGACCGCAATGTGTTCGCGACGCACGTCCACGATCACCAGCGCCCCGGGCAACCGGTTCATTCGCCGGATGCCTTCCAGGTTGCGCTTGATCTTTCGCTTCTCCCGCGTCAGCGTGGAGATCATCTTCTTGCTGTACTGCTGGAGCTTGCCGTCGGCCTCCAGTGCCTCGAGCTCCTCGAGTCGGGCCAATCGTGAACGGATCGTCCGGAAGTTCGTCAGCGCGCCGCCCAGCCAGCGGTCGGCCACGTAGTGCATCCCGGATCGGGTGGCTTCCGCCATGACGATGGCCCGGGCCTGACGCTTCGTCCCGACGAAGAGCACGTCCTTCCCCTCGGCCACCACTCGCGAGATGAATGCCTTGGCCCGCAGCAACCCTCGAAGCGTCTCCTTGATGTCGATCACATGGATCGTGTTCCGCTTGCCGAAGATGTAGGGCTGCATCTTCGGGTTCCACCGACTCGTTCGGTGGCCGAAATGGATGCCCGCGTCCAGCATCTTGCGGACTAACTCTGACGCCAAACTACACCTCCACTGGCCTGCAAACGGGATACACACTTCCGAATACGCAACACGAAGCGGTTCACGGTAACTCCTTGCCAAGACGAATGCAAGGGGCCCGCGGGCGAAAAAACTCCCTCGGGCGGCACGGACCGCCTTCGCCAGCCGTCCGGCACAGGATATCATATCCGTCCGCGGTGGCAACCGGGTCGCTGCCCGAACACTGGAAGTTCGCCTTGGATTACATGATACCCGCAAGCCGGTCGGACGGGCAAGGCCCGGACATCTTCATCTCCGCCGCGGAGCCCTCCGGCGATCTGCACGGTGCCTCGCTGATCGAGGCGGTGCGGCGTCGACGGCCCGGAGCACGATTCGTCGGGCTCGCCGGTCCTCGTATGCAGCGCGTCGGGTGCCAGGTCCTGCGCGACCTGACCCGTGATTCGGTCATGCTGCTCGGGGTCGCGGCCAAGCTTCACGAGGGTGTTTCCTTGCTGTGTCAGGTCGACCGGTTCCTGGCCGGCCAGCGCCTCGACGCAGCCGTGCTGATCGATTCGCCCACCATTCACCTGCCCATCGCTCATCGGGCCAAGGCCCGCAGGTTGCCTGTCTTCTACTACATCGCGCCGCAAGTGTGGGCCTGGGCCGAACACCGTGTGGCCAAGATCCGACGGCGTGTGGATCGATTGGCCGCGATTCTTCCTTTTGAGGAGGCGTACTTCCGCGGTCACGGCATACCTGCGGTGTACGTGGGGCATCCGCTCTTCGACTCGCCGGCGGTCCGCGAGCCGGACCCGACCGAGGTGGCTGCCCTTCGGCGTGCGGGTGAACCGATCGTCGCCGTCCTGCCCGGCTCACGTCCCCACGTGATCCGGGAGGTGTTGCCCGGCCAACTCGAGGTTGCCGAGGGGCTGACCCGGCAGTTCCCCCGGTTGGGTACCCTCGTCTCGGCCGCGAGTTCCGAAGCCCGTGATGTGATCGATCCGATCGTGGCCGGCTCGCGGCTCCCGAGTCCGGTGATCAGTTCTCGGACGTCCGAGGTGATCGCCGCGGCCGACCTGGTGCTGGTCGCGTCGGGGACGGCCACCCTGATCGTGGCGGCGTACCGCAAGCCGATGATCGTCATGTACAACGCTTCGCGCTGGGGATACGAGCTGATCGGCAAGCACCTGATCACGACACGCCATTTCTCCCTCGTGAACATCCTCGCCGGGCGCGAGCTCGTTCCGGAGTTCATGCCGTACTACCGCGACACCGCCCCCATCACTGAGGCCGCACTGCGGATGCTGCGTTCCGATCAAGTGCGAGAAGAGCTGACCGGCGAGTTGGACGCGTTGATCGCGCCGCTGGCCAAACCCGGTGCCGCCGACAACGCCGCCCGCGAACTGCTCGACCTCATCGACACGAAGGGCAGACCGAGGCCCGTCCCCGCCGGCTCGACGCACGCGGTCTGGTAGGGGGGGCGTGCTACGCGTTGCCCAGTGCGGCGATCTTGTCGCGGACGGTGGCGATGTCGGTGATGCGGAGGCCGAAGTTTTCGCTGACTTTGACGGCCTGTCCCTGCCCGATGCGCTTGTTGTTGATGCACATCTCGAGGTCGTCATCGGCGGACTTCTCGAACTCGATGATCGCTCCGGTGGTGAGGCGGATGATTTCCGACATCTTCATGGTCCGCTCGGCCAGGCAGACGATGATCGGCACATTGATGTGGAGAATGCGCCGCAACTCGCGTTCCACTTCCGGCGCAAGGGTCGCGATGGGTCCCTGGGACGGCGCCGGGGCGGCGTCATCCGCGGAGACCCCGGCCGGGCTGTCGGAGGCGTCCTCGGCAAGCGAGCCGGCTTCGGCCAACAGGGCATCGATCTCAGATTGGTCGAGAACGTCAGCCACGACAGACTCTCAAACGTCCGTGCTCGCGGTCAAGCGGCACCCGCTGGTGTTCGCGCCCGGCGTGTACCATGCGCGCGCAATCCCTGCGTCAAGAGTTATCGACCCACCGACCGTGGCGCTTGAATCGAGGTCAACCGGTTAGAAGGGGAGCCCGAACATCTGGACCCAGTACACGCCGAAGTGCCCGCCCGTGCGGATGCCGACGCCGGTTTCCGTCCAGTGTGGTGCGAGGATGTTGTCGCGGTGGCCGGGGCTGGCCATCCAGTCGGCCACGACCTCGTCGGCCGTTCGCTGGCCGCCAGCAAGATTCTCGCCAATGATGCGGAAGACGTACCCGGCCTCGATGGCACGTTCGCCGGGCCCTTGCTCGTAGCCCGTCCCCAACCCGCAGGTCAGGGGGTGGCAGTGAGATAGTCCTTCACCGTTCTCGCCGCCCAGCAACTCGTAGAAATTGTCCTCGATGTGTTGGCACGCGTAGTCTTCGGCGACGGTCGTGAGTGTCTCGTTGATGGTCAGGGGGACAAGACCTTCGCCGACGCGGATTTCATTGACTTTCGCCACGACTTGCGTGGCGAGCTCGGATGCCAGCAGCGGGATGCCACATGCCTCGGTGGGTAGGAACGACGTGGAGACGGCCGCGGTTTGCGTCTGGAGCAGAGAGCCGACTGCCCCCTGGTCGCCGAGCGAATCGGCTTGGCTGGCGTCCAGCGTTGCGGCGCTGGGATCGGCGCTGGGGCACCCGGCCCACGGTACGATGAGCAGCAAGGCCCAAACGATCGGGGCACGATGTCGGGGTCGCTCGGGCACGTGGGATTCCTCGACGGTACTCTGGGCAGGGGCCGTCACAGCAGTTGCGGGAAGCCGTCATGGGACGACGGTCACCACCCGCGCATCGACCCTCACCCCAGTAGAGTCTACGTGTATATCGGTGTCACGGCAAGGCGTGTGCAGCAGCGTTGGGCAGTGCGACCGATCTCGTCAGCCGCTTGCGCTCCGTGGATAGTGATAAGCCTCTCCAAAAACGGGGTTTACCTCAGTCAGCGGCGTGTGGGGGCGAGCTGCGTGCAGTTTGCCGATAACCGGTGGGTGGCAGCGTGCCGGTCCCGTAGGAGGGTATGGGGTGTCCCTGCGGTTACGGGGGGCCTTGGCGTCGGGCCGTGCACGCACGTCTCTGTCCGGCACAAGTTGAGCCCGGTCGCACAGCGTCCCCAAGGCACCACGGGCCCGCGTCCGCGCCGTTGACCGGCTCAGGGAGCGGGAGTATGGTCCCGCAACCGGCCATCGTGGTCGACCGCAACCGAACTACCGCCCTGCGCCCGGCGTAGGGCTTCTGGTGTCCTCAACACCTGCAGAGCGGACTCCTCCTGCGGCTCAACGGCGCGGTGAAGGCATGAAAGAGACCCTGGAATCTGTTGTCGTTGCCTTCATCCTCGCGTTCGTGTTCCGGGCCTTCATCGTCGAGGCGTTCGTGATTCCTACGGGGTCCATGGCCCCCACGCTGTATGGGGTGCACGGGACCCTGACGTGCCAGGACTGCGGCACCTCGTACGCTTATGGGCTCAAGGAAAACGGGGGGCGGGTGGCGGAAGACTTCAGGTCGTGTCCGAACTGTGGGAATGAAGACAACCGACCCGAGATCGAGCCCAAGGTGTATGAGAGCGGCGACCGCATTCTCGTGCTCAAGTGGCCGTTCGACATCGGGGGATCGCGATTGGGGCCGAAGCGATGGGATGTCGTTGTGTTCAAGACCCCGTCGGACGGGACCACCAACTATATCAAACGCCTGGTGGGGCTGCCGAACGAGGTCCTGGAGATCATTGACGGGGACATCTACACGGTGCCGGTGCCGGAGTTGGAGCGGAGCGATCCGGGGCTGCTGGGTTTGCTGGACGAGCAGCTCGTGCTGGATGCCGAGTACGGGCGCCTGGATGCGGCAGGAGGCAACCGGTCGGAGGTGAATCGAATCGGACAGCGGCTGGACGCGTTGGGGGAGGAGATCACGGCCGGGCTCGATCGATGGCTCACGATCCGACGGAAGTCGGATACGTCGACCGGGCGGCGGGCGCAGGAGTCACTGTGGTTGCCCGTTCACAATCAAGACTACCTGCCGCACCGGCGGCGCGACGATTCCCCTCCGCCGGGTTGGGTCGCGATGGGCGAGGGCTCCCCGTGGGACGCGTCGTCCCACGTCGTGGCGTTCTCCGGTGCGAACAGCGACGAGCGCGTGTTGCGTTTCCGGAGCGGTCCCGACCGAGGTGTTGGCGGTAGCGGCCCCGACAGAGGTGTTCGCGATAGGTACGCATACAATTCCCTCGCCCAGCGCAGGGGTGGGGAGTCTTTCTGCGTCGGGGATTCGCGGCTGCGTTTCATTCTCGACGCGAGGGCAGGGACGGGCCACATTCGGTTGAGCTTGTCCAAAGGTCCGGACCGGTTCGTTGCGACGCTGCACCAGAACGGCGAGTGCGAGCTCGAAAGACTCGGGGCGACGGCCGCCGGTGGGGAACGATACCCGGGGACTCGGATCGACCCCATCGTGCCGGGGCGGCCGGTTCCGGTCGAGTTCTCCAATGTCGACTACCGGGTGAGTTTGCGTGTGCGCGATCGGGAGGTGCTCACGGCCGACTACGAGCCCAAGCGCCCGCTTGCGGAACTGCGCCGAGAGGATGCCCAGATCCCGTCGGTGATTGAGGTGGCGGCCGCTCGGATGGACCTGTCTTTGCAGCACATCGTGCTGGAGCGCGACGTGTACTACCAGACGGTGCAGATGCATTCCGGCGGCGGCCATTGGGGAGGGCGGCTCGGCTGGGGCGTTGGCGGGCACCCGATCCTCCTGCGGCCGAAGGAGTACTTCGTGTGCGGCGACAACAGCCCGCAGAGCGCCGACTCGCGGTTGTGGGGCGAGATCGGGCCGCACCTGCTGCGTCGCGGACCGGACTACCAGGCGGGGACCGTACCGGAGGATCAACTGATCGGTCGGGCGTTCTTCGTCTACTGGCCGAGTGGGCTGAAACTGTTCCCCTCACTGCCTATTCGCCTCGTCCCCAACGTCGGGGAAATGCGATGGATTCGCTGAACGGCGTTTCGCCGGGGCCGGTGCGATTGACAGAAGAGGGGGGTGAAGCTATAGGCTTCGGTCACAAAACGGTTAAGGAACGACGAGCCCCTGTTGGAGAACATGGAAGTTATCCACAATGGAAGGCACGAACCGCACGTTCGCGCGGCAATCCGACGAATCCGGTGTCGGGTCCGAGAACACGAGGCGGCGGCCGGCGGATTTTCGCGGCACTCGGCGGGACGATCAATGCAATTGCTTGTGGCATAGCGCTTTACGGTCGAACGCCCGGTACCCCGTGTGCGGGATGCGCAAAAGCCTGTCGCCGGGTAGGTGAAACCGCGTGTGCAGCCGGTGGAGCGTCCGCGGGATTACGTTTCAACA
>CAYMME010000224.1:0-13904 GCA_964391465.1 uncultured Planctomycetales bacterium
CAACGGGGAGGGAGTGGCCGGCTACCCCCGGCCTCTCCCTTACCCTCTGGAGGAACGCAGTGCGCGGCGAATCGTGAAGAAGGCCCTCGTCGCATTCGGCGCGGTGTGCCTTCAAGACGGCCGACATGTGCGTGCCGCCATCGGCCGCTGCCTCAACCCATCCCGATGGACATCGGTATCGGGACGGTTCGGATTGCTCGACGCGCTATGCACTACTGCAGGGGGCCTAACCCACGGCCAGAGCGAGCATCTCTTGGAGGTAGCGCGCCGAGGCGGCCTTGGGCTCGTCCTTGCCCTCGTACTCGAGGGCCACGTAGCCGTGATAGCCGCCCTTGCGGAGAATGCCGAACACGCGGCCGATGTCGACCGGCTGCTTCTTGCCACCCTCGGCCACGTCGGCCTTCATCTGGCAGTTGACGGACTTGGGGGCCAGCTTCGCGATTTGCGCGTACCCATCGTCCTTGAAATTGCCCGTGTCGAGGCTCACGCCGAACCACGGTGACGGCACGGCCTCGACGATGCGCAGCACGGCGTCGGCGTTTTCGGTCAGATAGCCATGGTTCTCGATACCCAGGAACACGCCCTGCGAGGCCGCGTACTCGACGGCCCGCCTCATGGCCGCAACCATCCACGCGAAGTCCTGCTCGCGCTCGCCCCCCTTTGTCTTGCGCCCGGCAAAAACGCGGATGTGGGGAGCCCCCATCGCGACGGCGCCGTCGACCCACTGGCGGAGCTTGCCCATCTCGGTGTCGAGCGCCTTGCCCTCGGGCAGGCAGAAGTTGTTGCCGATGGCGGTACCGGAGATCTCCAGCCCTCGCCGAAACGCCCGCGCCTTGAGCCCGTGCAGGTAGGCCTTGTCGGTGCGGTAGATGTAGTACGAGGTCGGCTCGACGGCGTCGAGGCCGAGGTTGGCCCCGAAATCGATGAACTCGTCGATGGTCATCGTGGCCTTGTCCGCCCCGCCGCCGAGATACTTGCGCAGCGAGTACCCGGACAACGAGATCCGCAAGCGATGTCCGCCGGCCGATGTTTGGCCCGCAGCGTCCCGGGGCCCGGCGAGCGTCGTTCCCGCTGCCACGGCGAGGCCGGCGCCCAGGATGTCGCGTCGCCGGATCGTTGTTGAGTCAGGCATGTTACTCCTCCAGTCGCACCTGCTGCCCATTGTGTCCGAGCGCGAGGATAACCGCCCGAACACGACCCCGCCAGTTGCACAACGAACACATGTGCTTCACCTTGTTTGCTAGACTCTGGTATACTCTCCTGCGCAACGTCCAGCGCCAGTCGGGGTGACGTTCAGAGTGTGAGTGCCGGTAGACGTCGCATGCAAGTGCCCACCTGAAAAAGGACGTGAAACGTGAGAACGACCATCCCTCTTACATCGTTGCTGTTGATCGGTACCCTGTCCGGCTGCGTGAGCGTCAAGACCCCCGACGTGGACGTGCGGGTGAACCAGTTCGACTTCCCGTCGCAGTCGTCGGGTCCGGAGGAGAACGTCAACTACACGCCCTACGCAGCGGCCCTGAATCGGGTCACCCGGCAAGAGGGCAAGGTCGTCAAGGCGCTGAACGAACGCGACTGGGAAGAAGTCGTCGATGAGGCCGGCGATTGGCTCCGGGATGCGCGCGAGCTCAGCGGGCATGCGAACACGTCACACGACCCGACCAGATTCCGCGGCTACTGCGATGCGCTTCTGCGGGAGATGCAGGTGCTCCGCCAGGCCGCCCTTCGCCGAGATGCCGGTTCGTGCGAGCGGGCCATCCAGGCCTGCGAGCCCGTGCTCGATCGCTTCATCCGCACGTTCCCGTTGACCCAAGGCCCCCCACCGGCCGATTCGTCCAGCCCTCCGCCGCGCGGTAGCGATCCAGGGAAGACGCACTCGCGCCCGTAGGGAGACGTGACAGTACAGGCAGCTTGACATCCTGGGTGCCACGGGCAGCTTGCCTGCCCGTGTCCGCGAAGCATGCGATCCACGAGAACACTGGCGGGCAAGCCGCCAGTGGCACCCGCCCACATGCAGGTCGGTCCACTCCGCGAATGCCGGCTCTGCCGGCATCCCACGCTCCCTGACGGTCGCGTCTCGGTACCGCAGGTATCCACGTGTGTCGGGATCTGCCTGTGCCCACGCGCTTCGGCGCTCTCGACTGACTCTGCTATACTCCGCGGCGCAATGTCCGGCGCGGTTCCTCTGGAGATCCCGGTGCACGTTCTCGAGCTTGACCGCTGGGTGGATCCGGCGTGCGCCATCGACGCAGTGGCCCGCGAGCCGTTTCCCGCGGTGCTCGACTCCTCGAATCCCGACGTGGCCGGCCCGAGGCACACGGTCCTTGCTTGCCGACCGGTGCGGACCCTCGAAGCGACATTCCCCGACGACGCCGACCCGTTCGAGCGGCTCGCGGCCATCACCCGACGACATCACATTACGATCGGCGAGGCAACGCCGTACGTGCCGGGTTGGATCGGCTACTTCGGCTACGAGGCCGGGCGGTACATCGAGTCGCTGCCGACCACCACGACACGCCGCATCGGCCTGCCGGATGTGCGTTTCGCGTTGTACGACACGATCGCCGTGGCGGACCATCGGTCCGGCCGGTGGGAAGTCGTTGCCGCCGACCTACCGGCCGACCTCGCGGGCCCGCGTCCGCCCGCCGAGCAACGAGCCCGAGAGTTGGCCGACCTGCTTTGCAGCGCCTCGGCTCGCACGGGCTCACCGCAACAAGCCGAGGCTGAGACCCCGGAGGTTTCGGCTTCGATCAACCGCGAGCGTTTCATCAGCATCGTCCGCCGAGCCCGGGAATACATCGCGGCCGGCGACATCTTCCAGGTCAACCTCTGCCACCAACTCCGGGCCCCGCGCCGGATCGAGCCCGTCGACCTGTACCAGCGGCTCCGGACGGTGAACCCGGCCCACTACGCCGCGTTCCTCGCGTTTGGCGACCAGGCCGTACTGTCGGCGTCGCCCGAGTTGTTTCTCTCGCTGCACGGACGTGAGGTCGTCACGCGACCGATCAAGGGCACCCGGCCGCGCACCGGTATCGACGAACTGGATGCGGAGAACCGCCGGTTGCTGACGGCCTCCGAGAAAGACCATGCCGAGTTGGCCATGATCATCGATCTCGAACGCAACGACCTTGGCCGGGTGTGCTCGTTCGGCTCGGTCCAGGTGCGGAACGCCTGGACGCTTGAAACGCATCCGACCGTGTACCATCTCGTGGCGACGATCGCGGGGGCGCTCCGGCCCGAGTGCGACGCCTTCGATCTGCTCCGGGCCACCTTCCCCGGCGGTTCGATCACCGGGGCTCCGAAGGTCCGCGCCATGCAGATCATCGACGAACTGGAAGAAACCACCCGGTCGGTCTATTGCGGGGCGATCGGCCACATCGGCCTGGACGGGCGGATGACGCTCAACATTGCCATTCGCACCATCATCGCCGACGGCGGGATGCTCTACCTGCCCGTCGGGTCGGGGATTGTTGCCGACTCGGTACCCGAGGACGAGTACGAGGAGACGCTGGCCAAGGGTGCGGGCATGCTCGCCGCCGTTCACGCCGGGCCGTGCCGTCGTGCCGACGCCCGCTCCGTACTCGCGATCCACGAGACCGTCGCATGAGCCAGTACGTTCTGCTCAACGGTCGAATGATGGACGCCGACGAGGCGAGCGTTTCCGTACACGACAGCGGCTTCCTGCACGGCGCCGGGCTATTTGAGACGCTGCGCGCGTACGAACGGACGCCCTTCCGCTACGTGCAGCATCTCGACCGGCTACTCGCGTCGGCCAAGGCCCTCAACCTGCCCGTCGACGCCGAGATGTTGCCCACGCTCACGGACGCTCGCCGAGTGATCGCGGAGAACAACCTGACCGACGCCCGCGTACGGCTCACGGTGACCGCCGGGCCGCTACGTCTCGACGCCCTGGATGCGCAACCCGAACCCACTGTGCTGCTGACTGCGGTGCCGATCAAGCCGTACCCACCGGAGTTCTACGCCGAGGGCATGACGGTGATGATCTCCGACTACCGGCAGAGCGGTTCGGACCCGTTGTGCGGGCACAAGGCGACGGCGTACTTCGCCCGGCTGTGTGCCTTGCGTGAGGCGCAGAAGAAGGGCTGTGCCGAGGCCTTGTGGTTCACGGTAGCCAACCTTCTGGCCGAGGGCAGCATCTCGAACGTGTTTCTCGTCAAGGACAACGTGCTGAGGACACCGCCGCTCGACACGCCCGTGCTTCCCGGCATCACCCGTGCTGCGGTGCTCGAATTGGCCCGCGAGGCCGGCCACAAGACCGAAGAGATACCGCTGACAATCAACGATCTGCTCGACGCGGACGAGGTGTTCGTCACCAACTCGGGGTTCGAGGTCGTGCCGGTCGTACGCGTCGAGCGGCGCAAGATCGCCGACGAGCAGCCCGGGCCCATGACGAAAAGGCTGCTCGAGGGCTATCGCACCGAGACCAGAGCAAACCTCGGCTGACCAATCCCCACGCCTCGAACGTGCGCCAAGATTACGAGTGAGCTCTGCGCCGGGCCAGATGAAAGATGTTCGCTTCGGGCACGCAATTGAAGTCGGCTTGTTGGTTTGGTACTGTGCAGTCGTGAGCCCGACGGTCTTCAGATACAGGCGGTACCGCTTCCATTTCTTCTCGCGCGAGGAACCCCGGATGCCTGTGCATATCGTATCGCCCGATGGCGAAGCCAAGTTCTGGCTTGAGCCACGGATCGAATTGGCGGTAAGCAAGGGAGTGGGGAACGTCGAGTTGACTGAACTGCAGCAAGTGATTGAGGAGCGTCAGGATGAAATCCGAGAGCATTGGCGGCGCCACTTCGGCGGTTGAGGTCCAGAACATCTCTCCGCACGGCTTCTGGCTTCTGGTGCGTGATCGGGAGTTCTTCCTGGGTTTCGATTTCTTCCCGTGGTTCCGACAGGCAACGGTGGGACAACTGTGCGACGTCCAGCTACTCCATGAAGACCACCTGTACTGGCCGGAGCTGGATGTCGATTTGAATCTCGACCGGATACTGCACCCTGAGAAGTACCCCCTGGTCGCGGGCACGGGCAACTGAAATCATGCGATCAATCGATGCCGAGTGCCGATCACGGGTGCTGCATCGGAACTTCTGCGTGAGAGGATGCTCTGATACGGGCAGGGACGCGCGCTACATGGCCGCACGACGCAGCAGTGCACCATCACGGAACGACATTCGGGACGAGGACCGACCGATCCACGACTGGTACCGGTTCGTGCTTTCCTTCCCGCCTCACCTGGTGCGTGAGTACTTCGCCAAGCTGACGGACGGCAAGCGAAACGGGCTTGTCTTCGATCCGTTCTGCGGAACCGGCACTACGCTCGTCGAGTGTAAGAAATCGGGCACGCGATCGATCGGGTTGGAGGCGAACCCACTGGCGGTTCTCGTCAGTCGCGTGAAGACTTCCTGGGACTTGTCCGGCCGCAAGCTCAGCCAGCAGCGCACGACGATCCTGAAGCGGGCAGCCGAGCGACTCACCGCATTGGGTCTCGACGACGCAGACTCGGTCGGCCCGCTGTTCACCCAAGATGCGTCCGCCGCCCGGCCCGACCTCCCGACGCTCACACCCGACGAATGGAAGCTGATCCCGGAGGGTTTCCTGAGTCCCAAGCCGCTCGGTCGGTTGCTCGTCGTGCGGGACACGATCGAGGCGGTGGCCGGACCGCTGGGCACGCCGGAAGGTGATTTCTTTCGGGTGGCTCTGGCAACAGTGCTCGTGACCAAGGCGGGCAACTTCGCCTTCGGGCCGGAGATCTACCGCACGAAGGCCAAAGACGACGTGGATGTCTTGTGGTTCTTCGAGCAGAGCACGGAACGAATGATCGAGGAACTCGCACGGGTGCGGAAGTCGAACGGGCACGCAACCGCATGCCAAGTGCAACATGGAGACGCACGGGAACTCGGCGAGCTGATTCCGCGGAAAGTCTCGTGCGTGATCTGCTCGCCCCCCTACCCGAACGAGAAGGACTACACGCGCAGCACGCGGGTCGAGTCCGTGCTGCTGGGTCTTCTGGGCGACAAGTCGGACCTACGGCAGACCAAGGAGCAACTTCTCCGCAGCAACACGCGCAATGTCTTCAGGGCCGACACCGACGACGAGCATGTGCGCGAGATCGAGGCGATTCAGAAGCTCTGCACGGAGATCGAGGAGCGGCGGATCGCGATGGGCAAGACATCCGGGTTCGAGAAGCTATACCACCGCGTGGTCGCTCACTACTTCGGCGGCATGCTGCGGCATTTCAACGAACTGGCGAAAGTGATGCGCCCCGGCGGCCGGTGCGCCTACGTGGTGGGCGACCAGATGTCGTTCCTCATGGTGCACATCAAGACGGCCCAACTCCTGGCCGAACTGGCCGAGCGGGCCGGTTTTCGCGTGCTCGGCATCGACCTCTGGCGCAAGCGACTCGCCACCGCATCGAAGGTGTGGCTGCGCGAGGAGGTGCTGCTACTCGAGCGGACCGACACGAACGGCAATTGACGCCCGATTGTTCCGCGAGCAGATCTCCTGGGCTTCATTGCCCACCGAGACGGTCACATCCAGGCGATAGGTCCCGGCGGCTCTGGGTTTCCAGGTGAAGCTCTCCACCGCTCGCTTGGCGACGAGGTCTGCGGGGGACGCCAGTTTGTCCAGCTTGATCCGGGCGACCTCCTCCGAAGCTGCGCGCCCGCCGTCGGGCGTTGCCTGCACGACGATCGTGACGTCATTGGCGTCCGCCGAACCGATGTTGTGTACGACGACCTGCCCCTCGCAAGCGTTTCCGACTTCTGGCTTGCCCTTCAGCGAAATGTCCCGCGACATCGCGGCCAAGTCGGGCAGGCGGGCCGGACGAACCGGGCGGGCCTCCGCCCGCACCACCTCGATCAGCCAGAGCTTCTTGGCGGGCAGGTCGAACCGGACGCGGTCGGCCCTCTCCCGGCAATCGAAGGAGACCTTTTGCTGAAACGCACCGTCGATCTTTCCGTCGCCGTCCGCGTCGGGTCCGGCACGGAGTTCATATTGCCCCGGCGCCAAACGCCAGAAGCGCATCTCGGGTTGCCCAACGTCAGTTCCAAACGAGTACGCCCACGCGCTCACATGTTCGTCGTCGAAACTGCGCACGAGAGCAGTGAAGTCGCCGTTGACTTCGCGCCACGTGACGGCCAACGACGGCGGTTCGGTGATCGAGACCGACGACCCGGTCAGAGGCCCCAGCAGCGACCGCGGTGCCAGCGCCACCCGATCCGTCCCGCGCACTTCCGACGTGACCATCGGCCAGTTGAACCGCATCTGGTTCAGGTCGTGAGAATGGGCCGCCTCCACGTGGCGGACTTCGCCGGTCGCCAGGAATCGGACATACCCGCGCCCCGCGCCGGCGAGCAGATCGTCGAACCGCGTGTCGCCGGTGAAACAACGGTAGGCCCCGACGAGCCTCGCCGTCTCGCCGACGACCGCACGCGCCGCCCAAGCCGCCGAGCCTGCGGCCGCACCTTCGGTCGGCTGCTTCCACTCCTTGCGAGCGAGGCCTAACTGCTCACGCAAGCCGGCCAGCACCGCGTCGTCCCCGGTCATCATCCACGCGCCGAGGACCTTGCCCACGACCATGTCCTGGTTGCCGGCCCGCCATTCGTACAGGTCGCCGAGCCCCGGGCTCCACCACTTGCCGCTGGGCCCGCCGAAGCCGCCGTCCGCGTAGCCGACCACCGCCGGCATGATCCCGGCCGGCTTGCCGTTGCCCTCGCGCAACGTGTCTTCGCTCCACGCGTTGGCCCAACCGTGCACCAGATCCACGGCCGCGGGGATCCGCGAGTACCAAGCCACCATCGCCGCCGGCCGCATCGCCCGGCCGCAGTACAAGGCGTCGACGGCCTGACGCTTGTTGTCGCCGACCGCCGTCGCGCTCAGCTTCATCGAACGGTAGTGGCGATGGCCATTGTCGTTCACGCCCGTGTGCACGTCGGCCGTCGTCTTCGTCGTCTCCATGAACCGCTCGAAGTACAACGGATCGCCGTAGGCCAGCATCACCATCACCGACGTGTCGGCCGACATCTCGCTCGAGTGCTCGACGTCCTTCATGGCCCGGTCGTAGCCGTTTACCAACTCGCCGCTCGTCCAGATGCCGTCGACCAGCCGCCGGATGCCGGCCTCGATCTTCTCGTTTCCACAGGCGATCGACGTGACCGCCCAACTCCGCAAGGTCTCGCAGTCGTCCTCCCATCCGCCGCCCAACGATCCGTCTTTCGCCTGCCGGTTGGCGAACCACCACTCGACCACCGCATCCACGCGGGCCCGCAGCTCGCGCTGATTGACCGCCCACGCCGGCGCGCCCGGTGGGAGCGGGTCCGGCCGGAACCCTTTGCCCCAGGCGACCCGCTCGCCGTTGTACATGCGCACGATGTCATGGTTCGGGAAGTACCGCTTGATCTCCGCCAGCAGTTCGTAGAACCCCTGCTTCGACATCGGGCGGTACCGCTCGCCCATCTGCCGCCACCACCAGTAGTAGCTGCGCATGCGCTCGAGCAGCACGCGCGGGTAGAGGAGGCTGTCGGGCCCAACCGAGAGCGACGCCCACTCGTGCTCGCGCGACTCGGCCAGCAGCCGCCACATCACCCCCAGGTCACCCTTGTGGGTCTCCGCGCCGGCTGCCTTCAGCGCCGCGGCCGCATCGTCGAGCAGAACCGCCAAGTCCTTGCGGCCTTCGAAGAAGCTCGCCAGCACCCAGGTGTTCATCACGATCCGGTCGCCGCTCTCACCGATCTTCTTCCGCCCGCCCTCGACGTCCCCCTTGGCCACCAAGTCCCGCGCCGGCAGCACCCGCGGATCCGGCGGCAACCCCGACCACGGGACCGTGCGATACAGCTCGATCTGATTCAGCATCCGCCGCGCCCGCACGTCCTCGGGATTCGCAGCGATCGCCTTGCGCAGCAACCGCTCGCCAAGCTTCAAGGCATCGGCCGGATCGAACACCTCCAAGTGCCCGGCCACCGCCAACGCAAACGCCGCAAGCAATCGATCCGGCGGGCGATCTGCCGAGCCGCTCTCCCCGAGCTTGCGAATCTGCGCGAGCGCGTCGTCGAACTTCCTCTCGTTGATCAGCGAAGTGACGTCCCGCACAGATCCGACGGCCTCACCACCCATGACGAGTCGTCCCTCGCTCCACAGCAATGCCACGCGTGGCGAGCCCCCGAACGCAGCGTTGGCCGCAACACCCCCAACCCCCATCACGACCAACAACAAAGCCAACGGCGGTCGTTTCATCTCGCGTCTCCTCCGCACGAGGACTTCAAACTCATGAGTCGCGACCTATCCTACATGAGCGTGAGCAGGGTACCAGAGGCAGCGCGTGCAAGCCCTGGCAAGGACGCCAGTCAGTAGCTCGGGGCGTGAGCCCCGAGATGAGCAGTCAATGGCACGACCAAGCCCCGTCAGGGGCGTGAGAATCCTCCGGGCACCGGCGAGTGAGTCCGAGGCAACCGCCCGGCCGAGGACCTACTTCGCACGACACGTGCACGGTTTGCGGAGGAGGGTATTGCCTTCCGAGTCCCGCCATTCGTCGGTTGCGGGACCGTGTTGGATCGTGGCCAGATGCTGCAGGTAGAACAGCGTGGGCTCGGCGATGTGCTGGTTGTTCAGGAACGGCTCGGTGTATTGGATGGCCCCGTAGCGGGCCTGGTCAATGTGATGCTTCTGGCCGACGTGGTTGTTCCAGTCGACCCCCTCGGTGAGGAAACCGTGCGGGCCGTAATGATGCCGCGCCGCGGCCCGCAGGATCGTGAGACCGTCCCGTTCGTACGCGCGGCTCTCTTCAGGCGATCGCTCTCGCGTGTCACGCGCCGCTTCGAAGTACGCCAGCGCCGCCTCAGCGTTCTCCCACAGGTAGGCCGTGTCCCATGAATCCTCCATGTAGAGGAGCCCCTTCGTCTTCACACCGTTGCGATCCCGGCGCAGCTTGAATTGGTCCAGCCCGCGCAGGCACCTGTCGTAGGCAAACCGCCGCACCGCCGCGTCGTTCGTGATCCGCGAGACGAGCAGCAGCGTCCGGAACGCGACGGAATACGACACGTTCTCATGCGCGTCGTACGTGTCATGGTTGATGCTGCCGAAGAAGCCGCCGGCGTCGATGAACGTCCGGGTCTTTTCGGCGATCTGTGCGGAGTAATCGGCGAGGCCACGCTGCGTCAGGGCGGCCTGGAGCTGGACGATGAACAGCCCGTCGCCCGAGCGTTGCCAGCACGTGTCTTCGATCCGTTCTTCGCGCCGGCCGGGTGCATATTTGTAGATCTCGCCCGTCGGCGTGCAGCGCCGTGGAAACCAGCCGTTGGGCGTCGGCCGCACGTTCTCGTCGATCCAAGCCGCACATCGCGTGGCGGCCTGACGCATCCGCGCGGCACGCGGGTCGTCGTTCAACTCGTCGGCGAAAAGGAGTAGTTGGTACGCGATCTTCGCCATCGAGCCGGGGCAGAGCCAGTCGTCGTTTTGTCGGTAGTTGAAAAACAGGTCGCCGGTCTTGGTGTTGCGGTAGCCTCGGATCAGCCCCGTCTGCTCGTCAAGAAAACCGTGGTCCAACACATGGTCCAGAACCCCGAGCGCCGTCGCCTGCCAGTCCGGCTTCCCGAGAAAGCCGCCCCACGTGTACAGCTCATGCGCGCCCCCGACGGCGTTGGCCGCCCAGCCGGGGCCCTCCAGAAGCCCAAAGTCGTGCCACTCCATCACGTTGCCTTCGGGGTCGAGGAAGCTCGACTTGGACGCGATGTGGCCCTGGTCGCAGCGGGTCAGGGACCTGTCTACCGTGAATCGCAGGGAATCCCGGACCGAATCGACAATGGTGTACTCCGGGTCCTCGGGTACGTAGAAGAAGTGGTTCGTGGTGCACCCGAAACTCATCACCACGAACGACGTCCCGAGAAACGCCGAGAACGCTCGATTGAAGGGTCTTGTCATGTGGCTGCCCGCCGTTTCCTGGTCTACCCGCTGATGCTCAGGGGTCGAGCGTGAAGACGAGGTCCGGCTGGGGCCGGCCTTCGGGGTCGGTAATGCGGAAGTAGAAGCCCCAGGCTAGTCCCATCTGACTGACCTTCACGAGCACGCTGTTGCGCCCGGGCTTCAGTTCCGCGAACGCGATGTCCTCGTCAACGGTCGCGTACCGAGCGGCGTGTCGATTGAGGACCCGACGCCCGTTCACGAATACGGCCCCCGAGTCGTTGCTGCCGAGCCGGATCTGCACGCGCCGCGCATCGGGCGAATCGACGTAGACAAACGCGTACGCGCACACCCACTCGTTCGGCTGAATCGCGCGGGCCAGGTCGACGTACGCCTTTCCGTCGGGCTCCCGGTGCCGTACCCAGCCCACTTCGCCTCGCGCGCCGGGATACTTGGCCTCGAGATTGATCTCGGTCTCCGGCGGGTACGCGCGCGAGTGACCCTTGTTGTCGGCGTTTGCGAACGGCCCGATCAGCCACCACGACGTCACGAAGCCGGCCTTCTTTGCATACGCCGCTTCGGTCGCCTCGTCCATGCCGCGCAGTTGCTGCCGCGCGAGCTCGGGCTGGATGAAGTCCTCGTTGAGGCCGGCCATGGCGTCGATGGCCTGCTCTGCCTCGTTGAGGTGAGCCTGGTAGTCCGCGAACGCGCCATGCGGTGCGGTGCGGCGTGCGGCCAGATAGTGCCGAAGGTAGTCGTACGCATGCCGCACCATGGCCACGCGCTCGCGGTACGGAGAAGCGTCGGCACTGCGTTCGCCCTGCGCGAGTGACGAGCCCATCCGGGCGAGCACGTCCTTCGTGAACGCATTGGGCAGATCGCGAAGCGACCAGGTCATTTCGCCGCGGTACGCGCTGAACGCGCGCTCTTGAACGATGTAGTACTGCTCCATCGCCTTGCCGGCAGGCCCGAAGAACGCCCGGCACAGGTCGTCGAGGAGTTCCGTCACGTCGGCGTCGCTGTCCCACATGAGCTTGGCGTTGATGTAATAGTTGGGCATCAACGTGGCCCAGGAGGGGTTCGACAAAAACAGGAAGCCGCGAACGCCCATACCCTTGTAGAGCGACATCTCGCGGCCGCGCTGACCGTACAGCGGGCAGGGCAACTCGGCGTTGTACGGGAAAGGGTCGTACTCGAAGACGTAAACCCGGGAGGCCTGTTCGGCCCAGTCGCCGATGATCTTCTTCATCCTCATCCGCGATGCGCAGTGCGCGTCACCGATGCCGTGAATCGAGCAGAACACGTTGGTCGTGAACATGATGGTGACATGCGGATCCACCGCCACCGATCGCGGCAGTTCGACATGGTTGCTGTACGCGTAGGTCGTGACCATCTTGCCCGGATGCCGGGCCTGGATCCCCCCGGCGACCGCGTTCAGGAACCGAATCATGCGATCGCTGACGACCGGCTTTCCCGACCACGTATCCACGCCACCGACGTCCAACGCACGGCACCGCTCGCACTCACAGAACTCCATGTTGTCGTCGGGGCAGAGGGCGTAGGAGATGACCTCCGGGTGTGTGTCGAAGTACTTGTTGACGGTTTCGGCAACAAGCCGGATCACGTCGGGATGCGTCGTGCAAACCTGCGACGACTGACGGCGCCCGTCGACCAGCGCGTAGTACTCCGGGTGCGTCTCGAGGGAAACAGTCTTGGGCAACGACGATGTCCAGTTGTGACCCTGCTGGACGGAGATCGTGCCGAGCTTGTTCCGCAGGCCCCACTGCTTGAACCGGTCGCGCACCGCGGGGCTCATGGCGTGGCATGCAATGTCCCGGTACTCGAAATCCGGCTTCTCGACCCGCCGCCCGACGTTCGCCGTGAGCGGGTTGCGTTTGGGCACGACTTCGCCGAAGGGACCAGGCATGATCCATCGGACGCCGAGGTCTTCGAGGAACGTGGTTACTGCATACCGAACCGCCCGATCATCGCCACCGATGAGACGGATGCGATTGGCCTCCACGTCGATGAGGAACCCATCGACCCCAAGATCCTTCGCGTCCACATCGGGAACACGGTCGGCCCGCGCCACGAGAAGTGAAGGCTTCTCGCTCGGAGCGGCTCCGGCGACGAATATCGCTCCGGTCATCCGCTGCAAGTAGTCGCGCAGCTCCTGGACGGCCTCCTTCTCTGCAGCCGACGCGTCCACGGGTACCGCAATGTCGATTCGCGGCCCCTGCGAATCGCAGAGCACCACGCGGGCATGCCCCTGACCCGTGGAACTGCACCCGGCCATCGGCGCGACGAGCAGAAGCCACACACACAGTGCACCGGGTTTCATGGTCCGCACGACGGACCCTACGAACTTCATGGTCCGCGCGGCGGACCCTACGAACGTTCGCATTCGACACTTCGCATTTCGCATTCCGCACTCCACACTCGACGGGACCCACTCGCTTGCGCTCGGGGCCCGGATAGGCTCTAGCGCAAATGGTCGGCACGCCGCGTTGTCCGCACCGCAACCCGCAATCCGCGATCCATCTGACCCGCCCGCTTGCGCTCGGGGCTCGGATGCGGGCTACTGCATCGGAAAGGTCTCGTCCATCTCGGCGGCCGCGAGTTCGACGAGGAATCGGCTGATGCGATCGACGGCGATCTCGACGAACCGCTTGCCTTTCTCGGCTGTGCCGGCGCGAGGGTCACCGACGCCGGTGTCGGTCGTGAGCAGGTGCCACGGCCGGCTGATCTTGACCCAACCTTCGCGGACGGCCTCGAAACGCATCTCGCGGACCGCGGCCTCGTCGGCCTGGTCCAGCGGGGCCACCAGTTCCGGAAACAGGTGCAGGCCGACACTGGTCTCCATCTCGTCGGCGTGATCGCCCAGAACGTCGAAGATCTCTGTCCGCACGTCGTCCGGCACCTGCCACCAGTTGCACAGCGCGAGAAAGAAGTCGTCCCGCACAAACTCTCGCTGGAAGGCATTGAAGTCG
>CAYMME010000225.1:0-13889 GCA_964391465.1 uncultured Planctomycetales bacterium
CTGAAGAACATACGCACCTGCAAGTGGCCAAGGTGTTAGCGTTGTAGTACTAGCCACGTTCTTGTGGAGGGTCAACCACATGATCGCGACGACGACGGTGAAGGCGCCGAGGTAATCCATGCGAGTGACACGTTCGTTCTCGCGCGGGATGGTCAGGTTGCCGCGCAACAATCGCAGGAGCGCGAGCGACACGCCCAGTCCCATGATCAGGCCGAAGCTCTGCTCGGACCACTTCCAGTGATCGAAGCCGCGCACCCATTCGTGTTGATACCACGGCTCCCACTGCACCTTGTCGGGCTTGTTGATGAAGTCGCCGACGGAGAACCCGATGCCCCCGGCCAGGGCCCCGTACAGGGCCAGCAGAAGGCCGGCGCGATTACGCTGCAACTGAAGGTAGATCAACAACGCGAGCAATATGCCGACACAGCCGGCCCAGTTGTCGCTACGAATGCCGGTACCGGGCGGCTTGGGGGACATGTGCAGGCCGCAGAGTTGCACGAGCAGCAGGTAGCCGATCCACCAGCTCGCGGCCATGACGATGGGGACGACACAAGCCTTGCGTGCGTGCGGGACCGCCAGCCAGTAGGGCACCATCACCAGCAGGGTGAGGGTGGCCGCCAGCCAATCGGTGTCGTGCAAGTACTCGACCGAGAAGTCGTCGTAGCGCTCGGACAACTCGGGCGCCGACCACAGGATCAGCCAGACGCCCAACCATGTGCCGAATAGCGTCAGCAACGGCGGAACAAACCGTTCCAACTCGTCGCGGGTCCGGGTCAAGGCGAACGAGAGGATCGCGCCCCCGATGCCGCCCCAGAGCATGCCGACAACGAACAGGCAGGCGTAGCCGTAGTACACGTCGGGTAACGAGTCGGACACAGTGTAGGACGTGATCTGGCCGTAGCTTTGCTGGCCGCCGAAGGCCCAGCCGACCGCGCCGCAGAAGCCGAAGATGGCGCAGCGGCGGATCCAATCCGCCCGGCCGGAGCATATGCAGACGCCCATAGCCAGCAGCGCGCCGGGAATCATGGCCCCGGACTCGTGGCCGTAGTCGCCGCGGAAGCCCCAGCCATAGGACATGGCGACCGCGCCCATCGCGCACAGGATCACGGCGTGGACGGTACTCGCGGAACGTGCTTGCTGATCGTGTGTCATGTGCTTCTGTGATTCAAGACTGCTCGTCAAAGCCGGCTGACAGCCGCACTTGCCTTGCGTGCTCTCGGCAGCGTGGGACCGTGCTTCAGGGTACCACGGGCGGCTTGTCCGCCCGTGTTCTGCTGCAAAGGCACTGGCAGACAAGCTGCCAGTGGCACCCGACGCCGAACACGGACTGCAGCCGGCGCGGGTGGTCCGGCCGCGGGTTTCTCGTCCGCGACGGTCCGAGGATATCGGCCGGACGCTACGGCGCCCACGCGGCGAACTGGTCCAATGCCCGCAGATCACGGCGCGGACGGGCCCGAGCCTTCGCCGCCGCCGCCTCCACGAGTCGGACAACGGCTTGGTAGTCGGTGTCGGTCTGGTCCTTGTAGATGCTCTTCCCGCAACGACCGGTACCTGATGCCTCCGCAGCTAACGGAGCGGTGAGGAACAGGCTGCGCCGCGGGCGGTGGAGGTTGATCCAATCGGCCCGCGTAACGTCGGCGGGCTTGTGGCAGTCACCGCAGCGCCGGGCGTGGACCGCCGCGATCTGCTCGGTCAGTGCACGGTCGGCGGGCAGGTCGTAGGGCGCCTCCGGCAGGCGCTTGTTGATGAACCCGTCGTGATAGGGCGCGTTGGCGTCGATCCACGTGACGAGCCGAATCCAGTCGTTGCGATCGAGCCGCACTTCCTTGGCGTGCAGCTCGTCGCGGAGTACCTTGATCAGCTTGCTTCTGTGTGATCCGAAGGCGAGGGGCGGCGTGATCTTCGCGTCGTCGCCGACGTTGGAGCGCGACACGAGCCCGTGGGCGAGGATCGTGTCGTACGCCCGGTTGTACCGTTTCGTCAGACCGCCGGAGAAATCGAGTTCGGCATCCGGTTTCAGGCCACCGTGACACCCCGCGCAGTGTTGATCAAACACCGGTTGTACGTCGCGAAGGAAGCTGATCGCGCGGTCGCCCCACGGCGGCGGAACGGGAATGCGCGGCTCGCGGAGTAGGGCCGTCGGAAACGGCCCGGCCCGGGGCGCCTCGCCGCGCGTCTCGTGGCAGCCCACACAGCCGCGCACCTCGCCGGGCTGAAAGCTGATGAACGAACGCATCCGCCGCAGTTCCATGTGGTTCTCGTCGAGCAACTGGAAGTAGACGGGCGTGTCGGCCGGAACCTGGAAGCAAGCGCTGCCGTCCGCTTCGACGGGCACAGTGCCGATCACGCGAGCCGGGGTCCAGTTGACCATCACCGACTTGACGTCCGGCTCGTAGCGCTGCCCGCCGTAGCGGTTGTCATACGGCCACTGGTCACGCTTCGAGATGCGGATGTAGCGGATTGCCTCCGGCGCAACGCCCTCGACACCGTGGGCAATGTTGGAGACGACGCAGACAGCGTGCGACTTGCTGCGGTCGGTCAAGTCCGGCATAGCCGGTGGGCGCGGACGCGGACGCAGGGGTATTGGACTGAAGCACGAGATCTCCGGATCACGGTAGACCAGTTCCTTGGTGCCGTACACGTCGATGAGGTAGATGGCGTAGCCGGTCGGGTCGGTCTGCGCACCGAAACCGTACGAGACAAGAAACGCCTTCTCCGACAGCGGCCAGGGCGTCATGCAGAAGCCGCCGCGACCGGGCACCCCGCCTTGGTCCACGGGCGTTCCCGCCATGCCGCCCTCCGGCGGCAGGACGCCCGGCGTGACGATCCGGATACCGTTCTCGTCGTTCATGCCGACGCGCGGGTCGATGACCACGACGGGGCCGGCCGCCAGCGTGTGATGGCCTGTAGCGATGGCTACGAGCGTGTTGGTACCGGGGATCGATCGCATGTCCTCCAGGGCCCACGGGTTGTTCATGTGCTGCTTGAACAGCGCGTCGGCCCCGGTGCCGTCGGAGCGAATCACCCAGATGCTCTGGATGTGGGCCCAACTCCGCTCCTGATACTCCCAGCGCGTGTACGCAATCGTCCCGTCGTCGAGGGTGTGGGGCAGATAGTCGCCGTCCTTCGACACGCTCATGTGCCGGATGTTGCTGCCGTCGCCGTGCATCACGTAGAGGTTGCACGAGGTCTCGTCCTTGTCGTACTCGTTGCATTGCAGCGAGCAGCCGCACCGCTCGGAGACGAACGCGACATCGCCGTTGGGCAGGTAGGTCGGGTCGAGGTCGCTCCACTCGCCGTCGGTCAGTTGCCGCAGCCCCGTACCGTCGATGCCGATCTCGAAGAGGTGCGTTGGCTCTTCGTTGCGGCGGAGGTCGAAGTTCGTTCTCCGGTCGCGCCACCCGGCCGGCGGCTCGTTGCTCTTGGCCTTCGCATAGCCGAACACGACACGGTCCGCGTTCCACCAGAGATCCATTCCGTGAACGTGGCCGGGCCCGAGTGCGCCGTTGATCAACGGGCGAACGTCACGTTGACCGTTGCCCTGCCTCAGTGGCACGATGCAGATGTCGCCGCCGGGCCGCGACACCCACGGCATGTGGTTCAGGCAGACATCCGGGTACGCCTCCTGCGTGAACCGCTTCACCAGGACCAGGTTCTCGAAGTCCAGCCGCGGGTTCTCGAACGCCATGTCGCGAGCGAACCAACGAACCTCGCGGTAGAGCGCCGTCCGGGCTTTGGGATCAGGTCCGTCCGCGTGCTCACGAGCGACCAGGGCTTTGGCGCGCGAGCCAAGAGCATTCAGGGCGGGCGGGGGCGCGATGCCATAGTCGGTAATGAGCCGCCGGGCCCGCTCCAGTGTCTCGTGCACCGGTGCTATGAAGTAGGTTTGTCCGTCGCGGAAACTCGCGATTCCTTGCTGCGCCGTAACGACCACGGCCGCCGGGCCCTCGTGAACCGTATCGAACGCGACCGGCAACGTTGTCGCGCCCGTGAGCTTCTGAGTCACGACGGTCTGGCGGTGTGGTCGTTGAGGAGTGAAGACGATCGTCTCCACACTCACCTCGACCGGCGGATCGAGCGACCCGTCGGCTCGCAACTCGATCGTCAGCCGGTTCTTCCCGAAGCCCAGTTCCCCGGCGGGCGACCACCGAAGCTGCCAATCGCCGCCGGCGGCGAGACGAACCGCTGCCCCTTCGCTCGGGAGCAACTCGGCCGGAAAGCCACCGGGGAACTTGTCCAGCGGCAGTGTGATCTCGACGCACGTTCGTTCTCCTTGGCGACGGACGCACGCCTGCTGCGGGCCCGCGGCCGCCCCGTTGACGGTCACGGCGACAGGGCCGCTCGCCTGGAGCCCGACGCGAATGCCGCCGAGCGTGAACAGTGCGCCCGAGCGGTTAAGCCCGCCGCGCGACCAGACGCTGAGGCTGCTCTGAGCGGCCGGGCGGCGCAGGGCAATGCTCTTCGTCGGATCGTCGGGGCCGTAGACCTCCACCTCGTCGAGATGGAAGAAGATGGGTGTGTCGCTGCGCACCTGCAGGCGAATGAACCGTGCGTGGACCTCAGTCTTGTCGTCGCCCGGCGCCTTCCCTGCGAAATTAACGGTGAGCGGCTTGCCGGCGCCGACGCCACCGAAGTGGTTTCCCTTGTTGTCATACACCGGCGCCCAGCTCTTGCCGTCGTCGGACGTAAGGATCAGCAGGTTGTCGGCATTGTGCAGTCCAGGCTTGTAGTCGAGCCGGTTGTAGACCACGATCCTGGCGATCGCTTGTCGCTTGCCCAGATCAACCTGCCACCATGGATTGGGTTGGTGGCCGGTGTGAAAGGCGTAGCGACCGTTCTTGACGCCGTCGACCGCACCGCCGGCATCGAGCGCCGTCGGAGTGCCTTGGTAGCTTGCCTCGGTGCTTGTCGGGATCGACAGACCGACGTGGCACAAGCCACCGTCGTACGAGAGCATCAGCGCCGGCTGGTCGTCGCGCTTGACCGCGACCTTGACCGCACGCTGCCAGCACGCATCGTCCAGGCGTCCGTCGATTGCCGGCGCAGACCCCTTGGGCACGCGCAACCGATCCTCGGGCTTCACCCCGGGCCATTGAAGCTGCGTCTCGACGAACCGAACCAAGCCGGCCTCGCGGATCTCGGCCACCCGGCGCGCATCCTGACGCGCCCAGTCGACCTCGATCTGCTCGCGCCACGGACCGGACGCCGCGTGGGCTGCCTGACACCAGACCCACGCAACGAGAACGCCTCGCCTGATGAATTGACTCATCATCGATGTCCGATCTGCCACCGTTGGGATTGAGCCGCGCATGCCATCTGGGTGGCTCCCTTCCACCTGTCATCCTAGCCGGACGAGCCGATCGGTGCCACGGAGTGGGCGGTGATTGCTTCTGCGTTTGAGAGCACCTTGTCGAAGGCATCCGCGTATTGATCCAGCAGGGCGGTATCGGCGGAGGGAAAGGTGGGTAGACGAAGCAAGGTCAGGTTGGCCGCCTCGGTGCGCGGCAGGGCGTCGGGGCGATAGACGGGCAACGTAATGCCCGGTCGATCCGTGAGTCGTGCGATGCGGGCGAAATGCCCTTCCGTGAAGAGTGGCTGCTGGTGCAGCAGCGGGTATTGGGGGTGGCACACGTCGCAGCCCTCGGCCACAAGGGCTGCGACCAGACGATCGATCGGAAGCCCGGAGCGGGCCGAATCGTACCGAACCATGTACTCGAAATACACGCGGTCGATGTGCGGCGGCGGCAGAAAGGTCTCCAGCCCCAGTCGTTCGAGCTTCTCGGACAGGTAGGCCAGATTTCGATTCCGTCGCGCGTTGCGCTCGGCCAACCGGCGGAGTTGGACGCGGGCAACGGCGGCCGACAGCGGTGCCATCCGCGTCTTGATCCCGAAGCTGGTGCCCGCAAACCGGCGGGCCGGCGTCTGCAGTTCCGCGATGCGCACCATGTCCCCGAGGCACAGCGCCCGCTCGGCATACGCGTCGTTGTTGGTCATGAACATCCCGCCTTCGCCAGCCGGAGCCAGCTTGCCGCCCTGCAGGCTGATCACGGAGATATCCCCGAGCGCACCGCACGGCCGGCTCCGCCACGTGGCACCCTGTGCGTGCGATGCGTCCTCGATGACCGCCAAGTCATGGCGCCGGGCGACCTCGAGCAGCCGGGTCATCCGGCTGGGCATGCCGAGCAGATGCACGACCACGATGGCCCGCGTGCGCGTGCCGATGCGCCGTTCCACGTCGTCCGGGTCCAGGCCCAGCCGCTCCGGCTCGCTTTCGCAGAAGACGGGGATCGCACCGACCCACAGCATCGGGACCACCGACGCCCAGAAGGTTGCGGTCGGCACCAGCACTTCGTCGCCGGGCTGAAGTTCCAGGGCAAAGAATGCGGCCAGCAGCGCGGCCGTGCCGTTGCAGTGAGCCACTGCGTGCCGAACGCCGAAGCGCTCGCGGTAGTCTTCCTCGAGACGCCGCGTGACGGGGTGCAGGGACAGGTCGCCGTCACGGAGGATATCGAGGACCGCGGCCTCGTCTTCGGCAGTAAGGATCGGCCACCGGTTTGCCTCGCTGCCATCGAGGGTGACTGCCCTTGGGCCACCGAGTATCGCAGGTTTGTTTCGCACGTTCGCACGCTCCGGTTGACTCAGCACTGCGCCAGCACATCGTCCAGTTCGCGTTTGGCCTTTCGGCGATAGGCAGCGACGGCCGCTTCCGCGACTGGCCCGTCACCACCGTAGATAGACCTGGCTGCTTCGACAACATGGCGAAGATGTTCCTCGTCGGACCCGAGCCCCCCGCGGGCGATCCACTGCGCGATGTTGGTACGACGTCGCAGGTAATCCTCCAGCGACCAGCACATCTCCTCGGTGGCGGACCATCGCGGCGACACCACCGGCCCGGGCATCTGGGGAAACGAGGTCCACGCCGGCGCTGGAACGATGTGTTCCGTGGTACGGAGCCGGGGGCCGCTGGGCCGGTGCAGTCTCTCCAACCGGCGCCGCAGTTGGTTGGCCAGTGGGATGCAGCTCGTGAGCTTGCCGCCGTAGACACTGATCCAAGGGAGCTCGCGGTCGACATGGATCCGCTGCCTGCGCGACATATGGCCCGGATAGCAGGCCCGGTCGAACGACCGCGGCACCACAAGCGGGCGAACGCCGCATCGCAAGGACACGACGTCCCTCGGCGCAACCGGCCGACGAAGACGGCGGTTGAGCTCATCCAGAAGGAATGTGACGTCGTCCGGGCGCACCACGAATGCGTCCTCCGGATCTCTGACGGTGGTCTCGGTGGGCCCCCACAGGGCGATGGTGCCCCACGGGATCAGCGCCATCGCGTCACCGCGGACGGTGGTCTCGAACAGCAAGGGAGCTTGATGTCGCGGATCACGCCGTAAGCCGAGGAAGACACCCTTGCTGAGCCAGTGTTTGTAGGGTGACTGCCTGCCGGCCCGGCGGTTGATGGCGTCGGTCCAGACGCCCGCCGCGTTCACCACCCACCGAGCGTGCACCTCGTGCGTCTCCTCCACAACGTGATCACGGACTTGCGCCCGCCACCGGCGCGTGCGTGGATCGAACGCGGCCGATTCCAGCCCGCAGTAGTTGCGCGTGACGTGCCTGGGGCCTTGATGGGCGAGCAGCCATTCGAGGACGAAGCGGGCATCGGAGGGGTCGACCTGCGCTTCCTCGTAGACGAGCGACCCATCAAGCTGCTCCGACCGGAGGAGTTCCCGTTCGGCGTATTGGGGTTCGTACCGGGGCCGGTGGCGCCGGCATCCCCCGAGCAGCCAGTAGAGATACAGCGCGCCATGCACCAGCCGGCGGCGGCCGGGCCGGGTGGCGACGTACCGAAAGCTCCGTGGCTTCACCAAGCGATGCAGCTCACGCAGCATCGTTTCGCGGGCTCGGCTGAGCAGGCGCACCGTGCCCAAGTGGAAGTGGCGCAGATACAGCAGTCCGCCCCAGACCATCATGGCCGACGCCTGACTGGTGCCGGCGCCAAAATCCCCCTTGTCCAGCAGAAGAACAGAGTATCCGGCAAGACAGAGCTGATGATACAGACAGGCGCCGTTCACCCCACCGCCGACGATCAGCACGTCGAACACGGTGCGTTCGAGTGCGTCCCACTCGGTCGCTCGTTGCTGGCGATCCGTGGGTCGATTCACGTCGCCGATTGGTCGCCCGTCGATTTGCATGCGTCGCCGATGCCGTCGCCGTCCGGGTCCGTTGCCCGGGCTTGTACCAGTGCTACGCCATGAACGCCACTCCGGTTCGCATCTTGACTGCATCGCCATTCGCCGGGACAAAGGAAAGCGATCATGCTCGCGAGACGCCATAGCGTAGCGCTCAAGCGTGTCGCGTCTCCGTGAGACCTTGTTTTCAGGGGAAACTGAATATGCGGACACCAAGTATCTTTTGCGTTTTGCTGAATGCGTGCGGCACAGCGATGGCGGCGTCGCAAGCTGGGGCCGTCGAGACCTTGTGGACGTACCACGCCCCGTCGGGGCACATCGCCAGTTCTCCCGCCGTGGGCGACATCAACGGCGACGGTCTGGCCGAACTGGTGGTTGTGACCACGGGTGGCAGCGTCATCGCGTTGGACGGACAGGGGCGGCAATTGTGGCGTCGGGATGTGGGCGGGGCACTCACGAACACGCCCACGTTGGCCAGCGTCACGGGCGATTCCGGGCTGGAGCTTCTGGTCGTCGACAACGCCGGCGTTGTGCGGTGCCTTGATGCAGCGGCGGGCGCCCCGATGTGGGATCGACGACTGCCCAACCGCGTGGATTGGGGAACCACGGCGATTGTTGCCCAGGACATCAACCGCGACGGGGTCGTCGAACTGGTCACAGGCGACGCCGAGGGTACGGTCGTCTGCTTGACGGGGGACGGCAAGCTTGTGTGGAGCTACAAAGGCCGGCACGGCTTCACACGATGCCCGGCCGTGGGTGATCTGGACGGTGACGGGTACCCAGAGATCGTTGTCGGCGGTTCGAAGTCCCCGCTGGTCTGCTTGTCCTACCACGGGGAAGAGCTTTGGCGCATCGACCAGGATGCGCTGGGCTCGAGTCCCGTCATCTGGGATCTGGATGGGGACGGCCGACAGGAGATCGTCACCGCCATCGGCGAGGACTTGGGTTTGGTCGACCGCCGAGGCCGCATCCTGTGGACATACGAGCTCACCAAGGGTGACAGCATCACGTCGAGGGGCATCGACAGCGCCATCTCGGTTGCCGATGTGGACCGTGACGGCGTTCCTGAGATCTTCGCGGTGAATCTGAAGGGTCTCCTGGTCTGCCTGGCCCCGGACGGGACACCGCGTTGGTCGGCAACTGTCGGCGCTCGCGCCCGGCGCTCGCCCTCCGTCGCCGACGTTGACGGCGATGGGAACGTCGAGATTCTCGTGGCGGGCTACAGTCGGAAGATCCATGTCTTTGAGCCGGGGGGCCGGCTCAAAGAGGCCGTGCCTCTGGGTGGTGAGGCCAACGCGACGCCTACGCTTGTAGATCTGACGGGCGATGGACGCCCGTGTGTGGTGTGCACAACTGAAACGGGGACGGTGCTCGCCTATCGGTGGCCCGGTTCGAAACCAGACGCGACCATCTTGTGGCCGGAGTACCGGTTGAACGCGGAACGAACCGCAGCCCTTGCCATGGAGGCGGCCCAGCCGGTCGTGGCGATTGCAGAGTTTGATCTCGGAGACTGCTATGCGGGCTCGAACGCCTTTCGTGTGCGTGTGGCGAATCCGGGTAAACGGGCGCTTACGCTGAACCTGGCCGTCACGCAGGATGGGGAAACGCCTCTTTGCGGCTCGGTGGCATCGTCGAACGAAACCCTTGCTCACCGCGTGCCGTACTCCGTTTCCGCGCGTGGGCCCACCGATCTGACGTTTACCTGCGAAGTCAAAGACGGTGAGAAGGTCTTGATCGAACGGAGTGAGCGTGTCCACCTGGAACCATTCCGCAGAGAGCTCGCGGATGCGCAACGGCAGATCGCGGCACTGAAAGAACTGCTTCCGAAGCTTGTCGATCCGAGGGGAATCGACGGGCAAATCGCCTTGTTGGAGAGTCGGTTGCCTGTCTGCCGGGAAAGGGTGGTCCTGGCCGGCGCCATGTCAGGCCGGGAACGCGGCGCGCTTCAGACTGCGCTGGCGACGCTGTCGGAAGAGTCGCGCGCGTTGCTGGCGAAGGTGCGGGCTGCCGTGAGCGTTCGCGAGGCATGCACCGGACCGCTGTTGGCCTGCGCGGCAAACCCGTGGGCACCGTTCGCCGGACTCACCGAGGCAATCGAAGGGCGGACGCCACCCGCGGCGCTGACGGCCAGTGCGTTTCTCGGCGAAACGGAGTCGGTCGCGCTCAACGTCTTCAACTTCGGCAGCACCGCACAGACGCTCCGGGTCGAGCCCGGCCCTATCGTCCTCGAGGGCGATCGCAAGACGACTCCGGCCAAGCAGGTTCTGACGCTGCACGAAGTGGTGGACATCCCCACGATGAAGTCGGATCTCTCCGCCGATGCCCTGCCGACCATGAACCAGGGAAACACCCTGATGATCCCCGCCTGGGGCGCGCGTCAGCTCTGGATCAATATCGATACGTCGGTACTCGAACCCGGGAAGTGGTCCGGCACAATCCGTCTGCGCACCCTTCAACCGGAATCGCTGGAGTTGACCGCCCCACTTGCCCTCACCGTCTGGCCCGCGGCGCTTCCCGAGAAGCAGCCACTGCGATTGTGCCACTGGGGATACGTGGCGAGTTCCGTTCTCAAGGATCAGCCGGAGGCCGCATTGGAAGACCAGGTCTCACACGGAACCAACGTGTTCGTGGCGGCCGGCTATGCGCCACGGGCCAAGTACGACGAGAAGGGCGATCTGGTTGGAGAGATTAACTACTCTCGGCATGACGAGTACGTCCGGCGCCACGCACCACACGGCATCATCCTTTTCTGCGGGTATGGTCCCACCGCGAAAGGCGGGTTCGAATCCCCCGCGTACCGCAAGGCTCACGTCGCCTACTTGCGGGCGTGGGTGCGCCATCTCACCGAAATGGGCGTTGGGTATGACGGGTTCGCACTGAATCCGGTCGACGAGATGGGCCTGCACGCCGGACTGGTGGAGCGGTTCTTCGAACACGCCAAGCTCGCGAGTGAGGCCGACCCCAAGATCCGGATGTACACCGACCCTGCTCCCGGCGTGACCGTCGAAGAGCTCGAGATGACCCGAGACTACGTTGACATCTGGTGCCCGAGCACGGGCTTCGTGTTTCAGCCGGAGCTTGCCGAGAAGTTCGCCCTGATGAAGGACTCGGGAAGCACCTTGTGGTTCTACCAATGCGCAGGCGAGGCGAAACACATGTCACCCTTGGCGTACTACCGCGGCCAGGCGTGGCTGGCCTGGCAGTACGGCGCGACAGGCATCGGGTACTGGACGTACTGCACCGGTTGGGACGATCCGTGGTTCTCGGCGCCGGCGAAGAACGAGCACATGCTGATCTACCACGGCAATGGTGTCGTCGCGAGCAAGCGCTGGGAAGCCGTTCGCGACGGGATCGAGGACTATTCCATGTTCGTCGCGCTTCGCGCGGCGGCGCAGGCGGCCGCTGCCGCAGGCAAAGCACCCGAGGCGGTTCGGGAAGCGGAAGAGCTCCTTGGCAAGAGGATCATCGCGGTTGCCAAGTGCGTCAATGCCGACGAGCCCGGCACCAGCCCCAGCCTCACGGGATATGAAGGGATCCGGCCGATCGCGGATCGCATCTGGCACGACGTCCAGTCCATCCGCAAAGACATGTCGCGTCTTCTGTCTATTCTGACGGAACAATGAGCATGAGAAGCTGCTGTTTGGGCCTGTCACTCTGACGATCGGGCCGCCCGGCTCGGGCAGAACGATGCTCGCAGGGCGCCACGTTTCGACTCGGCGCTTGACGGCATCGTCATTCGCGGGGATAAAGACGAACGATTATGCTCGCGAGACTCCATAGCGTGGCGTTCAACGGGATCGAGGCGGTCGAGACGGAGATCGAGGTCAACGTCTCGGACCGCGGGTTCTCGGCCTCGGCCATCGTGGGGCTGCCCGATGCGGCCGTGAAGGAGAGCCTCGAACGCGTGCGGTCCTCCGTGCGCGCCTCGGGCTACACGTACCCCAAGTACAAGATCGTGGTGAACTTGGCCCCGGCCGACCTGCGCAAGGAGGGGCCGGCGTTCGATCTGCCCATCGCCCTCGGAATCCTCCTGGGCAACGGCGAAGCCGTCACCGAGGAGGCCGGCAACTACCTGGTCACGGGCGAGCTGGCGCTCGACGGCCGCGTCCGTCGCGTGAAGGGTGGGCTGTCCGCTGCCATGCTGGCTAAGGAGTGCGGCTATCGCGGCATCATGATCCCGGCCGAGAACGCACCCGAGGCCGCCGTCGTGCAGGACCTCGAGGTGATCCCCATCGAGCACCTCACGCAGGCGGTCGGCTTCCTGACCGGCCAACTGCCGATCGATCCGGTCACCGTGGACCTCGACTCGGTATTCGCCGTCTCCAGCCGGTATGACTGCGACTTCGCCGAGGTCCGCGGCCAGGAGCACGCCAAGCGAGCCCTCGTGCTCGCGGCCGCCGGCGGGCACAACATCCTGATGATCGGTCCGCCCGGCTCGGGCAAGACCATGCTGGCTCGGCGGCTGCCGACGGTTCTGCCCATGCTCACGCTGGTCGAGTCGCTGGAGACGACGCGCATCTACTCGGTGGCCGGCGAATTGGAGCCGGGCCAGGCGCTGCTGGCGACCCGGCCGGTGCGGGCCCCGCACCATTCGGCGAGCACGCCGGCCCTGGTCGGCGGCGGCACCGTACCGCAAGCCGGCGAGCTGTCGTTGGCCCATCACGGCATTCTGTTCCTCGACGAGTTCCCCGAGTTCTCGCGGGCGACACTCGAGGCCCTCCGCCAGCCGCTCGAGGAGGGACGCGTGACCATCGCCCGGGCGTACGCGACCGTGAGCTTTCCCGCGAGCGTGCTGCTCATTGCGGCCATGAACCCGTGCCCGTGCGGCTACTTCTCCGACCCGCGCAAGCCGTGCAAGTGCTCACCGCTGCAGATCGACAAGTACCTCGCCCGCATCTCCGGCCCGCTCGTCGACCGGATCGACATTCACGTCGAGGTGCCGGCGGTGCCGTACGCCGAGCTGCGCAGCCAGCGCGAGGGAACGTCATCGGCTCAGATGCGCGAGGAGGTCATCGAGGGCCGTGATCGGCAGCGCGAACGTTTCGGACAGGACTCCACGACACTCAACGGCCGCATGAGCCCGCGCGAACTCCGCAAGCACTGTGAACTCACGGAACCGTGCGAGATGATCCTGCGTCAGGCCATGACCGAGTTGGGCCTGTCCGCCCGGGCCCACGACAAGGTCCTGCGCGTCGCCCGCACCATCGCCGACCTCGCCGGCGAAGAGAGCCTCCAACCCGAGCACGTCTCCGAGGCCATCAGCTACCGCCGCCTCGACCGGCAGCTATGATGCAACGGAGACGACGAACGCACGCGACCACACCTGAGCCCGCCATCCGGAAATGCAGGCGCCACCCCGATCCGAACCGCGCCCGGAAAGCTGCCAAGCCGACCGACGGAATCGCGCCGCCTTCCCTCGACACGTCATGTCGAGGGAAGCTGCCGGTCAGGCCCACCCCTGACCCCGAGGAGAAAAGGCGTGTAGCCGGGGGTGGAGCGCGGCGAAACGCCCGGTAACGCATTCAACATCCCGCCCCCGCGGGGAGGAAGCAGCCCTGTCAGTGCTGCCGACGCGTGGCACGGATGGCATACCCAACCGCAGCGCCTGAATGTCCTGATCCAACAGATGGAATTGGGGGGAGCGACATGCCTACTTGCGAGTACCAGCTTGTGAGGGCCAAGCAGTCAGGCAACAAGGCGGATTCC
>CAYMME010000226.1:0-13884 GCA_964391465.1 uncultured Planctomycetales bacterium
GTGCACGGGGCGAGTCTGTTCCAGGTCTTCTGCAATCTGATCAAGAACGCGGCGGATGCGATGCCGGACGGCGGACGGATGATGGTGACCACGCGGCGAGAGGACCGTCACGCGATCATCCTCGTCGAGGACACCGGCGTCGGGCTTCCCGACGACGGCAAGCGCATCTTCGAGCCCTTTTACACGACGAAAGGACCGGGCGAGGGCACGGGGCTGGGCCTGGCCATCTGTCGCGATTTCATCGAGGACAAGTATCACGGCGCCATCACCGCAGAGAACCGCATCGAGGGCGGAGCACGCTTCACGGTGCGGATCCCTCTGGAAATCTGCGAGCCCGCTGCGGGCGGGATGGTGAGTCAGACGGGGTGAGTCCACCCGACCCAGGACCGAGGGAGAGAGCCATGGCCGGCCAAGACCAGAAGATCCTGATCGTTGACGATGATCGCATCATTCTCGATTCGCTCGGCGAGTTTCTCCGTCTCGAGGGGTATGCCGCGGGAGGGGCGATCGATTTCAAGGCGGCGCTGCAAGAGCTCGAGCGCGACCGATACCAGCTTGTCATCACCGACGTCAACATGCCGGATGCCGACGGGTTCGAGCTGCTGCGCGTGATCAAACAGCGCTATCCGGACATCGTCGTCGTGATCATCACGGGCTACGGCACCATCGAGAGCGCCGTGGAAGCGATCAAGATGGGGGCGTACGACTACCTGACCAAGCCGATCATCGACGACGAGATTCGGCTCGTGGTCGAGCGAGCCCTCAAGCAACAGTCGCTGATCCGGGAGAACCAAGCCCTTCGCGAGCAACTCGGACGCCGGTACGGGTTGGCCAACATCGTGGGGCACGACTACAAGATGCTGAAGGTCTTCGATCTGATCGAGGCCGTCGCGGACACGCGTACCAACATCCTCATCCTGGGGGAGTCCGGCACGGGCAAGTCATTGATCGCCCGCGCCATCCATCATCGCAGCAGCCGCTGCGACAAGCCCGTAGTGGAGGTCAGTTGCGGTGCGATCCCGGAAAGCTTGCTCGAGAGCGAGCTGTTCGGTCACGTCAAGGGCGCGTTTACCGGTGCGGTGAGCGACAAGGCCGGCCGGTTCAAGGCGGCCGACGGCGGCACGATATTTCTGGACGAGATCTCTTCCGCTTCCCCCGCCCTGCAGGTCAAGCTGCTTCGTGTCCTTCAGGAGCGACAGTTCGAGCCGGTCGGCAGCAACACGACCGAGACCGTAGACACGCGCGTGATCCTCGCCAGCAACCAGGATCTCGCCGAGGAGGTCAGGGCCGGCCGTTTTCGCCAGGACCTCTACTACCGTGTCAACGTGGTTACCATCGGCCTCCCGCCGCTCGCGGATCGGATCGGAGACATCCCGTTGCTTGCCGACTACTTCCTCCAGAAGTACCGGACGGAACAGCGCCGGGAGGTTCTGGGCTTCTCGGATGAGGCCCGGCAGTGCCTGCAGCGCTACGCCTGGCCGGGCAATGTGCGCGAACTCGAGAACGTCGTCGAGCGCGCCGTCGTCCTGACCAAGAATCGTCACCTCGAGGTCGAGGACCTTCCGCCCGAGATGATGCGGGAGGCTCAGTTTTCCGATGGGAGCGACGGCTACCGGCCCATGTCGCTCAAGCGGGCCCTGGAGGAGCCGGAGAAGCGCATCATCGAGGCCGCGCTACGGGCAAACGGGTGGAACCGCCAGCTCACTGCGGATCTTCTCGAGATCAACCGCACGACGCTCTACAAGAAGATGAAACGGTACAACCTGGAAAGTGATCCGGCTCGGGTCGCCGTACGGGTGTGATTCTTGTGAGGCCGCCCGGTTTATCGAGTCGCCCAGTGACGAGGGTGTGCGGAGTCAGAACGAGAGCTTGAGGCGCTCGCGGAACCTTGCGGCGACGCCGATTCGCTTCACCTTCCGACCCTCGGTGTCATCGGTTTCGGTCCCGAAGGTGCGGACCACCTCGGCCGTTGCGCTGATCCGACCATGCCATGGCCAATGCCCGTCTCCGGGAGGCACGGTAAGTTCCAGGTCCACGAGCATGCCGGGTTCGATGTCCTCGGCATCCGTCTCGAAGTAGAGCCCGCCGCTGCTGACGTTCAGCGAGACGGTGCGCAGACTGTGCTCCTGGGCATCTTCCACGCGTCGGCATTCCAGCGGCAGCCGGATGTCGAGGCGTCGGTATTTGCGTCTCTCCGCGTCAGGCATGAGGGCCACCATCACGGTACGGGGGCCGTATCGGCGCGGTGGTCCCGTGATGCCCCTTCCCCCACGGGGACGCCGCGCCGCCGCCACGCCTGACCAGACCGGGCAAACCCAATGCCACATCCGCAATCCGGCGGTCTATTTTTTGGGGGTAGTTTAACTGGCTCGTCACGCAGGGTTTGCGCCAGCCACAAACACGCGAGCCGCCCGCGGTGTCCGGGCGGCCGGGTCCGTTTCTGTTGCCGTTTCGCAACGATCGGGCCGTTCGAGATGGCGGGCGTCTGCATAACGATAGGATGCACAATACCTTACGGCCGTGATGTACGGCCGCAACGAGCTGTTCGTTCCAGGCATCATTTCTTTCCCATTCCTCCTGATTGGTATGAACCCTACTGCTGGGATGTGGATGCCCGCGTCGGTTTGGGCGGGCGAGTGGGGGCGGCGGATGCGTGGTCCGCGCTCGTGAGTTGCGATTTGGGAGCACGCTCGTTTGTTCTGATCCTGCAAGCGGTTGTGTATTCTCCGGGCGAGGGTGCGGTGCGACGGCGGTGTCGGCAGGAAACACACCGGTGCAACCGTTCCATCTTGACTATCCTCACACACACCTCCGCGACGTCCGGTAACCGACACCGTGTTCGTCCTGAGCGACGTGGGATTCCGTCGTTGGTGATGCTTATCGGACGCAAGGTCGACGGCTCACTCGGCTGTCCCGGTTGCGGGACCCTGGCATGTCGGTTGCCCCCACCCTCCTGAGTCGCGAGCGAGGCGACGGAGTAACTCGCAGGGAGAATCGGTTCGTGCCGGCCCGGATATCCGCAATCGACTGGGGGCGGTGGCGCCGCTCGGTGCTGCGAAAGCTCAGGATCAGCTTCTTCACGCTGGTGGTTTTCGCGGCGCTGTGCTAACGGCTATTGCCCGATCGAGCGCCGCGGGACGACGACCAGTTCGCCGCTTGCGCGCTCATCGGGCGGCGGGCAGCCGGCCCGCAGGGCACGATTGCCAGCATTCCCGACATAAACCCATTACTTGAAATCGGTGTGATACGTCGTGGAACTGGTACTGGCGCGCCAGCACCTTGCGCAATTCGACCACGGCGGCATTGTCGAACTCGATGATGCGCCCGCACCGCCGGCACTCCATGTGGTCGTGCGAGCTGTGGCCGTGGATGTGTTCGTAATGCGTGTGTTTCCCGCCAAACGTGACGCGCTTGATGATCCCGCAACTCTCCAGCATGGCCAGGGCCCGATAGACGGTGGCCCGACCGACGCGGTGTCCGCGGCCGCGCAACTCGACCAGTATCCGTTCCACATCGAAATGCTCGTCGACGCTCATCACGGCGCGGAGCATCACTTGGCGTCGCGTCGTGTACTTGTGACCGCGGTGGCGGAGGAACTCGCGGAACGCCCGTTCCGCGGTTGCGATCTCATCCGGGTTGACGGGTTTGGCCAACGCTGACGTCCTTTTGCCTTCGATTCGAGCTTCACACCAAGGATAGGCCCCTCGGCCGGTATTGCAACGCATTTGTGTGCGGCGCCCGTGGGGGCGCCCAGTTCCCATCGGGCGGCCGGATCGGTACACTCTTGGGCGACGAGTGTCAGTCACTCGCCCCTGGTAGACAGCCAGGTGGGGACGGGGAGCCAGGCTGTCGGGGCCGTGAATGCTCCTCCCTCTGGGTCCCAGCGGCAGGGGACTCACGTACGGAGTGCACGGTGACGTTGTTGATGTCCGATGGGCCCTCACAACCGGGCCGACCGCGCGATCGGCGGCAGTTCTTTCGTCAGGGGTTCGGCTACCTGCTTCGACCCGTCGCGGGCTACGTGGAGCAGCGGTTCAATCTGCCGATTCCCCGTACGCTCCTGCGCCCGCCGGGCGCCCTACCCGAGCAACAGTTTCTCGAGACCTGCTACCGTTGCGGCAACTGCGGCGATGCGTGCCCCGCCCATGCGATCAAGCTTCATCCCGGAGGCGGGCGTGAAGACGAGTCGGTGGGCGGAACACCCGTCATCGATGCCGGCGAGGCGGCCTGCGTGGTGTGTGACGACATTGCATGCACGAAGGCGTGCCCGGCGGGCGCGTTGGAGGTGATCACCGACCCAGCCGACATCCACATGGGGCTGGCGATCGTCGAGCACGGTCTGTGTTTGCGCACGAAAGGTGAGGATTGTCGTGAGTGCGTGGAGAGATGCCCGATCGGTGCGGCGGCGATTACGCTCAGTGGGCGAAAGAAGCAGGTCGAAGTGAGCAGCAGCGGTTGCGTGGGTTGTGGGGTCTGCGAGCAGTACTGCCCCACGAGCCCGAAGGCGATCATGGTAGATCCCGTCTGAGGATCCCGGTTTGGGGAGACGTGGCGCGGCAGGCGGGAAGCGGGAAGCGGAACTGAACAGGAGGCCGTATTGGAATCTGACGGAATGATCGTATCGAAACCTCAGGTTCGAGTCGGTCCGGCGTATCTGCCGGACGGGACCGGGCCGTTCGAGATTACGGTAAGCGAGGGACGGATCGCGCAGGTGACCGAGGCCGAGGCGGCGGCGGCTCCGCGCCGCTACGTTGCCCCCGGCCTGATCGATATTCAGGTCAACGGTTACGGTGGCGTCGGGTTTGCCCACTCGGACCTGACCGTCGCGGACGTCCGTCGCGCAGTCGATCTTCTGGCGGGCGAGGGTGTGACCCGGTTCGTTCCGACAATCATCACCGGTGCCCACGACATGGCAGTCGAAGCGCTCACGGTGATGGCCGCGGCGTGCGAACAGGACCCGCGTGTGCGACATGCCGTCCTGTGTTTCCATGTCGAGGGGCCGTGGATCTCGCCCGACGAGGGGCCACGCGGCGCTCATCCGGTAGAGCACATCCGTCCGCCGGATTGGGCCGAGTTCGAGGCATGGCAGGAAGCGGCCGGCGGACGCATCGGCTACGTCACGCTGGCGCCGGAGGTGGAGGGCGCCGTTCCGATGATCGAGCGGCTTGCCGGCGCGGGGATCGTGGTGGCGATCGGCCACTCCGGGGCCAGCACCGAGCAGATTCGTGTGGCCCGGGCGGCCGGGGCGCGGCTGTCGACACATCTGGGCAACGGATCCCATGCCGTACTCCCCCGGCACGAGAACTATCTCTGGGCCCAGCTCAGTGACGATGAGCTCTGGGCCAGCTTCATCCCTGACGGTCACCACGTGCCCGGGCCCATGCTGAAGAGCTTGATCCGAGCGAAAACTCCGGCACGGTCGATCCTCATCTCGGACGCGACTCGACTCGCCGGCATGCCGGTGGGCCGCTACACGGAGGCGGGGATGAAGGTGGAGATTCGCCCGAATGGGGCTCTCCGCTTGGCCGGCACACCGTACCTTGCCGGGTCGGCGCAGGGCCTCCTGCACGGTCTGGCGACGGCCGGGCGGATTGGCGGGGTGTCACTGGCTCAGGCGGTTGACATGGCCTCCGCCCATCCGGCGAGGCACTTCGGCATCGACGACGCGTACGGCCGGATTCAGCCCGGCATGTCGGCCGACCTCATCGAGTTCGACTGGGACCCTGATGCGGTTTCGGAGATTACGCTGCAGCGCACCATCGCTGCGGGCGAAGTGACGTACCGGCACGACTGACATTGCAGGAAGGCCGCGGAATCGGTGTGCGTCAGTACGCCCCCGCGCCCTCGGAAGGGACGATTACGATCTTCTGGAATTCCCTCCCGAGCGGTTCGTAGTAGTCCCGCTGCAGGATCGGATCGAGGGCCTCGTCGAAGCTCTTCGTGCCGAGCACCATCACCGTGCCGCCCATCCCGGCTCCGGTCAGGCGTGCCCCGAGAACGCCCGGTACCTTCATGGCGATCTCGATCAGACGATCGATGTTCTTGCTGCTGACGTGGTAGTCGCCCGCAATCTCGCGGATAGGGGTGCCCTGTCGCTCCATGGCCGACAAGTCGTCGTCTTCGAGGTACTTGATTCGACGGCTCGCATCATCGGCCACATCCGTCACACGGTCGCCGAGTTGCGAGCGGTTCATCATGGCCGCGAACCCCCCGACGTCATCTGAGGCGAGCAACGTCCGCGCATGCTTTGCCCGGGCGCATTCCGAGAAGCCGAACGCAACCACGTCGCGGATGCGGTAACCACGTGTCGGTTCGCCCGTGTGTTGTAGACCGTCCTGGAAGCCACCGCCGTGTTCGCCGAAAGCGGCGAAGAGTTCGTCCCGTGCGATCACCCGAGGAAGTGATCGTAGGAATCGGTACACCTGTGCTTCGGAGAGGATCGCCTGTTGGGCGACATCACCGAGGTAAGCACGGTGGTGTTTGGCGTCCATGGCCGCGCGCTTGGCCAGCAGATTGTCCAGGGCGGCGCGGTTCTCGTCGCGCAGGTAGTCCGTCAGGGCCATCTCGCCGGCCTGGTAGCAGACGATCGGGGCATTGAAGCCGGTCCTGAACGGTTCGACCGCCTTGTTCGCCTCATCGCCCGATTGGTACAGGACGATGTGGTAGCCCTCGGGAAAGTGTGCCGGTTCGCAGACTTCAACGTCAGGGATCGTAATCACAGGCTGCACCCTCCCCCGTCGGGACAGCTTGATCGCGGCGTGGTCCCCCTTGCCCCCTCTCGTGCCGATGTACCACTCGCCGTTGCCGTACACGTCGAGCAGCTCGTGCGGTGACAACTCTTCGATGCCCTGGCGGTTGCAGCGCAGGAAGAAATCGGTCGCGAGCACGACGATTGCCGAGGACGAAGACAGCCCGGCCGACGGAGGAAGATCGGAGCCCAGGAGGAAGTCGGCGCCGGCGAACCGTTGCCCCCAGGGATAGTGGAAGCACGCCAGGTAGAGCGGGCCGCAAGCGAGGTAGTTGACGAAATGCTTGCCGCCGCCGTGGTCGGCGGCCTCTCCTTCCGTCCAATTGAGCCAGTCACCGAGGGACTTCAGCGGCTTGGAGGGCAACCGGCCCGATATGCTGAACTCGCCTTCGCCGAAGCTCCTGAGTAGCGACACCGCCCGAATACGATCGTCCTCGCGTCGGCTGCACACCGCGCGGATGCGCTCCTGCGTGGCGACGGGGTTGACGATGCCGCCCCGGTGGTCGACGTGCATCCCCATCAGGTTCACGCGGCCGGGCGCCTCGTAGAGACAGATCCGCCGGTCGTTGCCGAAGCGTTCCACGAAGGCCTCGATCAGCTTCACGAACCGCCGGGCGGAGTCCATGGCCAGGTCCCGGGAACCGTGGCGCGCAACTGCCCGTTCGAGGAAGGCGTTCTTCTCCCCGCGCTCCGCCGATGTGGCAAGCGACAGGTACTCGTCAATGCTCTTTTCGCCGATTTCGGCTGCCACGCTCTACACCCGGTTTGGATTGACGGTGTCGACCTCAATGATTTCGGCTGCCATGGGCTTGTTCTTGAGAAGCGTCCGATCGTCGTACAGCCCGCGATCGATCATGCAGAGCGCGTAGGCGACGCAGTTCTTCCCGATAAGCGTCCCCGGAGCCACGACGCTACTGCACCCGATCTGGGCGTAGTCGCCCATAACCACGCCCATCTTGCTGAGCCCCAGGTCGTACCGTGTACCATCCACCGAGATGACGACGTTGGTCCGTTCCGCACGCTCGCGGAGCCCCTGGAAGATGCCGAGGTTCGCGGCCGTCACCTGGTTGCCGAAATGCGTACGGTAGCCGCAGATGCTGTCTCCGAGATACGACGGGTGCGGGAAATTCGCGTCGTTCATCATGACCACATTCTTGAGCTCGCCGCGAAAGGCCGCCCCGGCGGAATTGGCCCCGACGATCACGTTGCCGCGGAAATACGCACCGTGCCGGATCTCGTTGCCCTCCATCACGATGGTGGGTCCCTTGATGCCGGCGCTCGGTTCGACCAGCGTCTCCGACCCGATGTAGATGTCGCCTTCGTTGAGATATGCGATGCCGCCGAGGAACTTCGCTCCGGCATCCAGGCAGATCGTGCCGGGCTCCTCACCTGCGGGCTTGCCCACGCAGTAGCCGGGATCGAATTCCGCCCCCGGGGCGACGATCGCCCGGAACCTGCCCGTGCCGCGGTTCGGGAAATCCTTCTCGGTGAGCAGCTTCGCGGAACTCGACTTGCTCATGTCTTCGATCTGATCGGCCAGCCACGACTTGGCGTGCTTGCCGATCCTCCCGAGGACGTCGACGACCGACTTCGCGTCGGTCAGGAGCGAGGCGTGGGCAAACGGATTCGCCTTGAAGTCGAAGTAGTGAGCCGGACGGAGCTCTTCCGGCACCTGGTCGGCAGGGAGTTCGGACAGCCTTATGGGGTCGGCCATTTCGTTCGGTCCTCCTATCGACAGGAAGCCAGCTTCTCGAGCACCAGATCGTGAATCCGCCGGTTACGGCTGGCGATCACGTTGTACGTGGTCTGACAGTTGTCGGTCTCGAGCCGGAACGGGTTGCCGTCAAAGTCGCTGACGACGAGCCCGGCCCGGCAGGCGATGTCCAGGCCGGAAAAGACGTCCACGTAGGGCTGCTGCACGGCGAAGTAGACGTCGACTTGGCCCATCGCGACATCCACGAACGCGAACGGACCGCCGTTGGGGTAGTACATCTTGAAGGAGTAGATCAGGTCGCCGTAGCGGGCCAGCAGGGGCTCGAGAAACTTCTTCGGCTTGAGCCCGTACGATTCGATACAGGCGCCGCTCAGATCGTTCGGGGCGTCGCCCGCGCGGGCCTGGCGATACTCTTCGTCAAGTCGGCGCTTGTCATGCAGCCGGTCGCCGTCGACGGACACGAGATAGGCTCCGCTCTCGTCGGCAAAGGCGATGAGGTCCTGATTCACATCGCCTGTGGCCGTACTGGCCGGCGTGAAATCACTCTTGAAGAAGGCCAGCGAGGTGTACCACCACAGCGGCAACTGCCGCTTGAAGAGCCAACTGCCGTCAAACGGGTCGGATACGCAGTACAAGGGTTCGCCCGACTTGTCGAGGTTGATCTCGACCCGCTCCGATTCCTCCGACAGCATGATGATGGGTCGGTTGAGCTGTTTGAGGCGGGTGATGTAGCCGCCCTCCGTCGCCTCGTCCACGCCGTACACGTCGGGGTCCCAGCTCTTCCAGTCGCCCGTCCGCGTCTGGATCGTTTGCAGGCCTGCTCGCGTTCCCTTCAAGGAGTGGATCGTGTCCATGGACTCCGCGACGCTCGCCACGTTGTAGGTAGTCAGCGACGATTCGCACGCCAAGCTCTCGCTTCTCGCGGTGAACGTATCCTGACCCATCACGAAACTCCTTGCCGAACAGCGTTTTCCGAGATGACGGTGACTGCGAGATCGCCTGGATCATGGCCGCTTTCGCACACCTCGTCAATGAGCACGACGCTGACTGCGCGGGGCGGGTGCCGGTCGCGGAGGCAGAAGACCGGAGGCTGAATGCTGGATTCTGCCGCACATTGAGCCGCCGAATACCGAGAGCGCAGCCATTGGGTGGCGTGTCCCGGCGCTGCCGGCGAGGATGTCTGGGGTTCTGCGGCGTTCGGTGGCGGCGAGTGCCTACGGTGCGGCGACGGGTTCGATGGTCACGGTGTGGTTCTTGCGGAAGACGACCGTGCCTTCTTTGAGGGCGTAGAGCGTGTAGTCCCGCCCGAGGCCGACGTGCCGACCCGGCTTGAACTTCGTTCCGCACTGCCGAACGATGATCGAACCGGCCTTGGCTTTCTGGCCGGCATAGAGCTTGATGCCGCGGTAGTGCGGGTTGCTGTCCCGCCCGTTGCGTGAGGCGCCTTGACCTTTCTTGTGTGCCACGATGCTTACTCCTGCCGGTGCTGGCGTTCCTATCGCATGATCCAGGTATGCGGCCGGCCTCTGGGTTTGGATCGGTCCCGGGTGCTCTCCGCCCCGGGGAATTCGTACCGAATGACCAACGTCTTACGTAGCGTGAAGTGCTTCGGATTCACCACCGTCTCGAGCGTGGAGCCGTCCGGCATCTCCTCCATTGCGACCTCGGGTTTCGATGCGTTGTGCAACGGGTTGCGGACCTGCCGCGTCTCGCCGGACAGCCCGCCTCCGAAGACCGTGAACCGGCTCGCGTGCGGATCGAAGTCCGCCCAGACGGCCACCGAATCTCTGGCGTTGTCCTCCCCGTGGAGGAGCCGACCGATCATCCGCACCGGCTCGGTCATGAACGGATGCGTTTTGCGGTGCCGCTTCTTGATCGCCTCGTACACGGCCGGGTGGACGCCGATCTCCGACGGATAGACCTTCATGGTGTCGGTCATCAGCTCGAACGACGGCAGGAACTGGATCGCCTGACCGCTCTCGTTGGTGACCGTGTACACGACGTACCAGTACGTTCTCGGTACATCCTCGCCGGGTAGTTGAACCGCGATCCGCTGGGGGTCGAGGTACTCGAATCGCAGCTCCCAGTTCTTGGGGACCTCGCCCGGCTCCGGCACGGCCAGGGCCACCCCGGCCAAGGTCACCGCCAGACTGCCCACGGTCCATCGAGTTGTGGCCCTACGACACATTGCTGCCGCCTTCCGGGTACGGTTCGCTCGGGAAGTCCACACGCAGGGCGGGACTGCGACCCGCCGTTTCACCCACCACCCTCGGTCCGTCCGGAGCGGATGGCACCGCCCCGAATAGAGCGATTCTAGCCCCAGGACCGGCCCTGTCAAGGCGGTGGGAAGGACCGATAGCGGAATGTGGAGTGCGGATCGCGGAATGCGGCGTGCACGTGACCGTACGACCCGTACGCCGGCTCCGGCTGATGCCTGACGGCTGATCGCTGACAGCTACTCGCCGAAGGCGAACAGATGCCCTGGGTCCGGACGTAGAGCTTACCGTCGGCGATGGCCGGGGTGGCCATGATCCGCTCCCCGAGGTCGTTACGGGCCAATACGTTGAGCTTGTCGCCGGCCTCCAGGACCGCGACGACGCCTCGCTCGGAGGCCATGAACACCTTGCCGTCGCCGCCTATCGGAGATGCATAGTAGCTCCCCGCGGCGCCCAGACGCCCCTGGTACTTCCGTTCACCGGTCTTGACGTCGTAGCAGGTGGCGATGCCCATGTCCTTTACGAGGTGCACGCGGTCTCGGTAGACCAGCGGCGAGGGCACGTAGGGCAGGAACCTGCTCTGCTTCCAGGCCACGTGCGTTTCGGTGAGGTTGCCGCCTCCTCCGGGTCTGACCGCGAGCATGGCGTTTTCGGACCGGGCGAAGATGTCCGCCATCGCCTCCCACTCCGTGCGGTCGACCTCCTCGTCCTTGTTGGCATCGAAGTGCAGGAAGCGGCGCCCAATCGCGCCTTGCGTGGGGAACTCGGCGCGGCTGAGCTTGCCGTCCTTGTCGGCATCGTACTTGTCGGTGAACGTTGCGAAGGGCGGGACCGTGACCCGTTCGCCCGGATCGCCGCCGGGGGCCCAGCTCGCGACCACCAGCAGCCCCTCCGCGGTGACCGGCGACGGACAGACGATCCGGGCCAGCCCGTGCACCGTCCAACGCTCGCGCCCGCCGCGGGGGTCGTAGGCCACCAGCCGCAGCGTGCCGGGCACGACGATCTCTTCGATGGCGTCGTGACGCCACAACATGGGCGTCGCGAACCCTCGCGGGAACTCCGCCCGGTCGGTCTTCCACACCGTCCGGCCGTCGCCGCGATCGACCGCGAGGATGTACGAGCCGTGGTCCTGGTCCACGTTGAGCACAACGCGATTGCCGGCCAGGATCGGCGATGTCCCCGCCCCGAAGCCGCCCAATACCGGTGGCGACAGCGGCTTGCGCCATTGCTCATTGCCCCGGAAGTCATACGCGAGCAGCCCGAACGATCCGAAGTAGACGTAGACGCGGTGGCCGTCGGTGGTGGGCGTGGGTGCGGCGGGGCTCCCGACACGGTGTGCCTGCTCGATCTGCTCGACCGGGGCGATGCGCTGCCACCGAACATGCCCGTCAGCGCGGTCGATGCACAGCGTCCACAGCTTCTCTTCCGCCAGCCCGGTCAGGAAGATGCGGTCATCCCACACACACGGGGATGAGTGACCCGGCGGCAGTGCCGTCTTCCACCGCACGTTCTCCGAGGGTCCGAATCGCGCCGGTAGCCTGCCGGTCTCCGCCACTCCCGCTCCGCCCGGCCCGCGGAACCGCGGCCAGCGGGCTTCGGCGCCGGCCGCCAACGCCGGCAGGATTACGAAGAACGCTACGGTCATCACGGGGCGCACCGATCCACTCCTTCTGTGGTGTCGCGGCATCCGGGTCGATCTGTGCGGATCGTCTCGGCTTCGGGCACGGACTTGTGGGCGCTCACACGACCCACAGCCCCGGCTTGCCGGACACAGCATCCTCACCGCGCCGCGTGCGGTCAAGTGGGATGCGGGGCGATCAGGCCAGTACGGGTTGCGTCTCGCCCGGCTCGAACAGGTAGGGTGCCACCGACCGGTCCTCGACGGCGTGGATGTGTACGTGACGGCAGTGTCGCAGATCGATCACGCCGCGGGCCGTGTGGGTGCCGCGCTCCTGAACCGATCCGTGGACGATCTTCACGATCGGCTGGCACGGGCTGCGCGGGTTGTTCGCCACGACCACTGCGTCCTGACCGGACGAAAGGCTCACCATCGTGCCGACTCCGAAAGGTGGCACCAGGCGGATGAGCGTCTCGACTACGGTAGGGTCAAACCATCCGTAGAAGCGTTGGCTTTGCAGGGCGTGCAGCAGGATCACGGTCGGAACGGCATCGGCTGTTCGTTGAAGCAGATTGTCGAACACGTCGGCAACTGCGGCGATGCGCGAGAACACGTGGATGCTCGAGCCGGCGGGCGGCTCGCGTGTGGACTTGGTGATGCGGTCGAAGCGGTCGGGAAACCCGGACCCGATGACCCGCTGATGATGATTGAGCACGACGTTGGCGGCCGCTCCGGGCACTTGCCCCAGCACGGCCTCGTAGCCCGCGGTCGCGTGCGCGCGGTACTCGTCGTCGTCCGATTCGGCGTCGAGCACGCAAGTACCCTGTGCCGCGTCGTCGATCTCCAGCTTGCCGATGTCGTGCAACAGCGCGCCGATGCCGAGCGACCGTGTGTTCTCCGCGTCCGACGAGAGGGCACGGCAGCGCTCGTTGCGGAGGTACCCGCCCAGGTGGGCACCGAGCAAGAGCGAGAGGTACGCAACATTGGCCGTATGGCCGGCGAAGTCCAACGCATCCTTGGACAGCGGGGCGAGGATCGTCCTGAGCTTCGGATCGGCGATGATCTCGAACAGCAGCCCCTCCACGTTGCGGTGGTAGACCCCGAGATTGGCTTCGATCGCAACACGGTTGCGCACGCGGCCGATCGACTTGCGCATCGCTTGGTGGAGCCCTTCGTGTCGCTCGATGATGCTCTGCTCGATCTTCGGGTCGAAGGCCTGCAGGGGCGAGAACTCGACCCAGGCGTTCACGATACCGATCGCCTCCAGGCCCTCGATCAGCTCCTCAGTCAGAACGTGACCCTTCTCGAGCAGAACGAAATCATCCCGCTTCGGGTGGAACAACGGCTGCGCGAGCCGCATTCCAGGTTTGAGGGCTCGGACTGGCGTCAGAAGCATCGTGTCACGGCTGCGATATCGGACCGTATCGGCGCACAGCTCCGGGGCCGGCATACGGTGCGGACCCCGCCAGCATTCGTATCGGAAGGCGGCGGGCGCGCGTTGATACTCGGGGGCGCTGATCGTGACGTTGACCAAGGAAAAGGTGTCAGGAAGATTTTCTTGACCCTGTGAGGGCTGGTGGTAGAGTGC
>CAYMME010000227.1:0-13880 GCA_964391465.1 uncultured Planctomycetales bacterium
GTCGGCAACGTGGTGTATCTCTACGTCGCCCGTTCGGGCCAGCAGGTCGAGGACGCTTCCCACATCAAGCGCTTTCTGCACCCGGCCATGGGCGGCGGGCGCTGGGGCGTCTACATCGAGGAGCGCGCCAAGTACGAGGACATCACGGTCGAGCACAACTCGCTCATCAAGGCGACGGCCACGACCGGCTGGCGGCGTTTGGCCGTGTCGTAGTCTGCAATCAACCGGGCGCCCTGCCGTTCGGGGCGCCCTGGCCTGCCGAGGCCCAAAACCGGCAGAGAGGAATCGGAACCATGCGACGCTTTTCGCTGAGCGACCTCGGTACCCTTATCGTCGTGAGCGCCATACTGGTTATGGCCGCATACGCCGGCGACGGCGTGCCGGTAGAAAAATCCCTGACCCTGCCCGGCGACAACGGCGGCGGAACAGTGACCAACAACGTCACGTTCGCTTACACGGCCGGAGTCAACCAGGCGGTCTATACCTCGTTTGAGGTCGACGCCCTGGAGGTTGTGTTCGACTCGGCGCTGGCCCAGGCCAACGCCGCGACGGTCACCGTGCACCGGGCCTCGACCGGCCCGGCCTATCACTCCACAGGCATTGCGTCGGGCGAGACCTATCAGGTGTCGTACACGACGAACACCTGGTACTTCATGCGCGACGACACCTGGTACGTCAACTGCACCGCGACCAACGCCGGCACGGTCAAGGTCATCGGCCGCGAGCGCTGACGCAGGGCACGAACTTGAATACCACACACCGAGATTGTTGGCGCTCCGGACCGCACCAACCGTAGAGCACGGAAGCCACGCATAGGCCCGGCGGGCGGTGCAGAGGCGGCCCGCCGGTAGAGACGAGAGGAGCAAGAGAGCGTGTCATACTATGTCACCATAGCCGAGAGCGACGTGGTCGGCCACATCAGCGGCGCCGAGCTGGAGGCGCTGCGCGCGGCGGCCCTGGCCGACGGCCAGGAAGATCCGGTCGAGCCGTCGATCGAACACGTTACCGGCATGGTCCGCGGCTACGTCGCCGCCAACACGGACAACACGCTCGACTCCGACGCCACGACCATCCCCCGACTTTTGCTTTCCCCGGCGTGCGACCTCGTGGTGGCGGAGATCATCGGCCGCGTCCCGGGATACGACCTTGACCAGGAACGCACGGACAAGCGCAAGGAGGCCATGCGCATTCTGCGCGACGTGGCCGCCGGAACATTTGCGATCGAGGACCCGACCACGGGCGCCGTTCCCACCGGCGCGGCCGTGTCGGTAGTGGACAAGAACACACGCGATTTTACCCGCGACAAAATGAACGGCCTCTAACCGGCCGGCAAAGGGAGACAGGCATGAAAGCTGCCGACCAAAAGAAGCTCGCAAGCGCACTCAAGAAGGCAGGCTACAAGGAGGTCGAGGTTTCCGGAACGGACACCGGCCCCGTCTGCGTCACCTGCATCCCCGGCAACCTGCTGGCCAATGACGAGTTTGCCAACTTCGTCGCCCTGGGCGTGCTGGAGGCCGAGGGGCTCGCGGCCGAAGAAGTGCAGCTCTTCCCCCAGGCCGGCGCCGACGACTGGCTCTATCTCCGCAATGTCGAGCCCGCCGCTTCGGGCGACGAGCCGGCAGCCGCACCCGAGAATGACGGACCGCCGCCCGCGGGGATCCCGGCGGAGGCAAACGAGGAATAACGGATCATGTCCGCCCCCGTGCTGCAGACGATACTCACCAGCGCCGCCGCGCAATGCGAGGCGGATGAGTGGTTCAACGGCGTCTCCCTGATCACCGACGACAAGGGCGACATCGAGAAAGCCGTCACCGTCGCCGTCTCGCGGCTCGGGGTCAGCGTGCTCTTTATGCTCGGGCGTGCGCGCTGCCGGCATCCCAACCTGCGCGGGCCGTACCTGGAAGATATCGCCATCATCGCCGAGGTCGCCGAGAACGTCACCATCAACCGCGGCGCCGGCGGTACCGGCAAGACCGCCCTGGCCGTGGCGGAGCGCGTAATCGCCACCCTGCACCAGTTCAAGCCGGACGGCGTCAGCGAGTGCATCGTTGCCGATGACGACGCCATCAAGCTCGCCATCAACCCGCCCGGCGCAACCGTCTGCTATCACGTAACGCTCACAACCAACGGAGGGCTCGCGCTCTCGTAACGAGGAGGTCTCACTCATGACCATTGCCAGATCCACCATCGTCCGCGGGCCGGCGATCGTGACGTTCAAGTCCCAGGTCTTCTACTCGACCGAGGACATCGTCGCCACGCCCAACCTGGCCGCCGTCAAGATCAACGTCGCCGCCTTCGGCGACGTCGACGAGATCGTGACCGACATCACCTGGGACGTCACCTTTACGCCCGTGCAGTGGTCCGCCGGCGCGTTGACGGTGTTGTTCCCCTACACCAACCCCACGATCGGCGGTTCGATCTACGGCAGCGACTCCAACGTCGTCGTGCAGTCCCTCGCGGGCCAGGAGATGACGTTCAAGGCCGGTGCCGTCACCAAGATGCCGGACATTCTCTTGAGCGCTACCAAGACGCTGTTCGGCCAGTGCACGCTGACCTGCATCGGCGCCGACGACACCGCCTGGACCGACGCCGCCAAGCGCGCGGCCGTCGCCGCCCAGGCGTTCGCAGACACGTCCTACGACCAGGACGACGTGCACGTGAATCCCTACGCGGTTGCGTGGGGCGGCGACTCGCCCTGGGACGATATCGACACCGAGGACGGCGTCGTGGTCTCCAGCGAGGTCGAGCTCGTGGACGAATCCGTGGACAGCGAGGGCCTCGTGGACAAGACGGTCTACGGCCTGGAGGTCACCGCCTCGATGATGCCCGTCGGCGTCAGCGAGACGCAGGTGCTCGCGCTGCTCAAATACCAGGGCGCGGGGATCCAGCGCGGCGTGAGTTTGCGCGGCAACACCAACGACCTCACGGTCACCGGTACCGGCGTCAGCGTCACGGTCGAAAACGCCGCGCCGAAAACCGGCGTGTTCCGCTGGGGCAAGGTCAAGCGGTTCGGGGCGCTGCAGTTCGTCGCCATGCCGACGATCACGGCCGGCGCAATGACCGCGCGCTTCAGCGTCTCGGCGGCGTAGCGAAAGAGAGGCATGAGCGATGCGTATAACGATCGGCGACTATGTGCTGTGCGAAGGCCGGCGCGAGGTGCAGTACCCTCGCGACTGGGCCGGCTCCACGCAGCAGGACGTCGACCCGCGCAAGCTCTTCCGCGCCTCCGCCGCCAAGCCCACCGGTCGCGGCAACCGCGTGACGCCGATCTCGTTTGGTGTGCATCGCATACACGGCTCGCACCGCGCCGCCTGCGAGTTCATCGTCTCGCACCTGGCCGACATGCCCGAGACGGGCGTCATTGCGTTTCAGTTCGAAGACGAGGCCGGTGGCGTCACCGTCTACTACCTGACTGACGGCCAGGTTGTCGGCGTGACCTGGCCGCCCGTGGTGGGCGTTTCGACGTACCTCACTTATTCGCTCACAGGCGGCGTGTTCACGGCCACCAAGCCGACCGCATAGAAAGGACAACTGACATGTCAGATTTGGACGTCAAGGAGCTCTGGCTCAAGGTGGACGTATCGAGCGACGACGCGATCCGCACCGTCGAAAACCGCACCCCCGTCGGCTACCGCAACTCGGACCTGCGCCTGCGCCTGGGCATTTTCGACGGCGACACCGTGCACACCCTCGCCAATATCGACTCGATTACCGTCGAGGTCCGCGACCACTCCAACCCAAACGCCGCCGCGTACTTTACCGTGACGGTGGACGATCCGGACTTCGGGACAATCACCGACCTGGCCGCCTTCACGGCTAAGACCGAAAGCCACGCCACCGTCGATATCACCGATACCCAGATGAACCTGGAGCTCGGCGGAAAAGAGCGCAACTTCCTGATCTACGTCAAGGCCGTCACGACCGACGCGGAGGCCAAAAACCTCACCCTTGGCGAGACCACGTTCAAGGTCAAGGAGAGCGGGACCTCCGGCCCCGGCGGCGCCAACTACTACACCTCCGAGGAGGCCGACGCCCGCTTTATGCAGAAGACCCCGGCCAATGGCTCGTGGCGGATCAAGACCTCGGGCGACGAGCAGTATTTCCAGATGTACAACCCGACCACCGGACTCTGGCACACCATGTACCCCGACGGCGCGGCCGACTCCGTGCACACCGTCTGGGATCAGACAGGAGAAGCATAATGCGACAACCGGCACTCATTTGCATGCTGGCTGCAGCGGCCCTGCAGAGCGCTTGCGCAGCCGTCACGAACTACCCGTCGGCCACGACGCTGCCCGTCATGGTCGACACCAACCTGGTCATCGTGGTCCCGACCAACGGCGCCGCGGCCTTCGCCGCCGCCAATGCCCTGGCCGTCACCGGCACAACCGCCTCCCTGCAACCCCAGGTCACGAGCAACGATACGGACATCGCCACCCTCAACACCGGCAAGCTCTCACTCACCGGCGGCACAATGTCCGGCACGCTCGACATGGGCTACCAGATCATCTCCAACATCCAGCACTACGCATCCATCTACGCCCCCACCAGCGGCGCCGCCACCTATGCCGAAGTCCGGCTTTACGACCACGCCAGCCGCGAGGAAGGCGTGCTCCTCACCTACGACGCCCCCTACTTCGCCATCTCCCGCTTCTGGAACGCCGATCCCTTTGGCACCTTTGCCGCCCTCTTCTTCCTCAACACCAACGGCACCTGGGACCTGCAGAGCAACAACATCACCAACTCCGGCAGCATATTCGTCGACAACCTCTACGCCGGCAGCATCCAGCCCGTCGACGGCGACGTCGACATCGAGGGCGACGCCAGCATTGCCGGCGCTCTGAGCGTCGACGGCGACATCATCGGTGCCGACACTGTCACCACTGTTCGCGTCGAAACCGACACCCTCGAAATCGACGGCACCGACAGCGACGCCCTTTACATCAACGTCGACGAACTCAACACAGCCCATACCAACACCACCCTCTACGCCGGCTCCGCAGATGCCTTTTCCTGGGACATCACCAACCTCGCGTGGACCGGCCGCATAATGCCCGACGTGCTTCGCACCTGGGCTCAACCCTCCACCAACACCGCCTGGACGCAGGGCGGCTTTCTCTCGATTTACAGCGCCTCGCGCCTTGGATCTCGCCAACGGCACGAGGGCGACAATGCGTCGCCCGCCACCTACACCGTCGAACCCCTGACCAACGCGGCATCGGCAGGCACGAACCGCATCATGCTCGCCGACACGTCCGACTTCTCCACCAACAACCTCGTATACTTGAGCGGCGGCACGTCCGAAACGCACCGCATCTCGGCCATCACCGACACCTATCTGGACCTCGACGACAACCTCAGCTCGGCCCACTCCGCGACCTGCTACGTCAGCCGGATTGTCGAGCGCATCAACGTCGGCATGCTCTGGACCACATCCAGCAACAGCATCCCGCTCACCCTGGACTGGGGCGGCACCGTTATCACCCAGACCATGGCATCCGCCGTGGAGTACACGCGATGAAACACGCCCTCATAGCCCTGCTGTTTTCTGTCGCCGCCGCCCTCGCCGGCATCAACGCGCTCAATGACGTCAACATCATCGACGATGCCAACATTCTCCTCAACGGCGAAGCCGAGGACCAGGTCGCCGAAGGCGCCTACTACCCGCCCTCCGGCATGCGCGCCTGGTGGGAAGCCCACGAGTTCACCAACGCCTCCGGCAAAGTCGTCGACTCATCCGGCAACGACATCACCGGCACACCCGGCACAGGAGGCGCCGCGCCCTCCTGGTCCAACAACTACGGCGGTGAGTTCATCTTCGACGGCGGCGACGTGATCTACTACAGCGACAACGCCGCTGCCTCAGCAACCGCCGTCACCTTCCGCTGCTGGGCGCGGAGCGACGCCCCCGCCAACCTCGACTGCATCTTCGGCGATTCTGCGGGGGCAAACCTCTTTATGGTGTCCGGCACCAAGTGGAGAATCCGCAAGGATTACACCTACAGCGATTATGGAAACACCGTCACAACCAACTGGACCCATCTCGTCCTGACCTGGAACACCGACGACGATTACTTCCGGCTCTACGAAAACGCCACCCAGACCATATTTGCCACCAACGCCTCCGCAACATGGACGATTCCGCCCGCCCTCGGGCAGCGCTGGGGGCAAACCGGCTGGGGCTGGGACGGCATCATCGACGACATCCTCTGGTACGACGACCGCGAATGGGGCCAGGCCGCCATCGACGCAGACTACGAAGGCACCCAGGACACTTACGAAGAATAGGGAGACAGTCATGCAAAAAACTCTTTCCGCACTGCTGCTGCTTGCATTCGCCACCGCCGCCATAGCCGCCGAGGGTTACATCCTGCGCCCCGATCAGCACGCCCTGGACTGCGGCCGACGCCTCACCGAAGCCCACTTTCAGCGCGGGTGGGTTCGGGGCATTCCGGCCGGCATTCGCGCCCTCATACCGCCCGCAACCTGGGCTCGGATGCGGAGCGGCAGAAGCTACCGCGTCAGACCCAGGCACTGGAAGATTGTCGCCAACAAACCCGCCCCCATGAGCCCCGCCGAGCAAACCCTCGCTTCCGCCGCCTGGGCCGATCCCGCCCGCGCCCGCAACTACCGCCGCAACCCCGACTGGACCTGGCGCGAAACTACCGCCCAGGACAAAGCCGACTACGACGCCGCCCAGCTCGTCGCCGAAATCGCCCGGCACCACGCCAAGCCCGGCACCGTCACACCCCCGCGCGGCCTCAAGGGCCTCGAAACCACCCTCTGGGCCGTGCTGCGCCGCTACGGCCTCGCCACCGGCACCGAGCTCGTCCGCGGCGACCAATGGCAATTCGACCCCGGCCAGCCCGAAAGCGGCACCGACATCGTGCTCCAGATGGAAGCCGCCAGCCCGACCAACACCACCATAATGGCCCTGCGCGGCAAGATGATGGACGTGCTCACCCAACTCAACCTCATGGGCGTGGACTGGCACGACGCCGCAGACCACCCACGACTCCCGGCTCAATAAGGAGAACCCGCCATGCACACAGCAGAACATCGTCAAGACCCGCCTCGCTGGCTGCTGCTCATTGTCCTTGCCACTCTCTTGCTCGGCCTCATTCTCGGCTGCACCGGCTGCGCGACCGTGCGCCGCATCGCAGACAAGGTAGATCCCAACTGGCTCGATCTCGTCGACGTGCCCGAGGATATGATCGAGGACAGAAACCCGGACCCGCCGGAAGTCAAGCCGTCAGATTTGCCCGACAACATCGTGTGGCTGCACCCCGACATCTCGTCATGGCCGGCTACCGCTACGCTCAAAGCCAGCCTGACCCGCAACTCCGTACTGCTCCACCACAACAAGGCGCGGGTATGGGGACCGGCCAGGGAAATCAGCGGTGTGCCCTGCATCGGAAACGTGTGGCTGTTGATCCCCAAGGACGGCAAGTGGCTGGCAGTCACGTGGGAGTGGATGCGTCCAGGGCAAACGTCCAAGAGCAAGAGCAACTGCAATGGCGAGCACATCAAGCGGTACGACCACATACCCAAGTCGTGGACACCGCAGAAGGGCGTCAAGTACGGGTTGCTGGTCTCCGGCCTCGCCCGCAGCGCGACTCGCAACGTTCGCGAACGCAGCAACGTCGCCTGGCTAACCTGGCAATGAAATCTGAGATCTGAAATCTGAAATCCTCCACCCATGATATTCGGCGAGCCCATACCCTTTGAAGAGGCGATACAGCACAACGCCGTCAAGAGCCTGCTGCCCACCACGGCCGGGAGCGCGGCGCTGTCCGAGCTGCCCGCCTCTATCCTTGAGCGTGCATGGGTCTCCGCCCGCGTCGACAACGCCTACTATCTCCAGCGCATTGCCGACGTGACCCAGATGCTCGCCGATCCCGCCGGCGCCGCCGCCCAGGCCGCCGGAGGTATTGGTCACTCCAAAGCCGCCCAGATCCTGCGCGACGCCCTCCAGGAGATCGGCTATCACCCCGGCACGGCCGGTGTCGTGCCCGGCTCGATCCAGGACTTCTCCTCCGAGGCCCGTATCAACCTCGTGCTGGAGACCAATCGCGACATGGCCCTCGGCTACGGCCAGCACGCCCAGGGCCAGGACCGCGGCGTTCTCGACGCCTTTCCCTGCCAGGAGCTCTACCGCGAGCTGGAGCGCAAGGAAAAGCGCCCCTGGCCGCAGATCTGGCGCGACGCCGGCGGCGAAACCTATGGCGGCCGGATGATCGCCCGCAAAGACTCCCCGATCTGGGTCGCGATCTCCGAGTTCCACCTGTCCTATCCGCCCTTTGCCTACAACTCCGGCATGTGGGTGCGCGACGTCGCCCGATCGGAGTGCATCAGGCTCGGCGTCAAGGGCCTTGAAACGCCCGTGGAACCCCGGGACCGCGGTCTCAACGAGACGTTCAAGCTCTCCCCGCCCGACCGCCACAGAGACCTCCTGACGCAGCTCATGACCGACATGGGCGACCGCGCCCGACTCGTCGACGGCAAGCTCATCCTCAAGCGAAAGGCCGCCTGATGCCGCACTACGGACTGAGTGTCGAGGTAACACGCGACACTGCCACGCCCGAGATCGTCCGGCTGCAGCGGTTGATGCAATCCGTGCGCATGCGCCAGGCAATCGGGCGCGCCGCCAGAAACGAAGTGCACCAGAACTTGGTCGACTACGACCGCAAGCATCCGAACGCCCTGGGCGGCCGGCGGACGCACATCATGGCCCGCGCCGGCCGAAGCGCGCAATTCAAGGTCCTGCCGAACGGCGTCCGCGTGTCGATATCAAACGAAGCAATCGCCCAGCGCTACTTCGGCGGCGACATCCATCCGCGGCTGAAAAAACGCCTCGCCATCCCGGCGCGCAGGGAAGCCTACGGCCGCTCCCCCCGTTCGTTCCACAACCTGCGGATCGTCATGTTCGCCACCGGCACGCTTGCCCTGGTCGAGCGCGAGTCCACCGACATCGTCCGCGACCGCCGCAAGGGCCGCACGGGCTTCCGCTCCGCCGGCCGGCGCGGGGGAGGCGTCATGTACTGGCTTGTTGAGTCCGTTAATCAGAAGGGCGACAAGCGCGTGTTGCCCACCTACCAGCGTCTTATGACAGCCGCCGAATTCGGCGCACGCCAGCTACTTGAGAGGCAACCGAAGTAATGGCCGCCAAGCTGCTCGACATCCTCTTCCGTACCAAGGCCGAGACCAAGGGCGCCCAGCGCACCAAGGCAGCCATTAAGGACGTAAAGCGGGAGAGCAAAGAAACAGGCTCTCAAGGCTCGGCCGCTTTTGGCGCTCTCGGAACCAAGCTTGGCGCGCTGGCCGGGACGGCCGGTGCCGTAACCCTCGCCATCGGGGCTCTTCGCCGAGGGCTCCGCGAGCTCAAGGAGTCGATCGGGCTGCTCAAGGTCCAGGAACTGGCCGAGATCGACATATCCTCCGCCCTCGCCAACGCCGGCGAGCTGACCGACGAGTATCGTGAGAAGTTGCAGCAGCTCGCCGCCTCCCACCAGGATCTGACCGGTGTTGGCGACGAGACCTGGCTGAAGCTCTTCAGCCAGCTCACCCGCTTCGGCATGCACTCCGGAAACGTCGATGAGGTCAGCGACGCCCTCCTTAACCTCACCGCCATTATGGACGGCCGGGCCGAACCGGCGGCCATGCTGCTGCAGCGCGCACTTGAAGGTCAGTTCGAGATGTTTGCCCGATATGGCATCACCCTGGAAAAAACGGGCGATCAAACCAAAGACCTGCAGAACCTGTTCGAGATGCTGGCAGACAAGGCCGGCGGCAAACTGGAAGCCCGCCAGAACTCATTGACTGTAGCAACTGAGCGACACAAGGCGGCCGTAGGCGACCTCAAAGAGGTGCTCGCCGATGTGTTGGGCCTGGACACCATGGCCCGCAACTGGCACGACAACTGGACCGATGCGGCCCAGGCGATGGGGGAGTTTGCGACCGAGGCGGGGGACTTTTTCGGCACACTTGAGGACAAGGCCCACGGTGTCGCTAACGCACTGCCCGAAGTCACCCGTACAGCGGAAGAAGTGGCTGGTGCAATTCAAAAGGCCGCCGACGCGTCGGCGGATGCAACCAAACACCTGGCCGCGCTTGAGCAGGCGCGTCTGCGCCAGGCCGAGGCTGACATCGACCTGGCAGTTGCCGAGGGCAAGATAACCCCCGAAGAAGCGCGCCGCCGAAAAGCCACGGGGCGGCGCGATTTTGCGCTAGAGCAGGTTAAGCGCGAGCGCGACGAGTTTGAGCGTCGTTTGCGCGAGGCCGAAGCCGCAGAGCAAAAGGCACTGCAACGCCTTCGCGAAGCCCCCGCAGCCGGAAAACCGCGGATTGAAACGCAGATCACTCCCACCCTCGACGCCGCCGCAAAACTGCGCGCGCAAGCCCCCTCTGTTCGCGGCACGCTGGCCGCTCGCGAAGCCGCCGCGCAGTCCACCGCCCAGGCCGCCGTGCTTCGTGCCAACCAGGCCGAGCAACGCCAGCAAGCCGAGGCGAGGGTTAAGGAGCTGGAAGCCCAGAAGAAGGACCTTGAGAAGCAACTCAAAGCCGCGTCCGACCCCAAGTCGCCCGGCATGCAGAATCTCGCGCGAGAGCAAGCCGAGGCAGAAGCCGCCCAACGCAGGGTGGAAGACTTCGAGCGTACTGGTGCTATACCTGGCCAACGTCGATGGTCGCCGAAGTCTCGCCAGTACAGACAGCAGCAACGCGGGGTCGAACAAGCCCGCGATCGCGAGATGGAACAGGTGGGGGAAGCACGGCACGCAGTCGGTCAGGTGCGCGTGAACATCGCCGAGTCACTCCGTGTACTGGTGCAAGAGCTGCAGACGCTGAAGTCCCAGGTTAGCAACGTCCAGGTGTAGCCATGTCGGTCGAGTGGAAAATCAACGACCAGGCTTTTTCGGATCGCGGCCTGAGCAGTCCCCGCCGCCAGCTCGTCAGCCAGGCCCCGGACCGCTTTTCCTTTGCCGCTCCCACAGACGCCGACGCCGACGCCGCATTTGCGTTTAACGAAGCCATCAGCGTCATCCGCAACGACACGACAGTGTTTGTCGGCCGCATCAAAACGATCCCCCGCTACGGCGGCCCCCAGACCGAGACCATCAACTACGAAGCGCACGGCCCCTGGGAGCGGCTGGAGAGCATCACATATCGCCAGTCGTGGCGCCTGTACGATGTCGGCGCGGCCGAGCTGCAGAACAAGCTCAAGTCCCGTGTGATTCTGTGCCAGAACGCCGGCGGCGACGCCATCACGACCGGCGCCCAGATCGGCGATGTGATTGACTACATGGTGGCGCTGTACGGCACGCCCCCGCTCCAGTACGGCACGCCCCCGCTCCAGAAGGGGACGATCGCTCCGACGGTCACGTTGCCGTTTGACGAGCAGGTGACAATCTCTTGCGCCGAGGTCATCATCAAGATGCTGCGCTGGTCTCCCGAGTGCGTCGCTTGGTTCGACTACTCGACCGACCCGCCCACACTCAACGTCACCGCCCGCTCCGCCATGCCGGCCGCCGCATACGCGTTTGGCAGCGACACGCTCGAATCCTGGCAGATCAGCCCCCGCTACGAACTGCAGGTTCCCGGCGTCCGGGTCGAGTTCGAGATCCGCCACGAGGCCGACGATCAAAGCTACGAGGCCATTGAGGTTCATGAGGCAGGCGACACGTCAGACCCCGAATGCTTCAGCACCGTCATGGAGCTCGCCGGCACACGCATCTCCCGCATGTCCCAGGACATCGTGACCGAGGAATGGCCGCTGTTCCTGACCGACAAGACTTGGTGGAAAAAGCAATGCCCGTGGATCGCCAAGAAGTACAAGGACGCCGACATCACGATCACCGATGGCAAGCGAGTCATCGAGGATTCCGACCCGGAGGAAACCGGCACGCTCCCACGGATACTGAAGGAAGGCACTATTCAGGAGTGGATGTCGGAGTCAGACGCAGACGAGGAAGTGACCGCGAAGATGTCAGTGAAGGTGCGGGACCTGCTCGGCTACGACGAGCTGGTGAAGGAGATCGAGGAGATGCCGATCTCCAAGAAAGTCACGTCCACGGACGCGAGGACCCGCACCTACCGCCACCTCGCCAGCGGCGAGGCCGCCGAAGAAGTTCCTGCCGGTTTGGCCGCGGCGATCTACGCGTCGTGGAACGCGTTGCAGTACTCCGGGCAGGTCACGCTGTCCGAGGAAGAGTGCACGTGCGCCGTTCGCCCCGGCATGGTCGTCAACATCACGGGCGGCCGGAGCGAGTGGGAGACAATGCGCGCCGTCATACAGCAGGTGTCTGAGGACCTCACGAGCGGCCGCACAACCGTCACGTTTGGCGCGGCTCGACATCTTGGTCCGGACGAAATCCGTACCCTCATGAAGACCTCTCGCGGCCGTGCCGCCTCCTACTCCTATATAGCGCGCGAGACTGGCCTTAGCGGAATCGGCGCCGGTGCGGAGTTCAAGAACGGCGGCAAAGGTCCGAAGCAAGGCGACGGCGCCGCCGGCCCCGGCGAAACGACATACCTCCGGATTCGGAACTACAGCGGACCGCCACCTTACGAGGCCTTCCAGGAGGAAATCAAGCTCGACCCGGCCGAGTTCGACACCGACGGCTATATCCCCGTCACCGACACCGAAGACGGCAAAAAGATCACCAAAGCCGGCTGGGCCAAATGGCGTAACATCCCCTGATGAGCGATCCATTCACAACCATCGACAACGACACTGTCTGGTACGACGTTGACCTGGCGAACGAGATCATCGATGCCATTAACGAGCGATCGATGGTCAGTGGTGCGTTTTACCCCGGCGTGCAACTGGACAACGTCGTGGCCGACGACGATGTGTCTTACGATCTGAGCTGGATACAGGACGTGCAGGACCTGGCAGAGGATATCATTCCCTACTTTCTTGATCACACCGCCATCCCCGATGCCGGCGACCTCCACGGCGAGGACACCATTCCGGCTTTTGACGCCGCCGGCTTTGCCACCGCCTCCGGCCTTGGCACCGGTCTGTGGCGCCGGGCCACCGCTTGGGATCCCGGCGCCGGCGACGACTGGACCAACCGCAACGACGGCATGTACCTTAGCCAGGGCCAGGCATCAGAGGCAGACGTATACGGCCCCTGGAACTTGGTAGACATGCACGCCGCCCTCAGCACTCTCAAGTGGACGTGGAAAGCCATCGAATATAGCCAGGAGTACGAAGCCGGCAACCGCCAGATTCGCAATCCTGGCGGCTCTTGGGAGTCCACGTGTGCAGCCACGGTTTCCGCCTGGGAAACGACGCAGTGGCCGGGATCCTCATGGGAGGACTCATACGGCGCGTACTACCAGGTGCAAGCCGGGCTGGTCCATCACCCGCTGTGGCTTGCGACTGGCGTCCGGCGTAAGTCCCTCGCCCGCATAACTGGGCTTTGGGCCGCCCGCCCCTGCACCCCCGACATCTATTACAAGATCATCGGTCAGCCCGGCATGGATTTTCTCGATATGGACGGCTTGGGCGTCGACGAAAACGACTACTGTTTTCACGAGACCATTGGCTCCGCGCAGGCCGCCATTCGCACTGCCGACACCTGGTTCGGAGCCATCGACACCGACCCCTTCTCCCTGTCGGGCCTATCCTGTCCCGACGAAGGGGACAAGAACGCTCAATCTCACGAGACATTGTGGGTTTTGAAGTGGGATTTTACGACCTCAGACTGACCCGCTGCAGCCCGCCTGCACGCCGCGTGCAGCCGCGGCGGATGCTCTTGCCCAAACGCGCCGATTTTCTCATCCTAATGAGACTTTTTCCCATCTGCACTTGTGAATACATATGGAGAACAACCTGGTCTACAACGTGAAGACCGGGACCTACCACCAGCACTACG
>CAYMME010000228.1:0-13865 GCA_964391465.1 uncultured Planctomycetales bacterium
GAGGCCGGTACCGTCGGTGCTAGCACGAGGGCGCCGTCGAGTCGCAAATCGACCCCGAACACGAACCGCTGGACGACCCGAATGAGATTGGCTGGATACTCGCAGTACTTGCGCGCACCATATCCCTTTCCGGCGCCTGTGTCGTCTGCTACGTAGCGCTCGCGCCAGAAGTAGCCGTTCCGGCGACCGACTTCGCTCACGCGCCGGATCGTCTCGAGGATCCCGCCGGCGTCGTTCATGTTTGCCCGGGCCCAGCATTCCAGGTACCACACCCGGCCCATGGCGGCGAGATCCATACGGTCGGTATGGGTGAACTCCCACGCTTCATACGTCTCCGGTTCCGTTGCGATTCCCGTCGGCATGCTGCCGTAGTGGAACTTCCTCTCGTCCTTCAGCTTCGGCCAGAGAAGCGCTCGCTGTTCGGGAAGGGCCACGCCGGTCGCGAGTGCGCTCCAGTTCACGTCGGTCAGTCCGTGCCGATCGATCACACCGCGTTGCGGATGGATGTATTCCGCGAAATGGTCTTTCGACCAGAACGTGGTCCTGAAGTGCGAGGCGATCCGATCGGCCAATGCCTGATACCCTCGGGCTGCCGTCGTGTCGCCTGCGATTCGGTTCAATTCGGCAATTCGCCCAAAGGCCTCTGCCGCATGGCATTGGGTTACGCCATCGTGCTCGAGCCTCACCGGTCGTTCGATGTAGTAACCCGCCCCGGCCACCAGGCCGTCTTCGTTCGTTAGCGTCGCCAGGTACTTCGCGGCAAGGTTGACCGAAGGAAGCTGCCCGGCCAGCCACTTCCGATCCAGGGTGTACCGGAAGATGATGTCCGCGTTCTGGATGTACGTCGTACTGCCGAGCGCGCGCAGCGGATCGCCCCGTACCCAGTGCCGGTAGAATCCACCATTCGGGTCCACCGGCGTGCCCGCCACTTCGTCGAGTCCGGGGAGTATCGCGATGGGGAGCTGCCCGTTGGGCCGTTGGAACCCTCGGACGTATTCCCAGTTCGCCTTGACGACCTCAACCTGCCCCAACCACAGGAGCGCGTCGGACATCTGATGCCCGTCCAGCGAGGGATAGGTGTATCCATAGCCGAAGTCCTTGCCGTCGGCGCACACCGACCAGTATCCCGGGAACACCTTGTTGTTCACTGCCGCCAACACGTTCTGCGTGGCTGCCTGCCTGTACGCCTCCACGATCAGCGGGTCGGGCAAATCCAATCCCGCGAGCATGGCCGCGACCTCACTCGCGCCGGCGGCGTGTGGTACGCTTGTTGACGGTGCAGTCGTCGTGGTAGTGCCACCCGCGGTCGGTCTTTGGACTGCCAGCGCGCCCACGCCCAACGCTGCCGCACTTCTCAGCACTGCGCGGCGGGAGGGTGTCGGAGAACTCTCGCAGTCAAACATAGGACGCCTCGTCTGAGGGGGCCTCGTGGCCCTCTACTTCACCAGGAAGTCGCTCTCGCGCAGAATCACGCGGATGCCGCCTTGCATGGTCGTGACCCACATCACGCCGGGCTTCGCCTCGAAGATGTGCGGATATGCCAGCCATTCGCCGGGCTTCTTGGCGAACACGACCGGTTTGCTCCAGGTGGCGCCGTCGTCCTCGGAGAACATGATCGACAACTCGCCGCGATGGTTGCGGACGGGCACCTCCGACCACTGCCCCTTTCCTCCTATGCGCGGGTAGTCGGTCTTGCCTTCGGGCAGGGGCCGGTTCCAGATCAGCACGAGCCGGCCGCTGTCGAGTCGCTTCAACATGCCCGGCGATGAGGACGCGTCGATCTTGCTCGGCCGGATGATGCGCCAAGACTTCCCTTCGTCGAGCGAGAACGCCTCCCAGAACAGCTCCCAGTTCGTACGAAGCAACATCCAGACCCGGCCGTCGCGGAGCTGCTCGATCGTCGCTTCGGTCACGCCGCCGTGGTGGCCGTTGCCGCCGAGGTCGATCGTGTTGCTGCGGATCCAGGTCTCGCCGTCGTCGGCCGAGACGTAGGTCAGCACCGAGTGGCGTCCCGGATTGTGGAGCAGGTTCATCGAAGAGAAGACCACCCGGCCGCTGGCGGTCTGGATCATGTCGCGGGCGTCGCCGGTCCAGGTGTCGTGCAGCTTCTGCGGGGCAAGCCAGGTCTTGCCGCCGTCCGTGCTGCGAACGATGTAGGCCGGGATCTTCGTGCCGGGGTCGGCGTCACGCTTGGCCTTGTTCCACTTCCAGACCTTCTCCTTGTAGTTCATGAACCCGACGATCACCGTTCCCTTCTTCGTGCAGACGATCGCCCGCTCGCGACTGACGACGATGTTCTGTTCGGGTTTGAAGATCGGGTGTTTCTCCCACGTCTTACCCTCGTCGCGACTGATGACGGCCTCGGTCACGTCAATGCCGAGGATGCCGCCGTCGGGAAGCCGGACGAAGGGGCCCTGAAGCTGGGTGGGCAACGGTTCGCACTTGGCGTGGAGCCACAGCTCGGCGCCGTGAGCGCCGACCGCACCCATGGACAACGCCAGCGGCAGGATGAAGCTTGCGGTCGGTTGACGGCGGATGATGGTGGTCATGTCGGGGCTCCTTCAGGCAGGCAGTTTCCGGCTGCTGCTCCGCGGACTTTGGCTTGATTCTCGCGGTCCGTCAACCCACACTCCACCCACGCGACTGGACTTGCACGTTCAAGCACCATGCATAGAGAGCCGCCGGTCATCCTGGCCCTTGCCGCCCTGTCGTTCCTTTTGCCATTCCGCGCGTACTCCGATGATCGTGGCACATCCTCACGCCCCATGCCGCCACCAGCCAGGCTGACGCTCGATCTGCGCCGAGGAATCAGCATCGACCGCCAGTTCCGTTCGATCCCACCCGAACCAATAATGAGAATAACGAGGGAGGACATCCAGTCGATCAAGTCCATGGGCTTCGAGTTCGTCAAACTCATCGTGAACCCCGAGCCGCTCATGTTGGAGAACCGGCTGGATAACTCGAAGAAGTGGCACTTGAAGGAGATTGTCGACCTCGTGGTCGACGAGGGGCTGCCGGTCGTCGTCTGTATCCATCCCGAGTGGGAGTTCAAGAAGAGCGTCCTCAGTGATCCGAACGAATTCTCGCGGTTCCTCGGTTTCCTTGAAGACACGGGGCGGTTCCTTGCCACCGGTTGGGGACCGAAGCAGCTTGTCCTCCAGTTGATGACGGAACCCGGCGCCAACGCCATGGATTGGAACGAACTACAGCCTCGGATGTGGCGAGCCGCCCGGCGCGCGATGCCGGAGCATACCCTGATCCTGGCCGGGGATCAGGTGGGCAAGATCGAAGGCTTGCTCACCACCAAGCCGGTGAACGACGAGAACGTCGTGTACAGCTTCACCTTCTACGATCCGTTCGTTCTCACGCTTCAGGGGGCTGAATGGTTGACACCGGCATTGTGGGGGCACCTGGGCTCCGTTCCCTATCCGTCAGGCCCCAGGATCATCGCCGAGCAGATGCCGGGTATTCTCGAGAAGATCCCGGCAAGCCCCAGCGAGTGGCGGCCTAGCGTCGAACGCATGCTGACAGCCTACGGCAACGCTCGTTGGAATCGAGAGAAGATCCGCACGAGGGTCAAGCGACTCGTGGACTGGAACGAGTCCTACGGAGGTGGTCTCAAGGTATGGTGTGCCGAATTCGGGTGCTATCAGCGCACGATTGATCCCGCAGATCGGTATCGATATATCAGGGACGTCCGCGAAACATTCGAGGAGAACGGGATCGGATGGGCGTACTGGTCCTACAACGAGACGCTGACGGTTATGACGGCCGATCGGAAGCCGTTCGGGCCGGCCGAAGTTCAGACGCCGGACAAGAGGATGCTGGAGCAATTGCTCGGAACCAAGGCAAAGTAAGGATTCTCTCATGACCGGACGGTGCTCGCTCGGAACCCTGTTGTGGGGCACGGCGGCGTGCGTTGCCGCTTGCGCGGAGGGCTTCGCTTCGATCGCGCCTGGAATCGCGGCCAAGCTGACGCCCCAGCCCCAGCAAGTAAACCGCGGCGAAGGGCACTTCGCCCTCGGCGACGGGCCCCGGGTCGTCGGGCTTCCGGCCGGGCCTGAGCACGAAGCCTGCCGGAGTGTGGTCACGACGGCGCTGAGGCGGGCCGGGGCGGTGATTCGTACCGGGGAAGCCGAGGACACTACCTTCGTGGTCGGCCAGCCTGTCGCGCTGCCGGACTTGCCCACGCAAGGCCATGCCCAGGAGGCGTACGTTCTCCGCGTGACACCCAGCGGCGTGACCGCTCGCGCGGCATCGGCCGCGGCGCTCCTGCACGCCGCCCAGACCCTGCGTCAGTTGATGCGGATCTCGTCCGCCGCCGGCCAACTTCCGAGTCTGACGATCGTGGACTACCCCGAGTTCCGCACACGGGGCCTGTACATCGAGGGCGGGCAGGAACGATTCGGTCGGATCGTCGCCAAGGATTACCTGCGCGAGCAGATCCGACGGCTGGCCGAGTTCAAGATGAACACGCTGGTGGTCGAGTGCTACAACCTGTTCCCCTACGCATCGTTTCCCGCCTGCGCCGACGAGGGCACGCTCTCGGAAGAGGACTGCCGGGAGATCGTCGCCGAGGCCAAGCGCTTCCATGTCACGATCGTCCCCTCGCTACAGACGCTGGCTCAAGCGTACGAACTCGTGTGGACCTCCGAGGAGGGCACGCCGTATCGCGAGGTCCCCGCCCCAGGACTGATGTGTCCCTCCAACCCCGAGGTCTACCCGTTCATCAAGGGGCTCTATCGAGACCTACTCACATGGTTCGATGATTCGCCGGTCATCGGCATCGGTTGCAGTGAGATCGACATGCAGTGGAAGGAGCGATACTGCCCGGCGTGCCGTCGGCGGGTCGAGGCCGGTGAGACGGTTCGCGACCTCCTCCTGGGGCACGCGGTGCGGTGCATTGGGGCGGTCCACGAAGTGTCCGCCGAACTCGGGCGGCCCGTGCGGCCACTGATGTGGGGCGATGAGTTCTACATGTACGGGCCGGGCAAGGACTGGGTCGGCATCGAGCGAATCCGCAAAGACACCGTGATGGGATACTGGAAGTACTGGCCCGACTACTCGGGTATCGGTGGCCTGCTGAAGCGGGGCTACGATGTGCTGGGCATCTCGGCCATGTACAACCACACGTTCTACCTGGCCGATCTCTCGCCGGAGGACCCTCCCAAGTCCTGGCCTTCGATGGCGCAGACCGGAACGCGGAACATCACCGCGATGCTCGGCGAGGCGGCTTCAGCAAGGCGGGCAAGCTCCGACGGCGAGTTCTGGGGCGTCGCCACGGCGTCCTTCTCGAAGCATCGCTTGCGAGCCTTCGATTCGATCTGGTACGGCTTCGCCCTCAACGGGCACGCGGCGTGGAGCCGTTCGCAACGTCCGGTGGATGCGTATCAGGAGGCGTTCACGCGAGCGTTCACCCGGCACTACTACGACGCACGGACGGACGAGGCCGCGGATGCGCTGGCCCGTGCCTACGTGCACCTCGATCGGTGCAAGTCTCGGCTCGAACTGGCAAACCAGACGCTTGGCGACGTCGTCGGCGTGTACGACACGCAGGAGGCCGGTTACCGGAACAACACACTCATGGGGGCGTTTCGCCGGTGCGGCACGCTGATGGGGCCGGGAGGCAAGCTGCAGGACGCTTTGTCGAAGATCCGGGACGCCGCTTCGGCCGTTGTCGAGGAAGCGGGGGAGTTGGCGACGCTCATTGACGCTCAGAAGCCGCACGTCGGGTGCGTGCGGGAACTGGACGACCTCTGGCTTGCGGCGGAGAAGATCGCAGCTCACGCCCAGCGGCAAGTCCTGATGATCGACGCCCAGGCTGCACTGATGCAAGCGGAGGGACAACCGGCGGAGCTGGTTCGCGAGCGAATCGTCGGCGAGGCCAAGCGCTGGGCGGCGCACCGGGAGCGGACGCAGCGCATCGCGCATCGTTCGGAGCACCTCTACTCCAAGGGCGATCCCTTGGGGCTGGCCGCGCTACTCCGCGACATGACCGCCATCGAGACGCATCTGAAGAACATCGCCGAATCAGGCGGATCGACGACGAGGCCTGCCGAGCGGAACGTACTGCTCGACGAGCGCTTCAAGACGCTCGACCCGACGACGTGGATCGTCCTCGGCGAGCCTCGGGTGGTCGATGGATACCTCGAAACACGCGCCCCAGGGGGTTGGAACAACTACAGTGGCGTCGTCACGCGCCGGGCGTTTGATCTTCAGAAAGATCGCCCGCTCGTGGTGGAGTTCGAGCTGACGCCGCTCGATATGAGCGTCGACAGCCAGCTCTTCGCCTCGGCGACCGAGACGGGGGCGATCTCCTACCGGTTCTCGTTCTACGGCCCGACGAATCGCTTCGGCATCTACACGCAGAGCACCAACGAACTCGACGAGAAGTGGGTGAGTCAGGAGCCGGGCTGGAAGCCACGGGCGTTCAGCCCACCGGTGTCGGTCAGCACAACCTACCGGGTGCGGGCTGAGATCACACGGAAGACGTGGCGCGTGACGGTCTGGGAACGCGACCAGGGCCGGTTCCAGCCGCCACTGTGGGACACGGGCGCCGCGCCGATGGACGAACTCGCTCAGACGCGACTCATCTTCGCCGACGTGGAGCCCGAGAACAGCAAGGGCGCCTCCCGTTGGGGGCCCATCACTATCTGGCGATCGCCCTGAACCCACGAGACGCGGATCCCGACGGCAATCTCACGGACGGCTTCCCGGATCCCGCGCAATCGCTCCACGTCGCAATGCCCCGAACCGTGCGTGGTACTGTGCCATGAGTACAATGGACCACAGGCCGAACACCACCAACGCAATGATCAGCATAGGCAGTATGGCACCAACCATAGCTCCGATCGGTGTGCCGGCGTCCCATCCGCGATCGATGTTCAACGCGAGACCCAACAGGTGAATCGACACGAAGACTGCCCCGCAGGCCGAGAGTCCCCATATGACGATCTTCGATGATCGAGTGAGTCTGGTGTCGGCGATCGATGAGGAGAAGCCATGGAGGTACCACAGGAGAAGAATGAACTTCGCGAGGAAGAACATCATGATGCCCGCCTCGAGCTTCCGCATTGCTGTGTCCAGCCAGGTTGCCAGCTCAGTTGCCGATAGGACGGTCACTGCGAGCGCCCCGGCAATCGCGATGCTGTAGCTCGTACGCACGAGCAATCGCAAGTGACGAGGTGCTTCCCTGTCCCGTCGATCGCCGAGCGGTGATGTGAGCAACCACGCTCCGCAGAAGCCGGTCAGATCGGCAACGGGAGTGCAGATGTTGCCCCAAGCGGGATGCGGCACGAGCATCATGGCAGCCATCGCACCGAATGAGCCCAGAACGAACTTGAACCCGAGGTGCATCCTTCTCAACCATGTCGGGTCGGCACTCTGTATCCAGTGGCGGTCCAGCGAATCAACGACCGGCAGGTGGCACTCTGGGCATCTTGCATCGGTTTGCAGGGTGCGGAGATTGTAGTCGCAACGAACGCAGTTCGTGTCCGTTGTCACACTGGCAGCGGTTTCGTCGGACGGTGTCGACGGCATCAGCTCTGTGCAGGTCCAGGGCGTTCCTCGGTTCGTGCCGGCTGCGGGCCACCCGCCTGCGGCGTTCCGCGTAGGGCGTGAATCCCTCCTTGCACTCGACGATACGCGCTCGCGTTACAGCCTTCCCAGCATCTCCGCGACCTTGTCCTCGTACAGCTTCTGCCATTCGGGCGCCAGGAGGCAGTCGCTGTCCTCCTGAGCACCGCCCACGTTGCGAAGCTGGTCGGCGGTGGGTGCGTAGTAGATGTAGCCGTTGGTGTAGCCGGCCACGAACGTCAACTTGTGGGGCGACCGCTTCTTGATGTTGAGGCCGATCTGCACGGTCAGTTCCCCCGGGAACGTGACGAGCACGAAATCCCCGATTCGCCATCCCAGCAACTCCACGTCGATCGTCCTTTTCTCGGCGGCCGAATTGTCGGCCTGATGCTTGCGCAGCAGAGCCAGGTTCGTCTTGACTCTCGTGAGTTGCTCCATGACACGGATGTTGTCGGTGTACCGCTTCATATCCCTGCGGTTGTTGGCGTCCAGCTTGCTCAGATCGTCGCGTCCGATCGTTTTCTCGTGCAGGTAGCGGTGGGAGTAGTAGGAGGGGAACTCGCCGGACACGCCGTACTTCATGACCAAGGAAAGGTACGTCTTGAGGTTGAGGCTCGTTCCGCCCAGCGATTTCATCAGCCGGGCCTGTTCGGCCTCCAGGGCGACGATGCGCTGGGCCGTATCGGCGCGCGGAAGCGAGAGGGTCTCGTTCAGGACGCGTAGCCGGCCGTTTTCGGTGCTCGGCACTCTTCTCAAGGCCTGCAAAGTCGACAGGCCCAGCATGTTACCCAGGGGCTCGGCATCCCGGGGATTGTCGACGTCCTTGTACAGCACGGGATTGATGTCACCGCAGCAGCCTTGCAGGAACAGGGCGATTGTGCCCTCGCTCACGTTGTCCTCGATGACCTTGGAGGCGAAGCCCGTCATGTCCGCCGTGTTGGCGCCGCTGGGCACGCCCTGGATGGGATGGCACGCAAAGTTGTACACGACGGCGAGGGTCCGCCCGTCTTTCCGGTCCAGCCGAAGGATGCCGATTTCCGGGTCCACCGGGCCGACTGCGGCCACCGCGTTGTCGGACGGCATTGAGTACGCGTGGCGGACGTCAATCTCCGTACCGTCCTTCATCTTGAGCCGGCGGTTCTCCATGATTCGGTTCTCGTGGCCGGCCCCGGCCCCGATCGAGACGGGCACCATGTTCTGCGTGGCTTGCCTCACGGCTCGGAGCGTCCGCTCGTCCACGTCCGAGCACACAATGCCGTGGCAATGGCTGGCGTTGACCAGGACATGGGCGGGCTTGATGCCGAGTTCCTTCTCGATCCGCGAGCGGACGGTGGGCAGGTAGTCGTTGCCGATGTGTCCGATCTCGCCGATGGCTACGGCGTCGACGGTGATCATCGCGACCGTGGTGGGGCCGTCCTTTAGCACGAGTGCCTTGACGTAGAGAGGGTCATTAACCGGGCCGGCCTTCGTGTTGGTGATGTCGACCTTGGCGACGCCCGCCCGCAGCGGCCCGGCGTGGGCCGCGGGAATCCAGAGCGAGGCGACGGCCGCGACTGCAGTCAACGTGTGTGTCAGACGCATTTCAGGTCTCCCCATACTCAGCGTGAAGCCCGAGATCTGCAGACTGATCTTCGTGGCGAGGTACCGTGCTATCTGTCCATTCTCCAATGGCCGCCATCAGGACACGCTTGCGGCTGGACATGCTCTCCAGGTTCACTGCGAGAAGCGTGAAAGTCAACTCGCAACGGCGTTCCGTCCGGCGCGCAGTCGTTGGCGCAGCACTGCGTGCTCGTGGCGTCCCCGCATTCGGAACGAGGCGGTTAAGATGAGACGGCGCGAAGCGAGCGGTCCGGCGCAGGCTCGTGCGCGGCCGGCAGCCTCGTCATCGCCCGAAGGGCAAGGTGTTGACGGTGGTTCGTAGCGGTACCGCCGGGAGACGCACTCACGGCCCAGTGCAATTGCCCGATGTCCCGTCGATGCCGAGCGCAAACGACTCCACTGCCGGCAGACCGGCCGGCGGTGTGACCGTGTTCCCGCGGCCACTCAAGTAGGCTGCGATGTTTGCTCCCGTCTCCGGGCCCGCGAAACCGGGAAGGCTGTACGACCCGCCGATCTGGTCCAGCAGGATCGTGCCGAACGCGAAGCCGGGCGCCCCGGCGGTCAGGCCGGAGCCGTCGATCACGTTGTCTCGGATGTCGGCGCAGATCCTCGCGTCGTCATTCACGCTGGCACCACCCGCGATGGTGTACAGTACAGAGAAGCCAACATTGCCGATCTCTGTAATACTGTTGGTCGTGAGCGTCAGATACAAATCGGCGCTCCCGTTCGCAAGCACATCCAATCCCGTCCCGTTGATCCCGCGGACAACGTTGTTGTCGATCAGTACCGTGTGGGTCATGTCGGTTCTCGGCCCGGTCGACGGGTTGTCGGTCGTCGTCGCCCCGACGGCGATGCCCGCGCCGTTCGCGGACGATCCGGAACCCGGCACGCCGGCAATGCCGATCGCGTTATTGCGAATCGTCCCGGAGATCGAGCCCTCACCGTTGACGACGTTGACCGTGACGGCATTGCCCGCTGCGCCCGAGAGGACCTGGGCTCCGGGAGTCGTGCCGGAGATGTCGTACGTGAGGGTGATGTTGCTGTTTGCGCTCCCGCCCGAGATGGTGATGCCGCCGCCACCGCTTACGATGTTCGGGTGTGTGTTGTGGAACGAGTTGTCGCGGATCACCACGTCCATGGCGGATGTGCCGAGGGCGTTCGCCTGAATCATATCGCCGCGGGCGCCGAGGAACTCGACGCCGGTCACGTCGAGATTCACGGTTGCGGCATTCTGTGCTTCGACGAGGAGGCCATCATTACCGGAGGCGGTGCTGTTCAGCCCGATCACCATTGGGTCGTCCGCACTGTCGCGCACGAAGAGGTTCAACGTACCCGTCGTGTTGGTGATGACGATGTTGTCTTCGAGTCCGTCCTCGATTCGGCTGCCTTCGAAGGTGGCCGTGCCGGTGAGGTTGTCGAAGCTAATACTGCCCTCGTCGATGCCGGCCGATGTGCCGTTTGCGGCTGCATTCGCCTGAATCGTCGAATCGGTGATCGCAAAGCCACCAACGTTCACGCCGCGGATCGCGAAGTTCGTGAAGTCGTTGAGCTGCATGTTCGCGAGGGACACGTTCGTCACCCCGCTCAGGAACACACCGATCCCCGAGGTGGTGCTGCCGTCGCCGCCCGTCTTGTTGGCGATCGTGCCGCCGGAGCCGGCCGTGGAGCCCGTTCCCGTCACCGAGAAGCTTCCCGAGGTGTCCCGCAACTCGATTCCGATGGACGTGTTGCCGGCCGAGCTCACGCTCGTGAGCGTCATGGCCAGTGGCGTAAGACCGCCCGGGCCGTCGACATCCACGGCCGTGGCGATGCCGGTGTTGATCGTGCCGGCTAGGGTCGAGATCGTGCCGGTGTTGTTCGTGGCGACGACACCGGGCTGATTGCTGGTCGTGTTGATGATGTTCAGCGTACCGAGATTGATGACGGCACTGTTGTTCGTCAGGTCGATCGCGTTGCCGGACGAGTTCGTGATGCTCGTCGTGCCGGTCACGATCACCGTGCCGCCGACGCTGTCCAGATCGACACCCTCGGCCGTACTGGTCGTGGAGCTGACGCTGTCGAACGTGATCGCGAGCGTGCCGGTTGCGATGTCGAGGCCCTGGCCCGTTCCGGAGATTGCCATTCCGCTGACGGTGGCCGTTCCGACACTCGTGCCCGCCAGTCCCGCGCCGCCGGTATCGCCGATGTCGAGGCCGGTAATGATGTTGTTCGACGTCAGCGTGATGCCGTTGCCCGCGGCGTTCACGATCGTGGGCCGCGTCCCGCTGATCGCAGGCAGCGGCGTACTGCCCGGCGCGAGTAAGACTCCGGCGGCGACCGCGAGCACGTCCTCGATCGAGGTGGCCGTCGTTCCCTGGCCGAGCAGGAGCTGATTGCTCTCGAGCGTCAGACCGCCCGTGTAAGCGCTGCTGCCCGAGTGCAGGAAGATGATGTCGCCGGAGGCGGGGTCCGTCGCCCCTCCGCCGCCGTTGACCGCTTCGAATGCGGCCAGCGTGTCGAACGGTGTATCAAGGCGGCCGTCGCCGGGCGCCCCGGCACTGTTGTCGACGAACCAGATCATATCGGCAACCGTGACCGTGACCGTCGCCGTGGAATCGCCCAGAGCGTTTCCAATCGTGTATGTGAACGTGTCGGTGCCCTCGAAGCCCGGCGGCGGCGTGTAGCCGAAACTCCCGTCGCTGCTGACCGTCACATTGCCGCCTTGGAGACCGGTGCTGTCGAATGCAGTAACAGTTGCGAAGTTCACCGTGTCGTTGGCCAGCACGCCCGCTCCGGCGGGTACCGCGATCGGTACGTTGCCTGTGGCACTGTACGCCGGATCGTCCGCCGCAGTCGGGGGGGCGCCGACTCGAACGGTCACCGTGGCCGTGCTGAGGCCGGCCGGGTTGGCGATCGTGTAGGTGAACGTATCGTCGCCGGCCGTATCGGCGGGCGGATCGTAGGTGAACGTTCCGGCGAACGCGTCCATCGCGACCGTGCCGCCCAGCGCGCTCGGGCTGTCGAAGGCGATGATGATCGCCACGCCGCCGAGGTCGTCGTTGTCGAATACGCTGGCCGTGCCCGTCGTCGTCGAATCGAGCTGTGTGTTGGCGGGCGTGGTGAAGCCGGGGTCGTCGCCGGCCGTCGGGGGTCCGAACACCATCACCCCCACCGTGGCCGTGTCGCTGCCCAGGCCGTTGGTGAGCGTGTAGGTGAACGTGTCCAGTCCGGTGAAGGCCGGCGAGGGCGGGTCATAGGTGAATTCGCCCGTGGCCGGATCCATGGCGATCGTCCCGCCGGCCGTGCCCAGGTTGTCGAATGCACTGATCGTCGCGGTGTTGACGGTGTCGTTGTCGAGCACACTTGCGCCGGCCACGCTCGTGTCGAGCTGTGTGTTGATGGGTGTGGCGAAGCCGGGATCATCGACCGCCAGCGGCGGGTTGCCCACGAAGACCGTCACCGTCGCGGTGTCGGTGCCCAGCGGGTTGGTGAGCGTGTAGGTGAACGTGTCGCCGCCGACGAAGCCCGGCCCCGGCGGATCGTAGGTGAACGTGCCCGTTGCGGTGTCGAGATTGACGGTGCCGCCCTGCGTGCCGATCGCATCAAATGCGGTGATGGTTGCCGTGTTCAGCGTATCGTTGTCAAGGACACTGTCCGGCGTCGAGTCGAGCTGCACGCCTTGCGGAGTCGCGAAACCCGGATCATCGGCCGCCACGGGCGGATCACCCACCGTGATGGTCACGGTGGCCGTGTCCGCGCCCAGAGCGTTCGTCATCGTGTAGGTAAACGTGTCGGTGCCGACGAAGTTCGGGTCCGGCGGGTCGTACGTGAAGGTACCGGTGACGGCGTCTACGCTTGCCGTTCCACCGTTCGTGCCGGTGGCGTCGAACGCGGTGACGGTGGCTGCGTTTACCGTATCGTTGTCGAAGACACTGTCCGGCGTCGAGTCGAGCAGCGTGTCCTGCGGTGTGTTGTAGTCGTCATCGATGGCCACGGGCGCCTCGCCGACCGTCACCGTGACCGTGGCCGTGCCGGTCCCCAAGCCGTTGGTGATCGTGTACGTGAACGTGTCGGTCCCGACGAAGTTCGGCCCCGGCGGGTCGTACGTGAACGCCCCCGTGGTCATGTTCAGGTTCACCGTACCGCCCGCGGTGCCGGCCGCGTCGAACGCGGTGATGTTCGACGCATTGAGCGTATCGTTGTCGAGCACACTGTCACCGACCACGTCCGTGTCGAGCCGCGTGTCCTGTGGCGTGTTGTAGGCGTCGTCGGCCGCCACCGGGACCTCGCCCACCGTCATGGCCACCGTGGCCGTGCTGCTGGCCAGGCCGTTGGTGATCGTGTACGTGAATGTGTCGATTCCGACGTATCCGGCCCCCGGCGGATCGTAGGTGAAGGCGCCCGTTGTCATGTTCAGGTTCACCGTACCGCCGTTCGCGCTCGCCGCGTCGAACGACGTAATCTGCGCCGTGTTGAGCACGTCGTTGTCGAGCACACTGACGCCCGTCGCGGCGGTGTCGAACTGCACGTTCTGCGGCGTGTCGTAAGCGTCATCGACGGCCACCGGCGGCGAGAGCACAGCCGGCGGCGGCGTCACGGCGGGCTCGGCCGCAACGGTCATCGTGACCGTTGCCGTCGCGCTCGCGATTCCGTCCAGGGTGGCGACGGTGTAGGTGAATGTGTCCGTCCCATCGAGCCCGGCCGGTGCGGTG
>CAYMME010000229.1:0-13784 GCA_964391465.1 uncultured Planctomycetales bacterium
CGGGCAGGCAAGCTGCCCGTGGCACCCGGCTGCCACCGAATTTGAGATGCACCCAGCGATCGCGCGAACCTCGCGCATGACGGAGAGGGCACCCGGCCGCCCGCGCGCGTTGCGCCCCCTCTATCCGAACCGCGCCCGTAAGGAAGCGGCCGACATACTCGACCACGTTCCGCAACGCGAGCCTTCCCGTGGGCAGTATCGGTTCGGGCCGCTTCCTTACGGGCGCGGTTCGGATCAGGCTGTAACCCTCGAATCGCAAGACGCCGCGCCGGGTTCTCACGCCAACGTGCCGGCCAGCAGAGCCGGGAGTTCGCTCGAGTTGGTGCGTACGCCGAGATAGAACGGGCCGAACTCGGCGAACAACGCCGAGGCCGGGTCGAATCGCATTTCGTAGATGAGCTTCTTGAACGCGAGCATGTCGTCGCTGTGCAGGCTCACGCCCCATTCCCAATCGTCGAGCCCGACGGAGCCGCCGATGATCTGCGTGATCTGCTGGTGGTACTTGTGGCCGATGCGCCCGTGGCCGCGCATCATGTCGCGACGCTCTTCCACGCTCAGCGTGTACCAGTTCACATGCTCGCCGCGGCGCTTGTTCATCGGGTAGAAGCAGATGTACCGCTGCTGGGGGATGTCCCGGAACAACCGGCTCTGCACGCGGCGCTTCTGACCCTCCATCTCCTGCTCGAAGGCCGCATCGAACGCATCGGAGCCGGGCTTGATCCCGCGCTCGCCCAAACGCATGCGGGCGATCGCCGTCAGCTCGTACAGGCTGATCTCGATGACCGACAAGTACGAGTATGCCGGTATGAGAAAGTCGAACAGGCGGGTGCGACGAAGCGCCAGCTCGGCACGGTTCAAGGCGTCCGGCGTGTCGCGGTAGTGCACGAACATGAGATCACCCTTCTGGGTGATCACGCTGTACAACGCCGAGTCGCCCTTCTCGGTGCCGGCCGCCTCCGTCAGCCACTTGGATGCGCCGGCCGCAACCGCCTCCCGCTCGGGCGCATCGAGCCTCCGCCAGCGGGCCCAATCGACCGTGTACACGTCATGCAGCGTGTAGTAACCCTCGAGTGTCTGCGGGGCATCAACGCCCTTCGCTTCGGCCATGGTGCAATCTCCAACGGCAGCCCGGACTCTGATAGGAATCGGATCGACGCACGCTCGCCGAACGCGGAATGCTCCGGGTGCCACGGGCAGCTTGCCTGCCCGTGTTCTTGCTGGGCGTCGGGTGGCATGGGCAGGCGTCGCTCGCTGGCGAGCGAGGTTTGCCCGTGGGTTCACGTGGGTACGTCTGCAACCACGGGCAAAACCCAACCCTGGCGGGTTGGGCCCTGCCCATGCCATCCGACGAACGCGTACCATCAAGCAGTCACGAAGGATGGGGCACCCGCGCAGTCGAATGCCCTGTTGCCACCCGCGCTGTGCGGCGGTTGGCTTGTGGCGCGTTCGGACGAAGTCTAGCATGCCGCCATGTTTCGCATAGGTATCACAGACTTCATGACGGACCCGGCCCCGCTGCAAACGGCGGCGCTGGAAGGATTGGCGCAGATCGAGTGTCTGCAGGCCCGCGACGAGTCCGAGCTTGCCGGCCGCGTCGAGGACCTCGATGCGCTGATCGTTTTCCACGAGATTCATCTGACCTCGGCCACGATGGACCGGCTCGAGGCGTGCCGCGTGATCACCCGCGGCGGCGTGGGGTTCGACAACGTCGACGGCGTTGCGGCGGGCAAGCACGGGATCTACCTCTGCAACGTGCCCGACTACGGCGTCGATGAAGTGGCCGACCACGCGATGGGCATGGCGCTGTGCGTGGTGCGGAAGATCTCGATGGTCGACCGCTGCCTCCGCGAGGGCATTGACGGGTGGGGCCACCATCTGGTCGAGCCGGTCCCGCGTCTGGCCAACGCCACGTTGGGCATCATCGGGCTGGGTCGCATCGGGACGGCCACGGCCCTGCGGGCCAAGGCGTTCAAGCTGCGCGTCGTGGCGTGCGATCCGTACATCCCCGACGGGCGCGGCAAGGCGCTCGGCGTCGACATGATGGAGTTCGACGAACTGCTGGCCACGAGCGATATCATCTCGTTGCACACGCCGCTGACCGAAGAGACGCACCACATGATCGCCGCGCAACAACTGACGGCCATGAAACCCACGGCCGTGCTCGTGAACACGTCGCGCGGTGCCGTCGTCGACCTCGAGGCGCTGGCCGGGGCGCTCGAAACCGAGCGCATCGCCGGCGCGGCCATCGATGTGTTCGAAGTCGAACCGCCCGAAGCGGAGCACCCGCTTGTGAAGTGTTGGCGGCGGGACACGAAGAAACACCCGACCAACCTGCTCCTCACGCCGCACATCGCGTTCTATTCGGTGATGGGATTCACGGACATCTGTACGAAGGCCGCGGCCGAGGTCGCACGCGTGCTGCGCGGCGACGCACCGCGCAACGCGGTGAACCTGGAGCACTTCATTCCCCGCACGTGAGCCGAGCGATAACTTGTCCGTCCGTAAGGTCGCCCCTAGAATAGACTGGTGACACACAGCTCCAATTGATGATTCGTCCCGGACCGATCGGTCGATACGAATAGGGGAGGTATTGCCGATGACCGCGCCCCTCTCGGAGCATCATCCGCTTCGGCGTCTCTTCGCCGGGCTCGTGGAAAACGCGTTGTACGCCGACGTCGGAATGTGCGAGCCGGCCGTGGCCGACTACCTGGTCGATCTGCTGACCGACTTCGTGCATGTCGATCGCGTCTGCATGCTCAAGAACGCGGGCGGCAAGCGGATCGAGGACGTGGCCGAAATGCTCACCGACGCGTCGGTCGGGTTCAACGTGAAAGGCCGGACCCGCGACCGTATCGTGCATAAGCACATCGGCGACTACACGTTGTTCTGGAGCGGCGTGTACCCCGAGAACCTCAAACACCTCAAGTCGGCGAAGCACAGCGATCACCTCGTCGACTATCTGAAGCAGGGCAAGCGCTCGTACGCCATCGCGTCGGAGCTCAGCGCCGAGCAGACCGACCCGCCGGCCGCGGTCCTCCGCCGGCTCAGCGACAACTTCGAGTTCTGCGTCTACGGCCTGGGCCTCGTCCGCAAGGGATGGGAACGCCTCAACCCCGAGAGCTTCCACCACAACCGGGAATCACTCGACTGAAGTCGGCCATCCGGGAGATGGGGTGACCAGACGTCGAGGCCGAGCCCGTTGAGCAGGATCGGTTGCGGGAGTACCGAGCAGGCGGGGGTCATGGGCCGCGGTTGGAGCGTTGCTGCCACGGCAGCGCGTCCGGGGAGCCGGTGGGTGACAGCGTTTTCAGCTCCCTCGCAATGAAGGCCCGCCGGCGAGCCCTCGCTGCATCGCATCAAACGCACCCTCGATGGCGTCGTTGATGGCCACGAGGCCGAGGCGGCGGAATCGGTCGACGAGACCCCGATACCAGAGGATCCGGCGGATGTAGTCCGCAACTCGCTCGCGAGGCTTCACCTTGCTGAGGGCGCGATCGCACTCGGCCAAGGTACCGCCAAACGCGTCGACTCTTTCGAGACGGATGCCTCCGGCGAGCAACAGGACGCCGTAGAACCTCGCCATCGCAATACGTGCCGCGTTGGAGGCCCTGTGCGCATTCGCCTCCGACGGGCTGGCGCGCAATTGGGCAACCGTCTTTTCGAAATCAACGAAAGGTCTGTTACCCATCTCAGGTCCTTCGCGCGTCCGGACGAGTAGTCTTCGACCGATTCGGGACATACATTGAGCATTCCCCGGCGAGGTCGGCTCCCTCAGGGCGTCAGCCCCCCCTTTCAGGGTCAGAAACGCCCTCTCACGCCGAGCCGGGATTCGCCACGCTGCACCGCAGTGTCAATCGGCGGTGTGCGCGGGCCCCGAACGAACCAAGCCTTCTCGGACCCGCCAGCAGCGGGCGCGACCCGACGCACGAGCGGCGCGGCCAACAAGATCCAGGCCACTCTCTGCGCCTGGGCCCGCGGAGGCAGACTGGCCAGCCCGAGACCAATCTCCGTGCGAAGGCAGCGGCCGAGGCCGGGAGTCCCGGCCTCTGAGCGGGGGGTGCATCTCAATCCCTATCCCTTCCTGGCGCGGTGCATGCCACAACTGCGACTCGCACCGCATCCGTCGCGTGAGGCCCGGCGTGCCCCTCCGGTTCTTCCGGTTGATTATAGCCCCGGGAAAGTGCGAAGAGAAGATCGGGCTGCCCGGCCCCGCACCGCAACACGTCCTCGCGGCCGCGGCTCCCTCAGCAACCATCCGCTGATGCTTCCTGCGACTACTTGGTCGGTCCCTTCCGTCGCTTCTTCACCTTCGCGCCCTTCCCCTGCTTCTTCGCCTTCGCACCCTTCCGCTGCTTCTTGGCGTTCGTACTCTTCCGTCCCGTCTTCGCTTTGGTGCCCTTCCGTTGCTTCTTCGCCTTCACACTCTTCCGCTTTCCCGTTGCCCGTGTCGCCCTTGGCTGGCGTGTGGGGTCGACCACCTGCCGACGATGGGCCAGGATGATCTCACCCGGGTGCTTGCCGGGCACGGGCTCTTCGGAATCGAACAGATTCCGCTCTGCCCGGTCGAGTTCGGCGTGGGCGTTCGAGGTAATCAACACCTGCCCGGTCTCACCCGCCTCTTCGAGACGCACCGCCTCGATGATGGCCATGCCGGCCATCGTCAGGCCGCCGAACTTCCCACCCCGAGTGATCTTCTCGAGAACAACGTCGCCCGAGCTGATTCCCACCCGAAACCAGCGGGGCACGCCCCCGCTCGGCATGCTGGCATTCGCCTTCTCGGATTGCTCATGCAACTGCTTGGCGAACTCCCAGGCGTTGCCAGCCTCGTCGAACAGCAGAATGGCGCCGTCGCCGAGCGTCAGGACGAGAGTATCGTCCACCGGGACCCCGATCTGTTCGATGCACGAGACCACGAGATCTGCAATGCTCTTGTTCAGCATGGCGATCCCCGAGGCTCCGACTGCACCTTCGATGACGGCCGCCAACTCGCTGTACTTCGACACGTCCAGTGCCAGCACGACCCTGCGGACCGGTTCGCCGCCCCCACCCGCGAGATCCGTAACGCCCTCGACGATGAACTCCATCCTGTCGAGTTGGAGTTCCGCGGTGCGCAAGATCGAGAAGAGCTCCTCCCCGATTCGATGAACTTTCGTCCTCGCCTTGTCTTCACTTGGGGGGCGGGCGACCCCGAGCGCCGCGACCACGTCGGTCGCAAACCTGTCGCGCAGGTCCTCCAGAAGTCTCAGTTGTTCGTTGACCTGCTCTACCTCGGTGCGAATCCGGAATTGGTCGATCGCACGGAGATTCGCGTCGAATCGCGTCTTGACATCGCGACTGATCATCCGGAACGACGCAACGCTTTTCGCGAACGGGCCGACATCGGCACTGATCTCGTACGCGAGCATCTTGGCACTGCGAATGAAGCTGCTTAGAGTCTCGAGCAGCAAGTAGCCAACCAGCCCGCCGATTCGCCGCGACGTTCGTTCTTGCCAATCATTCACGAGACGCATCCTTGTCGGACAACAAACTTCATGAACCGGCGAACGCGGAGGGCCGTTGCTCAGGCCGAGGAGGTGGGCGCCCGATTCATACCTTCCCTGATCTCGGCTTGCGTGCGCGGCGTCGGGATTGTGATTGAGATTGGGGTTTGCGCTCTCGCAGCCATGACGCGGCGGCGCGCAGGACCGCTTCCGGACCTGCCTTCGGCAGCAACTCGAGCAGGCGTCTTCGAAGGGCGATGCTCTCCGTGTACTTCAGGAGGGCTATGCGATCGTCACGCTTTCTGGCAGACCCGGCCGCGATCTTGACCGCGTCCTGGCTGTCGGCAAGCGCGCGTCTCAATCGTCTGACCATCGCAGGAGCACACGCGCCGGCCCGTTGCCAATCGCTATAGAGGAACGACCAGGCAACGCGCGTGGCGAGGCAGGCGTCGCAACCGTTCTCGAAGTCTGGATACTTCCGGACCTTCTTGTTGGCCTGCTCCAAGATCTTGACGACCTCTTCGAGCGTGGGCTCCAGTCCGCCAGGCTTCCTGGCACAGCCGCCACCTCCCGCGGGCGCCTTTCGGCGTCGGGATGGATGTGTCATGTCCGTCCTTTCTCTATCTACTCGCCGGCAGCCCGGCGGGAATCGGACTGAGTCTGACGCGAACCGTGACCGTCGATCCCAGTGCGTGTTCTACGACGGCGCCGCAACGGAGCTGCCGAAGGATTAAACCTCACGGCAACTGTCTGGTCGCGGGAATCCAGGTTGGTGACCATACCCAGGCAGATGTGGGACGTCAAGACCATCCGCCGGGACAGTCCCGGACTACTCGCAGTACGAACCGTGAAGCGGAGGCGCTTCCCTGGGGACGAGAATCCCGGTCCCTGGGCGCCGGTCGCGTCCACCCGCGCCGAATGGACGACTTGGGCGGCGCCATGACCCGAGGCAGGCCGACCCCAATGCTTCCCACCCATCGTTCTTGCGACCTCCTGCGAAGTGCACACGCGGCCTCGCGTCCCGTTCGGCCCGTGCGGCGAATAGGCTAGGTTAGCACGATGGGAAGGTGTTCACAAGCAGATTCTGCCAGGCTCTTCGGTCATTCAGTTGAGGGCTTTCTCCGGCGAGGGCGGGGAATCGCCGGCAGCCGAGTCCGCCGGTCGAGCACGTCTGGAGATCGCGGCAGCGAGGTGACCACGCAGGACCCGCCGTGTGCGGACTTCGCACCTCGGTGCTCCGGCGCACTGCCGTCCCGCGGCAAGTCCCTGCCATAAGGCCGCTTATGGCCGCACCCTTCCCGGGCCCAGGCGATGCGTGCTCGGGCGGAAGAAGAAAACGCAAGAACGCGCGTTGCGCCGCCGGCTGCTTTTCGCTGTCAAAGGTGGACAGGGTAGCGGCGGCGGACGTGGGAGCGTCGTGCGAGGCACGCCCCGGGGTCGCCCCCCGGCCCCGGGGCGCGTGCCGCTAAAGAATCGGAAATCCCGCTTCCGCAAAGTGCGGGCGGATACGAGGAGATCTCGTCATGTTCATCGCGCGACTCGGCTGTGTTGCCCTGCTGACGGTCCTTGGAGCACACGCGGCGGCCGGAGGTTCCAGGACGACCCGGACACGCCCGACACCGGCAACGGCACACCTCCCATCGTCGACATGGGGGCATACGAGGTGCTTGGCTTGCCCTGTCTGACCGGGATCATCGGAGGCACCGAGGCGGCCGACAGCTCGGCGTCGCTGGTCTGGCCCAAGGCCGAGGCGCTCGGCCCGACCGGAAGATGGGGACGGAGGAGCGGATGAGAGATGAAAGATGAGGGATGGCGCACCGAGCGTCCGGCCGATCGTTCATCTTTCATCCCTCATCACGGACGGCTGAAAGCTGACGGAATAGGCCGCGCCGGCGGTGCGAGCCGATTACGCATGACCGGGCTTCCCGAGCGCTCCCCGCGATCGCCTCACGATGAGCGCCGACCCGCGTCTGCGCATCACGGTCGCAGCCGAGGCGACGATCAGCAGCCCCAGGACGATCCGGCCGGGCGAGGTCAGGGCCGGGACCACTTCGAGCGGTGCGGGGGGCGCCTCGTAGGCGCCCATGTCCACCGTGGTTGTGCCGTCGCCATCCCCGTCGTTGATGCGCGGGTCGCCGTCGAGGTCGGTCGTCACTCCGAACGGCACCAGTGTGTTGTCACCCACGTCGATGCACGGCGAATCAGCCGGCAGTCGCAGGTCGTCGTCAAGCGTGCCCACCGTGTCGTCCGCACCGTCGGCGTCGGCGAACAGCGGGTCATCGTCGATGTTTCCGTTCGCCGCCCCACCGAAGGGAATGCTCGCATCGTTCGGATCATTGTCCTTTACGCACGAGAACATCACCGTCGCCGGACCGTGGATCTGTGCGGACTCGTCGCTGCCGCCGGCATCCGAGTTCAACCACAGAACGCAGTGGTACAGCGTCGCCGCACTGGTCCCCGCGCACCGCATCCCGCCGCCGTCGCCGTTCGCCGAGTTTCCGCTGAACGTGCAGTTCGTCACCGTCGGGCTGCTGCTCAAGTTGCAGATCCCGCCGCCGTCGGATTCGGCCGAGTTCCCGCTGAACGTGCAGTTCGTCACCATCGGGCCGCCGATGCCGTTGTACATCGCGCCGCCGTCGAAGACGGCCGAGTTTCCGCTGAACGCGCAGCGCGTCACCGTCGGGCTGCTGGTGCCGTTGTGCATGCCGCCGCCGTCGACCTCGGCCGAGTTCCCGCTGAACGTGCAGCTCGTCACCGTCGGACTGCTGGAGGACACGTTGTACATCCCGGCGCCGTTAGCTCGGGCCGTGTTGTCGGCGAAGATGCAATTGGCGACCGTCGGGCTGCCGCCGAGGTTGAACATCCCGCCGCCATCGTTGTCGTCGCCCGCGCGATCCGCATTTCCTCCGGTGATGGTGAACCCGTCAAAGATCGCCGTCGCGTTCGTGCCGCTGCCCGTCACCACGTGGTAGCTGTTCTCACCGTTGTTCACGAAGTCGGGCAGGTCATCGCCGTTCAGATCCCCGCTGAGGATGGTCGGGTGGCCGGCGATGTCGCGCAGGTCGGGATCGGGCTCCTTGAATCCGGCGTATCCGCCCTCCACCGTCACGCCGTCGAGCAGTTGTAGCGTCGCCGCGCGGCTTCCGTTGCCCGCCACGTATCCACCGACGCCGATCCGCGCCCCGTCCGGCATGTACGTGCCCTGGGCGACGCGGATGGTCGTCACGACCCCACCGCTGTTCGCCGCCACGGTCAGGGCCGTGCGCAGGTGAGCATGCGCAACGGCCCAGCTCGAACCGTTGCTGGTACCGGTGGCATCTGCATCCACGAACACGGTGGCGAATGCCGGCTCGCAAGCATCCGGCACGCCGTCGCCATCTGCGTCGTCGTTGTCGTCGAAGCCGGGGCAGACGTCACACACGTCGCCGACGCCATCCCCGTCGGTGTCCAGTTGATCGTTGGGGCCGGCCAGCGGCCCGTTGGCATCAACCGGGCAGTTGTCACAGACGTCGCCGACGCCATCCCCGTCGGTGTCCACTTGATCGTTCGGACCGAACAGCGGCCCGTTGGGATCGCTCGGACAGTTGTCGCACTCGTCCGGCACGCCGTCGCCGTCGGCGTCCAAGACCGCCGCCAAGAGCGCCACGACTTCGCCGGCGGTCAGGGCGTGGTCGTAGAACTGCGCCAGGGCCAAGGCACCGTCCAGGCCGCGCAAGCCATTGAGCGCCCCGATGCGCAGATCCTGATTCGGATCGATCGCACCGTCCACGCCGGTCGGATCGTCGGTCGCATCCGGCACACCGTCGAGGTACCACTTCAGCCCGTCGGCCTGATCCCGATCCACCGACAGCGCGACGTGATGCCAGTTGCCGTCCGCGGTGATCGTGCCCGCGGTGGTGGTGATGAGGCTGTCCCCGTCGGCATCATCGAGCCGGACACCGACAACGTCGCCGGTGGTGAGGACAAGCTGCCAGCCCTGCCCGGTACCCGACAGCGCGTCGGCGACGCCGTCGGTCGTCGCCGTCTCCGCCTGGTCGCGCCGCGCCCAGAACGCGATCGAGAAGTCCCCCGTGCCGAAGTCGATGAAGCTGGCGTTGGAAACCACGATCTCATCGTCCGCCGAACCGCCGACGCCCACACCGAATACGGCCGCCTGATCGAGACACAACGGCACGCCGGTTGCGCTGAACGCAACACTCACACCCACCGCGCCGTGGGCCGACCCGACGCTGTCCGTCCCGTCGCCGTCGAAGCCGTACTCATGCACCAGTCCCGCCAAAGCGGTCGAGGCGGAAACCAACACGGCCCATACGCACCAGGGCCACAGACGCGCGGCCGCGGGCATTCCGGGATTCGTCTTCATGATCATGGTTCTTGCTTACTCCGCGCAGGAACGAAAGCCGGTAGCGCTCACGCGCACGCCATACGGCGTCAGCGCAGCCCTGCACCACCGTCTTCGCGCATTTGATTTCCACCTCACCGCGCCACGGAACCACCCGCGAGGATTGACAACGGATTGCTTGATACCGACCCGATTGCCCTCCCGGAAGCGACACGATACCGTCGCCCGGTCAGGGCACGTGAACCGTCATTCTGCGACAATCACCGGTCCGCATTGATGCACAGACACGCCCCGGCAACACGTATCGATATCGAACGGCGGTTCTGAACACGGCTTTTCTGATGCGAATCAAGGGCGAGGCCTGCACCCGTCCCGGTGCAACGTGTAAGTAGTGTGCTTCGAGGGGGATGCGCGGTCGGGCGTCGCACCCCCGGACTCGAGATCGACAGCGCCGACCCACGCGGGCACATTCGAGAACATGCGATGGGGCAAACCGCGCTCGACCGGAGGCGAGCACGTCGCCGAGCGCTCACGTAGGCTTCGTGTCAGTAGAAGTTGATGCCGAAGGAGAAGGGGATCGAGGGGCGGATGAGGGATGTCGAGCCGAGGGGCCCGGCGATCCTTCATTCCTCATCACTTCCGGCATGGCGGGCAATCCGACCCGAGCACGCTATTCCTCCGCCCGGCTCAGTACGACCCGCCAGGTGGAATCCAGACCCAAGCGCGACGCCCACTCGGCGATGTAGGCGCGGTCCACACGGCCGTCGCTGATTCTCAGCGCGCCCGTGATGTCGCGCAAGTGCTTCTCGGGGCCCCCCTCCTCGTAGTACTCCATCTTCTTGATGATGACGTCTTCAACGGATGCGAACGAAGCTTCGTAGCCCTCCGCGGGCCTGACGCGCGTTGCTCGCGCGAACCGGCTCTGATCGAACGGCGTGTCCTGCGGAATGATCACATCGACTTTGAGGCCCGATGTCGGATGGATGATGTTGAACTGGCTGCGCTGTTCCACTGCCTGCCGCGCAGCCTCTTCACTCAGGTAGAACTCGGATGCGGGAAACGCCCGGCAAAACGCGTCAATACGATCTGTGGGCAGGGCGACGACGATGTCGATGTCGTTCGTGAATCGCGGCTCGCCGAAGAAGATCGTCGCGACCGAGCCGCTCGACAACGTAGCGGAGCAGCTCAGACTGCTCCATGGGACAGCCTCCGCGCTGCTTCCGCGTTGACCTGCTCCGGGCTCCAGTCCGGGTGCTCGGCGCGCAGCATGCCGATGAGCATCCGTCGCGCGGATGAGTACATCGCACTGGCAATCTTCAGACGCTCCGCCCCGGTCTTGCCGCGCAGCACCGCAGCCATCTCGTCGTCAACGACCTCGATCTGCCCGCGATCCAATCGCATGGTGTGCCTCGTTCGGATGAGATTAGCATAGCAGCGGGCGTGGGAAGAGGGAACGGGGATCGGGGCGCGGCCTTGCGGCCGCGAGATAGGTGAACAGTAGAGCAGGTGAGCAGGAGGGGGCGGATGGCGTACCGAAGGAGCCACCGGTCTTTCATCTCTCATCGTTCATCCCTCATCGCCTCCGCCGTCCCCCTCAATAGAACTGCACTCCGAACAGCTTCGCTTGGCGAAGCTGGAAGCGCAGAATGACCGGGCGTCCGCCGTGCTTGAGGTCTTCTTCACCGTTCCAGGTGACGGGCATGTCCGGTCCGTCGCCGATTAGCCGGTCGGTCTTCTCGAACGACCGGCCGGGGGCATCACCTCCGCCGAACAACCGCACCGCCACCTTGATGTAGCCGGTGGGCGGGATCACGGCGTTGAGCCGGATCCGGTCGGCCGGGGGCACTATGGCCACGGTCGCGAACTCACCCTCTTCGTCGCACTGGAGCGCCACCAGCCTGCCCTCCGGCCACATCGCCAGGCCGGAGACGCCTTCGATGCCGGGAAACAGCCCCTTGCGTTTGCTGATGTCGCGGCCGGGATACTTGTGAGGAATCGGCCCGCCGCTGTAGGTGATGCCCCACTTGCCGTCGGCGCAGGCGAGCAGGTTCCCGCTGCACACCACGAGACCGCCGTCGCGCGAGCCCGGCGGGCCGCCTTCGACCACCGGGCCGCCTTCGACCACCGGGCCGCCCGGCACCTTCGACCATACCCAACCGTCCGCGCTGGACAGCAGCCAGACCGAACCGCCGTCGCGCTCGAGCTCCCACAGCCATGGGAACATGACGTGGTTGTCCGGGCAGTCCGGAAGCGTCGTCTTGCCGTTGGTGTAGAACAGGTGGCTCGGGGCCATGTCGGCGCCGGTCGTCACCACGACCTCGGGCTTGCTGAAGTGACGGAAGTCGTCGCTGACCGCCCGGCCGATGGAACGCCGGCCGACGCCGATCCAACTGTCCGGGTTCTGCGACTCGGTGCCGGGTGCCTTCGGGTTCACCTGCCACGTGCGCACGTACGCGACGTACTGCTCGCGATCGAGGTCGTAGTAGCACGTGTTGATCGTGTCCGCGTGCTGGATCGCGAGCGGCTCGGGCAGCGAGCGCCACTGCTTGCCGTCGGGCGAGACGGCCCCGAAAAAGGCGACCACGCAGCGATAGCCGCCCACGTCCTGGCGTCGGGCCATGGTGTCGGCCTCACCCGGATACTTGGCCTCGAACGCGCTCCACTCCGCGTCGGTGATCAGACCCAGGTAGACCATCTTGTAGCGCTCGTCGTCCGACGACGGATCGACGAAGACGCTGCCGCCGTGCCAGCCGCGCGTCGAGCCGTTCAGGTCGCCGCGGAAGACGATGCTGTTCTCGCGGCTTCCGGCGTACTCGAAGAGCCCGAGCTTGGGGATGGTCCAGGTCACGCCGTCTTCCGACTCGGCGTAGCACACGTGCGCGTTGTGACCGGGGAGGATCTTGTCCTTCGTGCTGTATGGCTCGGGCTCGGCGCAGGGACCCATCGTGTACCACGCCTTGTACTTGCCCTCGTCGAAGACGGAGGCCGCCATCTGTCCGGGCTTGAACGGAACCTTCTCCGCCGGCTGGGCGACGAGCCGGATGCCGCGCGGCATGTCGATCGTCTCGAAGCGCGCCGGGCGCGTGCTGTCGCCCTGCAACCAAGCGCCGGCCGATTCCTCCTTCGCATTCGGGTCGGGCTCGATCCGCCAGGCGAACCCGCCCTGCCGGACGTATTTCCAACTCGTGAAGTAGACATGCCGGCCCCGAAGGGCCACGGGCTCGCCGTAGTACCTGTCAGCCGATCGCAGCGCGGACCCCGCGCCGAGTACGATCAACGCAACGGTCAGCATTCGGCAAGACAGCTTGTGTTGCATGGGTCTCTCCAGCGGTCAAGCGGGTCGGTTCGCCCACCAGTGTAGCGTCTCAACATCGACGAGGCTCACGCGCCACCGTGACGTCCCGAACCCGAGGTGCATCGGGATGGGATCGCGGGACGTGCGACGCCGCCGGGCCGGCACGTGGATGGATAAGTCTAGCGCCAACAACTGGTTATGTGCGAACTCCTTGCGTCCCATCGGCGAGGCGCGACGCCTGTGAAAAAAAACCGAAAAAAGCGCGTTGCGCTTTCGGCTGGTTTTCGCTGTCAGAGGTGGAAGCCGCAGTAGCGGCGGACGTGGGAGCGTCGTGCGAGGCACGCCCCGGGGTCGCCCCCCGGCCCCGGGCGCGTGCTGCTACGACCCCGGGAATTCGGTTCCCGCAGGGTGCGGGAGCAAACGAGGAGAACGCATCATGTTCATCGCGCGAATCGGTCGCCTTGCACTGGTTACGGTCCTGGCCGCAGGCGTGGCGGCCCGAGGCCAGACGACTCTGCACGTCGATGCGAGCGCCCCTGCTGGCGGGGACGGCTCAACCTGGGCCACCGCGTTCAACGACCTGCAGGACGCCCTTGACGGAGCCGCCGGCATCGCTAGCAGCCCGTTGAAGAAGCCGTCGACTCACGCGGCCGGGCGGAACTTCCTC
>CAYMME010000230.1:0-8329 GCA_964391465.1 uncultured Planctomycetales bacterium
GAACCCCGCGCGGCCCCTGGCCGCGAGAGCAGTGGAGCAGGTGAACAGGTGAGCAGTTGAGAGATGCTGACGCGGCCCGTCGACTGAACCCTGAACCCCGAACCCTCTACCTAACGAATGATCTGCCGGATTCGCGGGGCGGTGACGGCGGCCTTGCGGCGGAGCTGGGCGGCATCGGCCTCCGTCGGATCGAGATCCGGCTCGACCCCGACGTGGGCTCGGTCGGGGACGGGAGGCCGCAGATCGAGATCGGCGGTCGGCGTCTCGGACACCGGCGGGGCGATCTCGACGGGCGCAGGCGTGGTCGCGCCGCGGTGTTGTGTCCACCACTGCCGGATGACGCCGTCGGTGTCGCCGCCGGGCGTGTCGAGCGACCAGTGCTTGAAGTAGTCCACATCGCCGCTCTGCGGCAGTCTGCGCGGCAGGTCGATGAGTGTCCGCATCGGCATCAGCACCGCGTCGCCGATGACGAACCCTTCACCGGGTCGCAGCACGGGCAGCATACGCACCAGGCTGGCGAACTGGTCGCTCACGACCTTGGTCACGTACTCCTGGTCGTCGGGGTTGTTCAGCCGCAGCACGAGCATCGAGTTGCACTGGGCGAGCACGGTCTCGGACAGCTCCGACGGCCGCTGCGAGATGATCATCGCACTGACACCGTACTTCCGGCCCTCTTTGGCCACTCGCTCGACGGCCAGCCGGGCGAACGACCGTTTCCGCGGCTCGCGCGGGATGTAGTTGTGAGCTTCCTCGTACGCGAGCAGCAACGGGTGGCGATCGTCGGGAGGACACCAGAAGTTGAAGTCGAACAGGATGCGCGTGACCACGGCCACCGTGACGTCCACGATGTCGAACGGAAGGGCGGACAGGTCGATGATGGTCAGATTCTTGCGCGGGTTCATCCGGCCCGTCATCAGCTTGATCAGGTGCGCCAGCGCGCCCGACAGCTCGGCGGGCGAAGCGTCCGCCCGCAGCATGTCGCGGAAGAACGGAGACCGCTTGGCCTGCTGGATCGGCTTGAGCAGGAAGTCGTAGCGCCGGTCATTCAGACGCGTGTCGATCTTGTTGATCAAACCCAACAGTCGCCCGTAGTACAGCGCGTGCGGCGTCTCGCCCTCGGGGTTGCCGCGCTTGAAGTCACAGCGCTGCGTGAGCATCAGTTCCTCTTGCTCCTTCGGCTTGAGGTTCCTCAGCGCCAGCTTCGAGAACGCGAACTGATCGGTGTTGACCACGTACCGGGAGTCGTTGAGGTTCTCGGCGTAGGTCTTGAGCTGTTCGAGCGAGTAGTAGATCGGCGTGTCGACCGTGAACTCGGCCTCGAGGCCGATGTCCGCGGCGGTGCGCCGGCGGTACTCGGTCAGGGCCGACTTCAGGAACGATTCCTGGTTGGTCGTGTTCTCCGGCTGGTTGCGGTCCACGAACAGCGCGTCGAGCTCCTCGTAACGGAGCAGCCAGTACGGGAGAACCAGATCACGATCGGTCAGGTAGGTCACGTTCGGGTTGCAGTTGCCGTCCTCGTCGCTGAAGGCCCGGCGGTATTCGCCGTGCATGTCGAACATGATCACCTGGCTCTCGGGCAGCTCGAGCACTTCCTGAAGCACCTTCGCCGTGCAGCAGCTCTTGCCCGCTCCGCTGTTGCCCATGACGGCCACGTGCTTCGAGAAGAACTCCTTACCCAGGGCCTTCACCTCGAAGTCCGTGTCCGAGGCGAACTTCCCCAGCGTGAAGCTTCGCGGGTGCGGGCTGCCGGCCAGCATCGCGTCGAACGTGCCGAAGATGGCCTCGAAGTCGCGCTGGGCCGCCACCCACACGTCGTCGCCCACGGTCGGGCTCTCGTTGACGCCGCGGTGGAACACGTGGTTGCGAATCGTGCCCAACAACTGAATCGCCATCACGGTGGGAGGCTCGACGTCGGCGGCCACCGGCATCTGCCGCTCGATCGCCGTGACCATGCCCACGAGCGTGTTGGCGTCGAGGGGGACGGTCACGTAGCTTCCCAATTGACCGATGCGGTGAATCTCACCTTCGTGCTCCACCACGAGATCCTCGGCGGTCACGAGCACCTTGACGCTCGCCCCGTCCACCGACGTGATATTGCCGACTTTTATCGGTTGCACTTGCCGGGTCTCCAGATCCGATTACTCGGCGTTCCCGCAGTTCACACTGCTGTCTATATCGTGTCGATTCGGGCACCACCCCAGATACGATCCGGTCTTGTGGCCATCTCTCTGATCAGCTCACGCCCCCGGGGAAAGTGGTTTTCGGTCGCACGCGAAGCACCAAACGAAACCCAAGGCCGCCGCGCTCCGAAGAGAAAGCAGAGATACGCGCGGTCCCGCCCCGCCGGGCGGCTGCCGTACCTCCGGCGCGTAGGTCCGAGAACTCATGAGCACCGTCGAACCGGCCACATCACCGGAGTTGCCCGAGGCCGAGAAGCAGGTCACCGCGACGCTTCTCGACGCGCTGGACACGCATGTTGGCGCTCCGGACGGCTCGCATGCCGATCACCGCGGGCAGGCCCGCCATCGTTTCCGCACCGAGTGCATCGTCCGCTACTTCGGGGCGGACCGCACCGCGATTGAGCAGACGGCGGGACGGACGCGGAACATCTCCCGAAGCGGCATCGCCGTGCTCGTCAAGCGTTGGTTCCGTGTGGGCGACCCGGTGTATCTCATCCTGTCGCTCACCGACGGACCGGCGTCACACTTGGCCGGCAAGGTGGTGTTCGCGCGCCGCGCTCACGGCCCCTGGTTCGAGTTGGGGGTCCAGCTCCAGCCGGGCGCCCGCCGACACGCGCTGGCGCCGGGCGAGGACGAAGTTGCGAGCGCGGACGCACAAGCGACCGGCAACGCACCTGGGTCCGAGAGCTCCCGAACCAAGAAGCTGAACACGCTATCCGTCGCCCGCGCGACGGCCGGTTATTCCAAAGAGGCCAGACGGGCTATCCTCGGCATGGCCACGTCGAGTGACGAGATGGTTCGAGCCCGGGCCCTCGAAGCCCTCATCGATGTGGGTGGAAAAGCCGCGGCCGGTACGGTGATTCAGGCGCTCGCCGACGCAGACGAGGATGTCCGTCTGGCCGCAATCGCCGCGGTCAACATCCTGGACATCACGACGGCCCTCCCGGCCCTGAAGACCCGCCTCAGCAACGACTCGGCCCCCGTGCAGCTCCGAGCCGCGGCGACCCTGGGTCGGTTCGGCGACCAGGCCGGCCTGCCCGTCGCGATGCATTGGCTCGAACACCAAGGCGAAAACGCACGCCTGGCCGCACTCGCCTACGGCGAGATCCTCGGGCAGGAGTTTCGCCCCAACGCCGAGGGCGTCGCCGCCGCCCGCCGCTACATGGAAGCGCGAAAGAGAGTGACCCAGCCCAGCGCCCCGTGATTCGCGAGGCACGCCCGGCACCGTCCAGTCGCCCACAACACTCCGGCGCGCTCTTCAACGTGCACATGCTCTGCCGAATGACGAATCGGGGGCAGTGTCTCAGGGTTGTCGAGGCTCATCTGATCCGAACCGCGCCCGTCAGGAAGCGGCCGCGGCAGGACGAAGCATCGCCGCTCCCTCATCCCGATGCACATCGGGACGGTTCGGAAAGAATGCTCTCAGCCTGAGACACTCCACGAGGGTGCCGCTATGGATGGCGTTGTGGCCCGACGGTCGAACGACGCTGGGGCCAGCGCGATTGCAGCGAAGCTGGAAGCGTTCGCTTCATGCCATTCCTGCCTGCCCCCCTCCTCTTCACTGTCCTGGCGGAAGTCACCGTGGCCGCCGGTCGACGGCGTCATCACCACGGGTTCTTGACGTGGCATCTCCGGCCGGTGTTGGCGATGTAGTCCTGGTGGAAGTCCTCGGCGAGCCAGAACTTCTTGGCCGGCTCGACCTGGGTGACGATCTTGCGAAGCCGGTAGGGGTTGCGCGACGAGAGCTCCTTGATGTAGGCCTCGGCCTCCTGCTTCTGCTCGTCGCTGGCGTACCAGATGCCTGAGCGGTACTGCGTGCCGACATCCGGGCCCTGGCGGTTGAGCTGCGTCGGATCGTGCATCACGAAGAACGCCTCGAGCAGCCGGCGGAAGGTGATCCGCTCGGGGTCGTACACGACCTTCACCGTCTCCGCGTGTCCGGTCTGCCCCGTGCACACCGGCTTGTATGACGGGTTCTCCGTCTGCCCCTGCATGTAGCCGCTGACCGCATCGAGGACGCCCTCGCCCTTCTGGAAGTAGTGCTCGACCCCCCAGAAGCAACCCGCGGCGAAGTAGGCCGTCTCGACCTTCAGCGGTCGGCTCTCCGGCGGCAGCTCCTGCCCCTTCTCGAAGAACTTGAGCGAGGCGGAGTTCAGGCAGTGCCGCTCGCCCGTCGGGGGCGGGCCGTCGCTGAAGACATGCCCGAGGTGCGCGTCGCAGCGCGTGCAGTTGATCTCGACCCGCACCATGCCGTGGCCGCGGTCCTCTGTGCGGGCAACGTGGGCGGGATCGAACTCACGGTAGAAGCTGGGCCAGCCCGTGCCCGACTTGAACTTGTGCTCGCTGGAGAACAGCGGCAGCCCGCACACCACGCAGCAGTAGACGCCTTCCTTCTTGTTGTCGAGCAGCGTGCCGCAGAACGCCCGTTCCGTGCCCGCCTTCTGTGTGATGCGAAAGGCCTCGCGGTCGAGCTTGGCGGCCAGCTCCTTGACCTGCTTGCGCGACAGCGGCGCGATATCGTAATTGGACATCGAGACTCTCTGCTTCGTGCGTTGCTTCACTTTGGTGGGCTTCTTCGAGGCACGCGCGGTCTTGGGCCGCTTGGTCGAGCCCCGCTCCCGCGATTCGGCCGGCCGACAGCCGACCAGCGCCATCGAAACGAGTACCGCAACACCAATAGCTTTCATGTGCATCATCGTATTCTACCCATCGGCGCCCGTTCTACCCATCGGCGCCCGTTCTACCCATCGGCGCCCGTTCTACCCATCGGCACCCGCCCCGTCCGCCGAACACCGTAGCGGCCGGCGGCCCCCCGGCCGGGCGGCCTGCGAGGCGCAGGCCGCTACGGACCCCGGTGGCCGCCCCAGGGCTTTGCGCCCTCGGCTATTGCCTATCGCCCCTTGCGGGGCTGGTTGCCCACCGGCGATCGCAGCAGTTGTCCGCGGTTGCGGCGGTGATATCATCTCGGCATGAGCGTCCTCGTGGATCTGGGTTATGCATGCGGGGCGTTGGCCTACTCGCCGGCGCTGTTGTATCAGGTGGCGGTGCAGAAGAAGCACCGCGGGGCCTGGGGGCAGCGGTTCGGCGGGGTCGACGCTCGCGCGGGGGATGCACCTTGCATCTGGATCCACGCGGTTTCCGTGGGCGAGGTGAACGCGACGCGGCAGCTCGTTGCCCAGTTGCGTGAGGCCGGGACGCCGCTCGACGTCGTCGTCTCGACCACCACCGACACCGGCTACGCCCGGGCGTGCCAGCTCTACGGCGAGCACTCGGTGTTCCGTTACCCGCTGGACTTCAGCCTGGTCGTGCGGCGCGTGCTCGAGCGCATCCGGCCCGCGATGATCGTGCTGATGGAGCTCGAGGTCTGGTACAACCTGCTGGCCCTGGCCGGGCGGGCGGGCATTCCCGTCGTGGTGGCAAACGGTCGCCTGACCGAGCACTCGGCGCGGCGGTTCGGGTTCATCGCTCCGCTGGCCCGGCGGATGTTCTCGCGCCTGACGTGGGTCTGTGCACAGGACCAGATCTTCGCGGCCCGGTTCCGGCGCATGGGCGTGCCGGTCGAACAGGTCGAGATCACCGGTTCGCTCAAGTGGGACACCGCGGCCGTGACCGACGCCGTCGACGGGGCCGGCGCAGTGGCCGCGGCCATGGGAATCGCTCGCGACCGGCCGCTGCTCGTGTGCGGAAGCACCGGGCCCACCGAGGAGGCCAGCCTGCTCGACGCCTACGCCACCATCCGTGAGCAGTACCCGGATCTCCAGCTTGCCATCGTCCCGCGCAAGCCGGAGCGGTTCGACGAGGTGGCCGAGTTGATCGACCGGCGCGGGTACACGTGCGTGCGACGCAGCGCCCACCCCGACGGCGCGACCCCGGCCCCCCTGCCCCTCGACCGCGATGCCGTCTTCCTCTGCGACACGATGGGCGAGTTGCGGAAGCTCTACAGCCTGGCGTCGGTCGTCTTCATCGGCCGGACGCTGATCCCGCGCGGCGGCTCGGACATGATGGAGGTGGCCGCCCTGGGCAAGCCCGTGGTCTGCGGTCCGCACACTTGGAACTTCCCCGTGGCCGCCCAGAAGCTGATCGACGGCGGCGGCATGCTCACCGCGCCCGACGCGGGGATGGTCGCGGGCGTGGTCGAGTCGCTGCTGGCCGACGCGGACTACTGCCGGCGCGTGGGGGCCGCAGCCCGGCAGGTGGTCCTCGACAACCAGGGCAGCACGGACCGCACCGTGACGCGACTGCTCGATATACTCTCCCGCACGCAGCCGCAGGCCGCGGCGGGCCCGCGATGACCTGACGAGCAACCAGCACCCATGCCTGCACAGAAGGTTCGCGAAACCATCATCCGCTCGGCCCGGACCATCGTGGTCAAGCTGGGCACGGCTTTGCTCACGCGATCCGACGGGCGGCTCGACCGTCCGTACATCCGCGAGATCGCCGGCCAGATCGCGCGGCTGCGTCGCCGCGGGCTCGACATCACGGTGGTCTCGTCGGGCGCGATCGGGGCGGGGATGGGCGTATCGCGCATGAGCGCCCGGCCCAAGAGCGTGCCCCTGCTGCAAGCCGCGGCCGCAATGGGCCAGCCCGCGCTGATCGGTCTGTTCGAGACGGCGTTCAAGCAGCACCGGTTGCACGCGGCGCAAGTGTTGCTGACGCGAAGCGACTTCGAGCACCGCACGCGCTACCTGAACATCCGCAACACCATTGCCGCGCTGCACGACCTGCCCGCCATTCCCATCATCAACGAGAACGACACCGTCTCCGTCGACGAGATCCGCCTGGGCGACAACGACCTGATTGCGGCCTACACCACGAACCTGCTGCGGGCCGACATGATGATCGTGCTGACGGTCATCGACGGCCTGCTGGACCGCAGCGGCGAACGGATCGAGGTCGTGCACCGGGTCGACAAGGATGTCACGGGGCTGGCCACGTCGCAGCGTTCGGCGCTGGGCACGGGCGGCATGGCCACCAAGCTCGAGGCGGCCAAGATCGTCACCGACGCCGGCGAGGTGGCACTCATCGCCAACGGCCGGGTGAAGAACATCCTGCCGCGCATTCTCGACGGCGAGCCGCTCGGTACGCTGTTCGTGCCGTCGCCGAAGAAGCTGTCGTCGCGCAAGCGGTGGATCGGCCTGACCGTCCGGCCGGCGGGCAAGCTCACCGTCGACGACGGCGCCGCCCGGGCGCTGCACCGCGGCGGCAAAAGCCTGCTTGCCACCGGCGTCGTCAGCGTGAGCGGGCGGTTCCAGCGAGGTGACGTGATCGAGGTCGTCGACACCCACGGCCGGCAGGTCGGGCGCGGCCTCACGAACTACGGCGCCCCGGATGTCGATGCGGTCAAGGGCCTGCGCACGACCCAATTCGCCGGCATCCTGGGCGACAAGCCCTACGACGAGATCATCCACCGAGACAACTTCGTCGTCGCGGACGAGAGTGCCTCGTAGCTCAGTGTGCGTGGGTGTGCGACCGCTACTGCGCGCGGGTAGCCCATTGGTAGCCTATTCGGGCGTCCGGTAGCCCATTGTCCATCTGGCTGGTGCGAGACAGCAATCTCGCACGAGTGACGCGCCGTGCCTGCCGCCCCCCGTCCGTGGAGGATCAACGAATCACACGCCAGAATGCTCCGCGGCCTCGGCCGACGACTTGCACTTGGCCGTCCTTCTTCAGGGTCGCCAACACCTTCTTGATCAGTTGCGAGCTGGCGACGGGTACCTGGGCGACGATATCGGCCAGTGTGAACGATTCCGGTTGCGCGAGCACGGCCTGCCGGACGAGTTCGGTCTTGCCCAATCGCGACCTGGATGATGTAACCTGGTCTTCGAATGACTGGTACGCGCTCCGCAGGATGCCAAGAAAGAAGTTCCACCACGGCACGATCTCGTTCTTGCCCGGGCGCCAGCCCTTCGAGCATCGCTGCAAGACGGCGTAGTAGTCCTCCTTCCGCTGTTCGATCAACCGTTCCAGACTCACGAATCGTGCAACTTGAAAGCCATGCTGCTGAAGTAACAGGACGGTCGCCAGACGCGATACGCGGCCGTTCCCGTCACGAAACGGGTGGATGCACAGAAGGTCAAACACGAACGTAGCGACGCTCAGCAGTGGAGGCAGCGCCTCATCCACGCAGACGTGTTCGTACGCATCACACA
>CAYMME010000230.1:8339-13770 GCA_964391465.1 uncultured Planctomycetales bacterium
TGGGCGTTTGCGCAGCCGGTGTGGGCTTGAAACGGACTCGGCGCCTGCCGGTTGGGAGGATCTCGATGATCTCATTGTCGCGTGTCTTGAGCATCCCGGCGTCTCCAGCTCCCTGCTGGGCGAGCTTGTGCAGATGCTGAATGACGGTTGGCGTAACGGCGACCGTGCGTTTGCGGGTGAAGATCCACTCCAACGCACGACGATAGCCGGCCAGCTCCTCCTCCGAGCGGTCGCGCGGCTTCGCTCTTCCCAGCACGAGCGGTCGCAAGCGGTCCGAGGCGACCGTCACGCCCTCGATGCGGTTGGACGATTCGACGCTCTGGATGATGGCCAATTCGCGGAGCGCTTCTATGGCCTCCGGCTTCTGCCGCATCCACAGGTCTTGCTTGCCGCGCGCCTCCATGCAATCGGCAAGCAGCCAGCCCGTGCCGATCGGCAGCGAAAGGTCCCGTAATCGTTCTGGCCTGAGCGTGAGCACGATGAATCACCGCCTTTCACGCGAGTAGCCTATTGGTGGCTTATTAGCGCGTCAAGTAGCCAATCGTCCGTCTGCGGGGGTGCATCTCATGAATCGTGGCACCACCACACGTGATGGGTGCCACTGGCGGCTTGCCCGCCAGTGTTTCCCGCGGTCCAGGTGTGGTGAGCACGGGCAGGCAAGCTGCCCGTGGCACCCGGCTGCCACCGAATTTGAGATGCACCCCGTCTGCGGGGCTGTGAGAATCCCGGAGCCAGGCGCCGGGCCTGATTGCACTTGAGCGCACCTTCAGGGTCCCGGGGAGCATGGGGCACCGAGTACCCGGCTACTGAGCCGTCGGCGGTTCGGTTGCGTCGCGGACGTCGTCGCGGGCCGAGACACGGAGGGCGGCGAGAAACGTCTCCTGATAGCATTCGAGCGCATCCTCACGGTGGTTGAGCAGCCGGTAGACCGTCCGCCATACGGCATCCGAATGGGCTTCAACGATGGCGGTCGGATCGGTCATGACCGGTGCATCTCCCGTGCCGGAGTATTGTGTCGCACCTCTATGGTCGCGGGACTTGCGGGGCCGTTACAACCCGCCAAACAAATGAGCCGTCGCCGGGCGAGGGTGGAGCACCGTCCTACGCACTCAGCCGCGCCGCGTGCCTGATTGTCGAACGCTCGGCGCTCGGTTAGGCTTTTCCGTGCAAATCCGTTGCCCAGAAGGACTGATGGAGGCCAAAGCATGAAGCATTTGTTCACGTGCGTGTTGGTGCCGGTCATCGCCGGCGTGGTTGTTGCCGCCGAGAACGCGGAAAAGGAGAAGAAGCCGGTCGATCCGTTCGTCGCCGCCCTTGCCGAGCCCATCATCGGGGCGGAGACGGCCCGGACGGAGATCGAGGAGGCGATCCTCAAACGCATTCCGGCCCTGACGTGCCCCGAGCGGGCCGAGGACTGGACGGCGACGGCTCGCGATCTTCGGCAGCGGATCCTCGACGAGGTCGTCTACCGCGGCACGCCGGCCGAATGGATCGAGGCCAAGCCGAAGGTCAAGTGGCTTGACACCATCGACACCGCCAAGGGCTACCGCATCCGAAAACTGCTGTACGAGGGCTATCCCGGTTTGTGGATCCCCGCGCTGCTCTACGAACCGGCCAAGCTCAGCGGCAAGGTGCCGGTCGTCTACAACACCAACGGCCACGTGGGCGCCGAGGGCAAGGCGATCGACTACAAGCAGATCCGCTGCATCAACCTGGCCAAGCGGGGCATCCTCGCCCTGAACCCCGAGTGGATCGGCATGGGCCAGCTCTCGGGAGTCGGCTACTCCCACCACCGCCTGGCCTACCTCGACCTGTGCGGGCGGAGCGGGCTCGGCGTGTTCTTCATGAGCATGAAGCGCGGCCTCGATGTGCTGTGCGACCATCCGAACGCCGACCGCGAGCGCGTCGGCGTGACCGGGCTCTCCGGCGGCGGGTGGCAGACCATCATTATCTCGTCGCTTGACGAGCGGGTGCGGCTGTGTGCGCCGAACGCCGGCTACAGCGGCCTCGAGCCGCGTGTGCACAACGACGGTGATGTCGGCGACCTCGAGCAGAACCCCAGCGACCTGATCCGCATCGCCGACTACTCGCACCTGACCGCCATGCTTGCGCCGCGCCCGGCCCTGCTGATCTACAACGAGAAGGACAACTGCTGCTTCGCGACGGAGCGGGCCAAGCCGTCGGTCTACACGCCGGTGATTCCGTTCTACAAGCTGTTCAAGGCCGAGGATTCGTTCGCGTTTCACAACAACAAGGAGCCGGGCACGCACAACTATGATCTCGACAACCGCCAGCAGTTCTACCGGTTTGCCAATCGCCACTGGCTGCCGGCGGACAAGCGCGTCGACGACGAGATCAAGTCCGACGACGAGGTGCGCACAAAGGATGAGCTGTCGTCGCCGCTCCCGGAGGACAACGCGACGTTCCCATCGCTGGCCCTGGCGGCCGCGAAGTCGCTGCCCAAGCAGAAGCTGCCCGCGGTGGGTAAGCTCAATACGTGGCAGGAGCGCGGTCGCGCCGCGCTGTCGGAGGTGCTGCGCTACAAGCGAATGACGGGGTACGGCAGCGAGGCCGGCGGAGACGAGCACGGGGACTATCAGCTCGACCACTACGAGGTCCAGACGGACGAGTGGACGTTGCCCGCCATCGTGCTGAGCAAGCCCGGCGCTGAGGCCCGCGGCATGGCCGTCGTCGTCACCGACGAAGGGCGCGGCGGGGCGGCTGACCTGAAGCGAAAGCTTGCCGACAAGGGGTTCATGGTGGCGTCGCTTGACGTCCTGTTCGTGGGTGAGTGCAAGGCCCGGCCGAAGCGCGGGCCGGGCTTCGTCGGCCAGATGGTCGGCACGGTCGGTCTGCGGCCGTTGGGCATACAGGCCGCCCAGATTCTGGCCGCCGCGCGGCTGGGCATTGAGGAGTACAACCTCTCCGCGGTGACACTGGTCGGCGTCGGGCGCACGTCGTCGGTGGTCGCCCTCGCCGCGGCCGCCCTCGAACCGGATACCGTGAAACGACTGATCACCGTCGACCTGCCTGCGAGCCTCAAGCTGCTGATCGAGGAGAACGACAAGTACGACAGGCACCCCTCGCTCTTCTGCTTCGGGCTGCTCGAGCAGTTCGATGTGCGGGAGATGCTGGCCATGGTCGCGCCGCGCCAAGTCGACTTGCTCAAGACCGCCGGTGGCAAGGAGCGAATCGACAAGGAGCTGACGCCGCTGACCGCACTGTGGAAAGCCGCCGGCGGCGAGCCGCTGAAGCTGCACCGCAAAGGGCTGTAGCCGCGTGCGGAGGGTGCCATGGCCAAGCGCAGCGCCGCCATGCATGACGTTAAACACGGTCTGCCGCCCCCCGTCGCGTGAGGCATGTTGGTTGGGGAATCGAAGCATCGCCATGCGGGGCCACAAGCATGGCGGCGCCCACCTTCGGTGGGCTTGGCCATGGCACCCACGTGGTGACGTGTGATGGGAGTACTGACGTGTCGTCGACTCGCGAACGTGGGTTGTCGGTGGGCGACGCGGCGCCGGACTTCGCGTTGTCCGATGCGGACGGGCGCACCGTTCATCTTTCCGACTACCGCGGGAAGCAACACGTGGTGGTGTACTTCTACCCGCGGGACCACACGCCCGCGTGCACGGTTCAGGCCTGTACGTTTCGCGACCAGTACGAAGCATTCACCGCAGCCGGGGCCGAGGTGATCGGTATCAGCGTGAGCGGGCAGGCGTCGCACGCATCGTTCACGGACAAGCACAAGCTGCCGTTCGTGCTGCTCAGCGATCCCGGCGGCGAAGTGCGGAAACGCTACGGCGTACCCGCGACGCTGGGCTTCCTGCCCGGGCGGACCACGTACGTCATCGACCGCGAAGGCGTCATCCGGCACATCTTCACCGCGCAGCTCCGACCGCGGGCGCACATCGAAGAGGCGCTGCGAACGATCAACGAACTCGCATGCGACTGAGTCGACCGACGTGAATGCTCGCGCGGACCGGAGGGCAGCCGGTGTGTGGGAGGGAGACTGGTGTGGTGGCAGCACATCCGTCCCCCACCCTTCGCAAACTGCCGCGAAGGATGGGGCACCCACGTGCGGCTCGGGTGTTTCGGCCGGCGAGGCGCCGGCCGCTGCTGATCGGAGTACAATCGGCGCCGGTCCCGGGGGGATCGGCAAGGAGCAGCCATGAAACGAGTGACGCACGCGTATGCCGGACTCATCGTCTGTTTGGGATCGCCCGCTTGGACTCACGCCGCGGTCGCTCCGGCATCGCCGGGCGGGCCGGGGTCTGCCGTGGATGTGTTTCCGGGCTCGGAAGCCGCGCCGCGCAACAGCGAGGGCTCGATCATCGCGCTGTCGGGCGGGCGGTTGCTGCTGACGTCGACGCGGTTCTACGGCGGCCGGGCGGATCACTCGGAGGCGCACATCGCCGCGATCACGTCGGACGACGGCGGTCGGACGTGGTCCGAGCCGGTGGTCGTACAGAAGAACGTGGGTAAGAAGAACGTGATGTCGGCGAGCCTCGCGCGGTTGCAGGCGCCTGCGTCGGCGGGTGATGCCGGGCCGATCGGTCTGTTCTACCTGGTCAAGAACGGAGACGACGACCTGAAGGTCTACGTACGCACGTCGCGCGACGAGGGCAAGTCGTGGTCCGAGCCCGTGTGCGTGACGAACCGTCCGGGCTACCACGTGATGAACAACGACCGCGTCCGGCGTTTGCGCTCCGGACGATTGCTCTGCCCGGTGGCGTTCACGGCCGACTCGCGCAAGGTGAACCACTACCGTTCGCTCTGCTTCATCAGCGACGATGCGGGCAAGACGTGGCGGGCCGGACGCGGTGACGTGGGCGCTCCGAAACGCGGGGCCATGGAGCCGGAAGTGATCGAGCGGAACGACGGCACGCTGCTCATGCTGGTGCGAACGCAGCTCGGCCGCAATTACGCCGCCACCTCGAGCGACGGCGGCGACACCTGGAGCAAGGCCGAACCGTTCGGGCCGTCCGCGCCCGAAGCGCCCTCGACGCTGCGACGGATTTCGTCGACCGGCGACTGGCTGCTGATCTTCAACGACAGCATCGACCCCAAGCACCATCACCACGGGACACGAACACCCTTGACCGCGGCCGTGTCGACCGACGAGGGCAGGACCTGGAAACACCAGCGCAACATCGAAACCCGCAAGGATCAGACGTACGCATACACAAGCCTCATCTTCGTCGGCGACCGGGCCGTCATGAGCTATTACGTCAGCAACAACAAGACGGGAAGACTCTCACTACGCTTCCGCTCGGTCCCGATCGACTGGTTCTACGGGAGCGGCGCAAGCACCGCGAAGTAATCCCCCCAATGGGTGGCCCACCACTTCAGTGGTGGGGTACACGGTTTGCACGCGCGGGGTGCCACGCAACGCCGTTAACTGTTCTGGGGTCGAGTTTTTCGTTTAGAGCAT